>JAKFEA010000295.1:0-34768 GCA_036675905.1 Acidovorax sp. | reverse complement strand
CGCTCCTGCCGCCACTCGGCCACGCTCTTGATCACCAGCGTGACCAGCGCCAGCAGCGCCAGCAGCGAAGCCACCGAGAACGCAGCCACCGACTGGTACTCGTTGTAGAGGATCTCCACGTGCAGCGGCATGGTGTTGGTCTGGCCGCGGATGTGGCCCGACACCACCGAGACGGCCCCGAACTCGCCCATGGCGCGGGCGTTGCACAGGATGACGCCGTAGATCAGCCCCCACTTGATGTTGGGCAGCGTGACGTGCCAGAACGTCTGCCAGCCGTTCGCGCCCAGCACGATGGCCGCCTGCTCCTCCTCGCTGCCTTGGGCCTGCATCAGCGGAATCAGCTCGCGTGCGATGAACGGGAAGGTGACGAAGACGGTGGCCAGCACGATGCCCGGCACGGCGAAGATGACCTTGATGCCGTGCGCGTCCAGCCACGGTCCCAGCCAACCCTGCGCGCCGAACACCAGCACGTAGGTGAGGCCGGCAACGACTGGCGACACGGAAAACGGCAGGTCCACCAGCGTGGTGAGGAAGGCCTTGCCGCGGAACTCGTACTTGGCGATGCACCAGGCGGCCGCCACGCCGAACACCAGGTTCAAGGGCACGGCGATGGCGGCGGTGACCAGGGTCAGCCGGATCGCCGACCAGGCGGCCGGGTCGTTCAGGCCTTCGAGGTACGCGCCCCAGCCCTTGCGCAGGGCCTCCGCGAAAACGGCGGCCAGCGGCAGGACCAGGAACAGGAACACGAAAGCCAGGGCGGCGGCGATCAGGGCGTAGCGGACCCAGGTCGCTTCGGTGGTGATGACGCGGCGGTTGGTCAGAGCCGTCATTTCACTGCCCCCCTGCCCGCTTGCGCTGCCAGGACTGCAGGGCATTGATGACCAGCAGCAGCAGGAAGGACATCACGAGCATCACGGCGGCCACCGCGGTGGCGCCCGCGTAGTCGTATTGCTCCAGCTTGCCGATGATGACCAGAGGCGTGATTTCCGAAACCATGGGCATGTTGCCGGCGATGAAGATCACCGAGCCGTATTCGCCGATCGCGCGCGCGAACGCCATTGCGAACCCGGTCAGCAGCGCCGGCAGGATGGCCGGCAGGATCACCTTGGTGAAGGTCTGCCAGCGCGTCGCGCCCAGGCACATCGCGGCTTCCTCCAGCTCGTGCTCGGTGTCTTCCAGCACCGGTTGCACGGTGCGCACCACGAACGGCAGGCCGATGAAGATCAGCGCGATCACCACGCCGTTCGGGTTGAAGGCGAGTTCGATGCCCAGCGGCTCCAGGTACTGGCCGACCCAGCCGTTGCCGGCCAGCAGCGCCGTCAGCGCGATGCCGGCCACCGCCGTCGGCAGCGCGAACGGCAGGTCCACCAGCGCGTCGACGATCTTCTTGCCGGGGAAGGAATAGCGCACCAGCACCCAGGCCACGAGCAGCCCCATCACCACGTTGATCGCTGCGGCGAGGAAGGAGGCGCCGAAGGTCAGCCGGTAGGAAGCCAGCACGCGCGGCGAAGTCACGGCGGCCCAGAACGCCTCCCAGCTCATGCCGAAGGTCTTGATCACCAGCGCCGACAGAGGGATCAGGACGATCAGGCTCAGGTACAGCAGCGTGTAGCCGAGCGTGAGGTTGAAGCCGGGGAGGACTTTCCTGCTGCGGCCGCGCGGCCGCGCAGTTCCTGAACCAGGGCCAGAGGCCGCGGCGCGGCCGTTCGCGATCACGCCCGCACCCGACATTTACCGGACCGTGTAGATCTTGTCGAAGTGGCCACCGTCGTTGAAGTGCACCTTCTGGGCTTCGGACAGGGACCCGAACAGCTCCTGCACCGAGAACAGCTTGACCGGCTTGAAGGTCTGGGCGTGCTTCTGCAGCACCTTCTGGTTGCGCGGGCGGATCGAGTGCCTGGCGGCGATCTCCTGCGCTTCTTCGGTGTAGAGGAAGTTCAGGTAGGCCTTGGCCAGGTCGGCGGTGCCCTTCTTGGCGACGGTGCGCTCGACCACCGCCACCGGGTTCTCGGCAATGATGCTGATGGACGGGTAGACCACGTCGACCTTGCCCTTGCCGAATTCACGGTTGACGGACTCGACCTCCGACTCGAACGTGATCAGCACGTCACCGGTGTTGCGCTGCAGGAAGGCGCTGGTGGCGTCGCGGCCGCCACGGGCCAGCACCGGCACGTTCTTGTACAGCTTGGACAGGAACTCCTGCGCCTGCGCATCGCTGCCGCCCTTCTTCTTCACGTAACCCCAGGCGGCCAGGTAGGCGTAGCGGCCGTTGCCGCCGGTCTTGGGGTTGACCACGATGACCTTGACGTCCGGGCGCAGCAGGTCGTCCCAGTCCTTGATGCCCTTGGGATTGCCGTCGCGCACCAGGAACAGCATGGTCGACGAGGTCGGCGCCGCGTTGTCCGGGAAGCGCTTGGCCCAGTCCTTGGCGACCACGCCGCGGTCGACCAGGAACTCGATGTCGGTGGTGGTGTTCATGGTCACCACGTCGGCCGCTAGGCCGTCGGCCACGGCACGCGCCTGGGCGCTGGAGCCGGCGTGCGACTGCTCGACCTTCACGTCCTGGCCGGTCTGCTTCTTGTGGTACGGCACGAAGGCGGCGTTGATGTCCTTGTAGAACTCGCGGGCCACGTCGTACGAGACGTTCAGCAGGGATTGTTGGGCGGCAGCGAACCCGCTGGCCGCCAGGGCCAGCACGGCCACTGCGGTCTTGAGAGATTTCATTTGGGAAGGCGGGGCCGTGCGGCCCCGCGGAGAAGGAAGGAAGGGAAAGGGATCAGCGGTTCGGTTGCGGCGTCAGGCGCAGGTAGGGCTTGACGGTGCGATAGCCCTTGGGAAAGCGCTGCGCGATTTCGGCCGGGTCCTGCAGGCTGGGCACGATGACGACCTCGTCGCCGTCCTGCCAGTTCACCGGCGTGGCGACCTTGTGGTTGTCGGTCAGCTGCAGCGAGTCGATCACGCGCAGGATCTCGTCGAAGTTGCGCCCGGTGCTGGCCGGGTAGGTGATGGTGGCGCGGATGGTCTTCTTCGGGTCGATGATGAAGACGCTGCGCACCGTGGCATTGGCCAGCGAGTTCGGGTGGATCATGTCGTACAGGTTGGCCACCTTGCGGTCCGCGTCGGCCAGGATCGGGAAGTTGACGGTGCAGTCCTGCGTCTCGTTGATGTCCTTGACCCAGCCGTGGTGCGAGTCGATCGGGTCCACGCTGACCGCGATGGCCTTGGCGCCGCGCTTGGCGAAATCCTTCTCCAGCGCCGCGGTCTTGCCCAGTTCCGTGGTGCACACCGGCGTGAAATCGGCCGGGTGCGAGAACAGCACCACCCAGGAATCGCCCGCCCACTTGTGGAAAGAGATCGGGCCCGCGGTGGAGTCCTGCTGGAAATCGGGGGCGGTATCGCCCAAGCGCAGCGTCGTCATGGCTTCTCCGTTCGTATAAGGGGAAGCCAAATTGTGGTGGTTGGGTTATGAAAACCCAACGAATCTCTTGTTGTTTGCATATGCGGGACCACGGGAGAGACTCCCTCCCCCTCCGGGGGAGGGTTGGTGGGGCGCTCGGTCAAACCAAGGGCCGTGCTTCCCGCGCCCCCTCCTGCAACAGCGGCAGCATCTCGCGCCCGAACGCCGGCTGCTGAACGCGCTCCCGCCGCGTCACCACGTTCAGCGCCCCGACCACCACGCCTTCCAGGTTGCGCAGCGGCACCGCGGCGGCATGCACGCCCAGCTCATGCTCTTCGCTCGCCACGCACCAGTCCTGCTGGCGCACCTGGTCGATGAGCTGCCGCAGCTTGCGGGGCTCCACCACGGTGTTCGCGGTCAGGCGCGGCAATTCCCGCCCCCTGAGCCATTCGCCGAACTCGGCGCGCCGCTTGGCCGCGAGCAGCACCCGTCCAGTCGAGGTGGCGTGCGCGGGCAGGCGCGCGCCCAGGTGCAGGCCGTAGGCCAGCATGCGGGTCGGCCCGCTGCGCGCGACGATCACCACCTGGTCGCCGTCGAGCACGACCACGGAAAACGCTTCGCCCGTGCGCACGGCAAGCCGGTCCAGGGTCGGCTGCACGGCGCGCGGCAATCGAGCCGACGCGAGATAGCTGCCGGAAAAGCGCAGCACCTTGGGCGCCAGCCAGAACCAGCTGCCATCGGTCTCCAGGTAGCCCAGGTGCGCCAGCGTCAACAGGTGGCGGCGGGCCGCGGCGCGCGTCAGGCCGGCTCGCTGAGCCGCCAACGTGGCGTTCAGGCGCTGGCGCTCGGTGTCGAAGCTCTCCAGCACGGCCATGCCCTTGGCCATGCCTTCGATGAAATCGGCGCGGGCGATCACGGTGGCTGCACTCCGGGATGTTTGCGCGATCATCGCGCAGCGCGCGCAATGATCGCACAAAGGCCACTTTGCGCCCCTGCCGCCGCCACCGTTGCAGGCCTAAGCTGCGCCTCGTCTTCCTTGACAAATATCAGCCATGAAGAAAACCCAGGTCGCGATCATCGGCGCCGGCCCCTCGGGCCTGCTGCTCGGCCAGCTGCTGCACAAGGCCGGCATCGACAATATCGTCCTCGAGCGCCACACCGGCGAGTACGTGCTCGGCCGCATCCGCGCCGGCATCCTGGAGCAGGTCTGCATCGACCTGATGGACGAGGCCGGCGTCGGCGAGCGAATGCACCGCGAGGGGCTGGTGCACGGCGGCATCGACCTGCTGTTCCAGGGCCAGCGCCACCGCATCGACATGAACGGGCTGACCGGCGGCATGAACGTGATGGTCTACGGCCAGACCGAACTGACCCGGGACCTGATGGATGCGCGCAAGGCCGAAGGCCTGGAGACGGTCTACGAAGCCATCGACGTTGCCGTGCACGACTTCGACAGCCAGCGGCCGCGCGTCACCTACACCCACGGCGGGCAGTCGCACGAGATCCAGTGCGACTTCATCGCCGGCTGCGACGGCTTCCACGGCGTGTGCCGCGCATCCGTGCCGCGCAAGGCCATCCACGAGTTCGAGAAGGTCTACCCCTTCGGCTGGCTGGGCGTGCTGTCGGACACCCCGCCGGTGCACGAGGAACTGATCTACGTGAACAACCCGCGCGGCTTTGCGCTGTGTTCCATGCGCAGCCACACGCGCAGCCGCTACTACCTGCAGGTGCCGCTGACCGACAAGGCCGAGGACTGGTCCGACCAGGCGTTCTGGGACGAACTGAAGCTGCGGCTGGACCCGCAGGCGCGCGAACACCTGGTCACCGGCCCGAGCATCGAGAAGAGCATCGCACCGCTGCGCAGCTTCGTCACCGAGCCGCTGCGCTTCGGCCGCATGTTCCTGGCCGGCGACGCCGGCCACATCGTCCCGCCCACCGGCGCCAAGGGCCTGAACCTGGCCGCCACCGACGTGAAGTACCTGTCCGGCGCGTTGATCGAGTACTACCGCGACAAGACCGAGGCCGGCATCGACCACTACTCCGAGCGCTGCCTGCGCCGCATCTGGCGCGCCGAGCGCTTCTCGTGGTGGTTCACCAGCCTGATGCACCGCTTTCCCGAGCAGGGCGAGATCGGCCAGAAGCTGCAGGAAGCCGAGCTCGACTACCTGGTCCACAGCGAGGCCGGCTCGCGCACCATCGCCGAGAACTACGTCGGGCTGCCGCTGGATTTCGGCGATCGGTAGCGCGGTGCGGGGCCGACTTCCGCTCTGCTAGCCTCGCGGCATGACTGCCCTCCCCCGACCGCTCGCGCAAGTCCGCATCCTCAGCCTCGCCCTCAACCTGCCCGGCCCGGCCGCGCTCATGCGCTGCCGGCGCATGGGCGCCAGTTGCACCAAGATCGAGCCGCCCTCGGGCGACCCGATGCGGCATTACGACCGCGGCGCGTACGACGAGCTGCACGAAGGCGTGAAGGTCCTCGAAGCCGACCTCAAGTCGGGCGAAGGCCAGGCGCTCGTGCACCGCGAACTCGCCAAGGCGGACGTGCTGCTCACGTCCTTCCGGCCGTCGGCGATGAAGAAGCTGGGGCTGGACTGGCCGCAGCTGAACGCGCGCTACCCGTCGCTGTGCCAGGTGGCGATCGTCGGTGGCCCCGGGCCGGCCGCCGAGGTGCCCGGCCACGATCTCACCTACCTCGCCGAGAACGGCCTGGTCACCGGCACCGACCTGCCCGCCACCCTGTTCGCCGACATGGCGGGTTCCCTGATGGCCAGCGAAGCCGTGCTGCAGGCCGCGCTGCTGCAAGCCGAGCGCTACGCCGGCTCGGGCGACGTGCATCCGCGCGGACGCTACTTCGAAGTCGCGCTGGCCGATGCAGCCGGCTACCTCGCCCTGCCGCGGCGCTGGGGCCTGACGCAGCCCGCCGGCGCGGTCGGCGGCGCGCACGCCGGCTATCGCGTCTATCCCTGCGCCGATGGCCGCGTGGCGGTGGCGGCGCTGGAGCCGCACTTCGCCGCGGCGCTGTGCGCGGCAGCCGGTGTCGCCGCAGCAGACATGAAAGCCATGTTCGAGCCAGCCACGCACGAAGCGGTCGCGCGATTCCTGGCCGGCAAGACCTGCGCGGAACTGGACCAGCTGGCCGCGCAGCACGACCTGCCACTGCACACACTGGCGCAGGCGTAGCCGGTCCCGGCCAGCTACCATCCCGTCATGACACGCGTGGTGGGGTGCCAGGATCGCGACGAATTCGAACTCGATCCGCTCGAGGCGCATCGGCGCGGGCGCAAGCTCGACCGGATGCTGAGGGTATATCGGCCGCCACAGCGGCCTATGGTTTTGCGGGCGATTCACAGCGAGCTGAACCGACTCGACGAGCAGCGCGCCCTCGAAGCCGCGCGTCGTGTGAACACGCCGGCCTGAAGCAAGCGGATGGAACAGGACGAGTTGCTGCACTTGCTGGCCCGGTTCCAGGCCGAAGGCGTGCACTACAAGAAGGCGTGGAGGTCCGGACGCTGGACATCGAGGGCCTGCTCAAGACCAAGACGGACTACCGCGACAAGGACAGGATCGATCGCGAGGCGCTGACCCGACTGTTGCGCAATCTCCAAGGCGGCTGAGGCCGCGGACCGGGAGCCTTCGCTGGGCCCTACTTCTCCTTGGGCGGTTTTCCGCGCGCCGCTTCCAGCTCCCAGGGACTGGCCTCGACGTTGGGGCCATCCGGATAGCTCTTCGGTCCCTTGGAGATCCCCGGATCGGCCTTGCCGCCCTTCACGCCGGCGGGCACGTCGGGCGCGGCCTTGTCGAGCAGGTCGGAACCGGCCGGCGCCTCCTGCTGGGAAGCGCCCTCCCCCAGCGTCTTGTGGGTGGGGTCGCCATCGTGGTTTTCGTTGCTGCCGTGCGCCGGGCCGCGGCCTATGCTGGTGTTGCTGCTCATGGGTGCTCCTGTCGCGGTGTTGCGAACCACTCTAGGAGCCCGCATGGGCAACGGGTGTAGTCCCCCGCCGATACCATCGCTCGCATGACCCCTGCGCCCGCTGCCATCGCCGGCCCCGCCGACATCGTCGGGTTCTGGCGCGCAGCCGGCCCGGACCGCTGGTTCCGCAAGGACGAGGCCTTCGATCGCGAATTCCGCGAGCGCTTCATGGCCTCGCACGAAGCGGCGGCGCGCGGCGAACTCGCGCACTGGTGCGCCAACGCCGAAGGCTCGCTGGCGCTGCTGGTGCTGCTGGACCAGTTCCCGCGCAACGCCTTTCGTGGCAGCGCGCGCATGTACGCGACCGACGCACTGGCACGCACGTTGGCTCACCACGCACTGGCGCGCAGTCACGACCGGGAGGTGGCCGACCCTGGCCTGCGCAATTTCTTCTACCTGCCCTACATGCACTCGGAGTGGCTGCCCGACCAGCTTCGAGCCATGGCGCTGGCGCGTGGAACCCATGCCGAGCCGCACGCCTGCGAGCACCACGAGATCGTGGCCCGCTTCGGCCGCTTCCCGCACCGCAACCCGCTGCTGGGCCGACCCAGCACCCACGAGGAACTGGCCTTCCTCGAAGGCGGTGGCTTCGCCGGCTGAAGGGGCGCTCGACGCACGCGGCCTCGCCCGCATGCGTCGTCTCGGTGTCAGTGCGGATGGGCCGCGGCGCCCTGCACGCCGACGTTGAACGCGCCCGCCTCGCGCACCAGCACGGCGGCGCGCTCGGCCAGGGCGGCATCGGGCGTGCGCGCCACCAGCACCGTCGCGCCGCGCTCCATGGCCTCGGTGATGACGTCCATCTGGTGGTGGTTGACGGTGTTGCGCACCAGGTCGGCGAACACCCCGCCCAGCGCCTTGAGGAAGGATTCGCCGCCCTCCTTGCGCGCCCGGTCGGCCTTCTTCAGGCGCTCGAGATCGTGCTCGATATGGATGTCGTCGCGCGCGATGCCGTGGCGCGCGAGTTCGTGCAGGGCCAGTTGCGCACTGTGGCGGTCGTCGAAGGCTGCGAGGATGGTCGGCATGCGAGTCTCCTTGGCTCAGGGGGATCGTTCATCTCCGCGTTCGACCGGCGCAGGGGACGGGCGCGGCAGTTCCAGCCGCACCCACGCCGGCGCGTGGTCGCTCGCGTGCGGGCGGCCGCGCACCCAGCTGTCCACGCCGGCTTCCACCAGCGCCGGCGCCAGCGCGCGATTGAGCAACAAGTGGTCGATGCGCAGGCCGGCGTTGCGTTCCCAGTGCTGGCGAAAATAGTCCCAGAACGTGAACACCGGCTCGTCCGGATGCAGGTGGCGGATCGCATCGGTCCAGCCCTGGCCCAGCAGGCGCTCGTAGGCGTCGCGCGTCTGCGGCTGCAGCAGCGCATCCTTGCGCCAGGAGCGCGGGTTGTAGATGTCGAAGTCGGTCGGCACCACGTTGTAGTCGCCGGCGACCAGCACCGGGTGTTCGCCGTCCACCAGGCCGGCTGCGTGCGCGATCAGTCGCTCGAACCAGGCCAGCTTGTAGTCGAATTTCGGGCCGGGCTGCGGGTTGCCGTTGGGCAGGTACAGGCACGCGATCGCGATCCCGTCGACCGCCGCTTCCAGGTAGCGGCTCTGCTCGTCGGCGGCATCGCCCGGCAATCCGCGGCGGATCTCCACGGCCGGCGTGCGGCTGAGGATGGCCACGCCGTTCCACGAACGCTGCCCTTTCCACAAGGCGTGGTAGCCGGCTTCCCGCAAGGCAGCCACGGGAAACGCTTCGTCCAGCGCCTTGAGCTCCTGCAGGCAGGCGGCGTCGGGCCGCTCCCGGTCCAGCCACTCCAGCAGGTTGGCCAGCCGGCTCTTGATGCCGTTGACGTTGTAGGTGGCGATCTTCATCGCAAGGGTGGCGATGATCGCGCGGGGGCCTTTGCGCGGCCGTAGGACCGCGCCTTGAGGATGGGCGGCGTCCTACTGCGCGCCGCATCGTCGCGGCCTAGAGTGGCCGCGACTACACAGGAGACATCCATGGCTGACCCCAGGCAACCGCGCGAAAGCGCACCGTCGGCGCAGGACGACCTGCTCGGCGAAGCGGCCCGCAACGACGGCACGATGGAAGGGCTGGACCCGCGAGTGGGCGCGGACGGCACCCCGCGCGACCGATCCGATCGCCCCGCCACCGAACGCGGAACGGCCGAGGGCGAGGCGCGCCCCGGCAAGGACGAGAACCAGGCCGGTTTCGTCAAGGATTCCGACAAGCGCTTCCAGCCGTGAGCACGGAGGACGGAACGGGCAAGCCACGTCTTACCGGTTGGCCGGCTTGCGCTTGCCGCGCCGGTACGCCTCGGCGCCCCCGCTGCCGCCGCCGTCCGGGAAGTCGTGCGGATCCAGCCGGTTGCGGCCGGGCCCCTGCGGCGCTTCGATGAGGGTGCTGGCGCTGTTCTCGCCGTGGTCCGGCTGCGCCGGCGGCGAGTCGCTGGGTCCGCTGCCGAGCTTGGCGCGGGTGGGACTGGTGTCCTTGCGGCTGAACCATCGCATGCCGTCCATGGTGCGCGCCCGCGAGCCGCAAGGCAGTAGGCAGCGCCACCGCCCTTGCGTAGGAACGCAGGGCAGAACCGGCGGGCCCGGCGCGCGCTCCAATCCGGACGATGAGTCCCGCTGCGCTGCTGGCCCTGGCCGCCCTCGCCTGCTTCCCGTTGGCGTCGGGCGCGGATCCGCTCAAGTCGCCCGAATGCGCCCGCAGCCTGGCGGCGTTGCAGGCGGCCCGTTCCGCGTCGGGCCAACACGACGTGCCTGCGGCACGGCGCCAGGCCACGCAGGCTTGCCTGGGCGGAACCGGCGCACCGCGGCGACCTTCGCCCACCGCCCAGCAGCCGCTGGAGGTCCCGCCGCCCATGATCGAGGTGCCCGCGCAGCCACCCACTGCGGTGCCCTCGCCACCGGCACCGCCGCCGGTCGCTATCGAGCGCCCGCCGGTGGTGACGTCCTGCGACGCGACCGGGTGCTGGACCAGCGACGGCATCCGGCTGAATCGATCCGGCCCTGTGCTGATCGGCCCGGGCGGCGCCTGCGTCTCCAGCGGCAACGTGGTCCGCTGCCCTTGAGCGGCGCACGGCAGCGCCGGCTGACAGCGATCGCAAGAACAGGCCTACGCGCAAGGCGCGGCCGGCATGGCGCAATGGGCCGGTTGCGTCCGCAAAGGAGCCCATCCATGGGAAAGAAGATCGTGACCGAAGCCGACCGCCGCGCCACGCCGCCGCCGCCCGCCAGCGCGGGCTACACGCCGCCCAAACGGGGCACCGGCCAGAAAGTCAGCCTGGAGCGCGGCACCAGCACGCGCAACAAGAAGAATCCCGGCAAGCGGCCGCACCAGGGCGGCTGAGCCGTCGAAGCGAGAAGGAGACCCCATGAAACTGGACATCTACCGCCGGCCCGAGCCGGAGCACAAGCTTTCCTTCATGGCCGTGCCGGCGGGGCAGATGATCCCGCAGGAAGTCACCAACGTCGACTGGCGCGTGGTGGCCAACAACCTGGAGCTGGACGCCGATTCGGCCTGCATCGCCGAGTACCAGATCGAGCACGCGGGCCGGCAGATCCGCGAAAAGGGCTACGCCATCACCAGCGTGCAGCACCAGCTGGAAGCGAGCGACTGAGGCCCGGCCGCAGTCGCGGCCGGCCCGGGAGCTGCCGGTCAGGGCGCGTCGTCGCGATGGCCCAGCGGCGGCGGCAGGTCGTCGCCGGCGCGCCGTTGCCGGAACAGCGATGCGCGGGCCAGCAGCACGGTGGTGACCGGCGCAGTGATCGACAGCAGGATCACCACCACCCAGACGTGGAGTGACAGGCGGCCCTCGCCGAAGCTGAAGTGCAGGATCGAAGCCAGCGCCACCGCCCAGCTGCCCAGCGTATAGGCCAGCGACGGCGCGTGCATGCGCAGGAAGCAGTCGCGCAGCCGCAGCAAGCCCAGCGCGCCGACCAGCGTCACCAAGCCGCTGGCCAGCAGCAGCAGCGCGACGAAGGTTTCGACTGCGCTCATTCGATCACCTCCCCCCGCAGCAGGAACTTGGCCATGGCGGCCGAGCTGGCAAAGCCGAACAGGGCCATCAGCAGCGCAGCCTCGAAGTACATGCTGCTGTCGTAGCGGATCGCCAGCACCAGCATTGCCAGCGTGGCGACGACGTAGATGAAGTCCAGCGCGAGCACGCGATCCTGCGCCCGCGGCCCCCAGGCCAGCCGCACTGAGGCGATGACGATCGCCAGGGCGTACAGGACCAGCGTCGCGCCGGCCGCCAGTGCGAACAGGGGGCTCATCCGAAGATCTCCTTGAGCGGGCGCTCGTAGCGGTTCTTGTAGAACTCGACGAATTCGGCCTCGTCCGCCAGGTCGAACACGTGCAGGCGCAGGGTCTTGTTGTCGGAGGCCAGTTCCGACCACACGGTGCCGGGCACCACGGTGGTGATCATGGACAGCGCCGCCAGCCCGAACGGGTCGTGCAGCTCCAGCGGGAAAGTCACGAAGCGGCCGCGTGGCGGCTGCCGGTGCGATCGCAGCACGCCACCCGCCACCTCCAGCGCCGAGCGGACCACGTCGTGGCCCACCACGAGGATCAGCCGGACCAGCACCATCGGCTTGCGCAACGGGCCGCCGGCCGGCTTGAGCGGGGCCACCAGCAGCGGCACGGCCAGCGCGATGACCAGCCCCAGGAGCAGGTGCCCCGGGCTGAGGCTCTCGTTGAGCACCAGCCACAACGCCCACAGCGATGCGGACAACAGCAGCGAGGGGAACCAGCGCCTCACGAGCCGCCCTCCCGCGCCGGCGCGGGACGCCGCAGCTGCCGTCCGAACGGGTCGGCATGGCCCTGCACCTGGCGGGCCGATTGCACCGCCGAGATGTAGCGCTGCGGCTCGTGCAGGTCGGCCGCCGTGGCGCGCATGTAGGCCAGCGCGGGCTCGGCCCGCACGACCAGCGCGATCGCGCCGCCCAGCAACAGCGCGACCGGCAACGCCTCGGCCAGCCGCAGCCGCGGCGGCCGGCGTCCCTGCGGCGCCCAGAGGTGGCCGATGAAGGCGCGGGTCAGCGCAATGGCGGCGAACAGCCCGGAGACGAACAGCAGCCCGAACAGCGTCCAGCCGGCCGCGGGGCTGGAGCCCACGGCAGGACCGACCTCCAGCAACGCGGACAGCATGGCCACCTTGCCGACGAAGCCGGACATCGGCGGCAGCCCGGCCAGCGCCAGCGTGCACAGCAGGAACGCCAGGCCGAGGAACGCCACCGCCGCCGGCATCACGCGGCCGATCAGCGCCACCTGCTCGTCGTCCAGGTTCACGTCCTGCGGCGGCTCGGCCCCGAACATGGGCAGCCGGCCCACCAGGCTGTCGGCGCGCGGTGGGTCCACCTCGGCCTCGCGCGCGCGCTCGACCAGTTCGGCCAGCAGGAACAGGGCGGCGCCGGCCAGCACCGAACTGGCCAGGTAGAACAGCGCGCCGCCGGTCAGCGCCGGCCGGTCGAAGCCGATGGCCGCCAGCACCGTGCCGGACGACGCGATGACCGAGTAGCCGGCCAGCCGGCCGAGCTGGTGCGAGGCCAGCATGCCGAACGCGCCGAAGCCCATGGTCGCCAATCCGCCCCAGATCAGCACGTTGCCGCCGAAGTGGGCCGAGTCGCCCGATCCGGCCGGGAAGCACAGTGTCCACAGGCGCAACACTGCGTACACGCCCACCTTGGTGAGGATGGCGAACATGGCCGCGGACGGCGCGCTGGCGGCGGAATAGGCCGGTGGCAGCCAGAAGTTCAGCGGCCACTGCGCGGCCTTGGCCAGGAAGGCCACCGCCAGCAGCGCAGCGCCGGCGTGCAGCAAGCCGCGGTCGGTGGCCGGCACCGACGGCAACTTGCTGGCGATGTCGGCCATGTTGAGCGTGCCGGTCACGCCGTACACCAGCGCCACCCCGATCAGGAAGAGCAGCGACGCCAGCAGGTTGACGGTGATGTAGTGCAGTCCGGCGCGCACCCGCAGGCTGCCGCCGCCGTGCAGCAGCAGGCCGTAGGAGGCGGCCAGCAGCACCTCGAAGAACACGAACAGGTTGAACAGGTCGGCGGTCAGGAACGCGCCGTTCAGGCCCATCAGCTGCAGCTGCAGCAGCGGGTGGAACCAGACCCCGGCGCGGTGCCAGCGCGCCAGCGAAAACAGCAGCGAGGCCAATCCCGCGCAGGCCGCCAGCACCAGCAGCAGGCCGGACAGCCGGTCGAGCATCAGCACGATGCCGAACGGCACCGGCCAGTTGCCGGGCAGGTACACGCCGGACACGCCGGGCCGGCCGTCGGCGTGCATCCACGCCAGCAGCCAGACCGCCAGCCCGAGGCTGGCCAGCATGGAGGCGACGTTGAGCCCGGCCTTGAACATCCAGCGGCGCTCGCCGATGCCCACCATCAGCGCCGCCGTCAGCAGCGGCAGCAGGATGGGCGCCGCCACCAGGTGGGCCGGCTCGGGCATGGCCATCATGGCCGCTCCTCCTGCCCGTCGACGTGGTCGCTGTCGGTCAGTCCGCGCAGCGCGAGCAGCACCACCAGGAACAGCGCAGTCGTGGCAAAGCCGATCACGATCGCGGTGAGCACCAGCGCCTGCGGCAGCGGGTCGGTGTAGTGCACCAGGTCGGCCGGCAGGCCGGGCTGGACGATCGGCTCCTTGTCCAGCGACAGGCTGCCCACGCTGAAGATGAACAGGTTGGTGGCATAGGACAGCAGCGACAGCCCGATCAGCACCTGGTAGGTGCGCGGCCGCAACACCAGCCAGACACCGGCCGAGACCAGCACCCCGATCGCCAGCGAGACGACGACCTCCATCAGGCGGCCTCACCCCGGTCGCCGGTCCGCGCCGGCCGGCGCCGCGCGCGCAGCGACTGGTGGGCCAGCGCCGTGAGCAGCAGCAGGGTCGAGCCGACCACCACCGCCAGCACGCCCAGGTCGAACAGGGTCGCGCTGGGGAAATGCACCTCGCCCACCACCGGCAGCGTCACGTGCGCCGTGTGCGTGGTCAGGAAGGGGTAGCCCAAGCCCAGCGAGCCCAGCCCGGTCGCGATGGCCAGCAGCAGGCCCCAGGCGATCCAGCGCGGCGGCCGCAGGTTGACCCGCTCCTCGACCCATTGGGTGCCGCCCACCATGTACTGCACGATGAAGGCGATGGCCACCACCAGCCCGGCGACGAACCCGCCGCCCGGCTGGTTGTGCCCGCGCAGGAACAGGTGCACGGCCACCACGATGGCGATGGGCAGCACCAGCCGCACCAGCACCGCGGGCACCAGCAGGTAGCCGTGCGGGTTGCCGCCGTCCTCGTGCGGGTCCGGCGCCTTGACCAGGTCGGTCGCGGCCGCCGAGCGCGCCGCCTGCTGCTGCGGCGGCAGCTCGATCATTTCCCGCGGGGGACGGAAGCGGCGCAGCAGCGCGAACACCGTCAGGCCGACGATGCCCAGCACCGTGATCTCGCCCAGCGTGTCGAAGGCCCGGAAGTCCACCAGCATCACGTTGACCACGTTCGTGCCGCCGCCCTCCGGCAGTGCCTGCGCGAGGAAGAAAGGCGAGATGCTCTGCGGCGCGGCTCGCGTGAGCATCGCGTACGACAGCGAAGCCAGGCCGGCGCCGGCCAGCACCGCCAGCACGAAGTCGCGCCGCCGCCGCCACTGCGCCCGCAAGCGCGTGCGCGGATCGTCCAGCAGCACCCGCTTGGGCAGCCAGCGCAGGCCCAGCAGGAACAGCACCGCCGTGACCGCCTCCACCGCCAGCTGCGTCAGCGCCAGGTCGGGCGCGGAGAACCACGCGAACGTCAGGCACAGCACCAGGCCCACGAGGCTGAGCAGCATCAGCGCCACCAGCCGGTGGAACTTGGCCTGCCAGGCCGCCCCCACCGCGGCCGCCGCGCCTATGGACCACAGGACGACGAACTCCGGTGTCGCCGGCACGCGCTCCCGGGTCCCCCACTCCAGCGGCACCAGCAGGGTCGAGCCCAGGCCGGCCGCGCCGGCGAACACCAGCATCCACAGCACCTGGGTCTGCAGGTGGCGGCTGCTGGCCAGCCGGATCGAGCGCCGCGCGGCCTGGGTCAGCTGCGCCAGCACCACCTCGAACAGCCGCTTGCCGTCCAGCACGCCGATGATCGGGGCGCGGCGCGAGGCGCGCTGCTCGAAGCGTCGGCCGAAGGCCAGGTACACCCCGATGCCGCCCAGCATGGCAACCAGGCTCATGGCCAGGGGCGCGGTGAAGCCATGCCAGATCGCCAGGCTGAAGGTGGGCAGCTCGCCGCCGGCCACCGGGGCGGCCGCCGCGCGCAGCACGTCGCCGATGGCCCAGTTGGGCACGATGCCCACCAGCAGGCAGGCCAGCACCAGCAAGGCGATCGGGGCCCGCATCCAGCGCACCGGCTCCTCCGGCTTGCGCGGCAGGCCCTGCGGCGGCGGGCCGAAGAACACGTCGTGGCCGAAGCGCAGCGAATAGACCACCGCGAACACGCCGTAGAGCGTGGCCACCACCGGCAGCGCGCCCTCGACCCAGGGCTGGCCCTGGACGAACACCGTCTCGGCGAAGAACATCTCCTTGGACAGGAAGCCATTGAGCAGCGGCACGCCCGCCATGGCCGCGCAGGCCACCATGGCCAGCCTGGCGGTGCTCGGCATGTAGCGGTACAGGCCGTCGAGCCGGCGCATGTCGCGGGTGCCGGTCTCGTGGTCGATGATGCCCACCGCCATGAACAGCGACGCCTTGAAGGTGGCGTGGTTCATCATGTGGAACACCGCCGCGACGGCCGCCAGCTTGCTGTTCAGCCCGAGCAGCAGGGTGATCAGGCCCAGGTGGCTGATGGTGGAATACGCCAGCAGCCCCTTCAGGTCGTTCTGGAACATCGCGGCATAGGCGCCGAGCAACAGCGTGATGACGCCGGCGCCGCCCACGATCCAGAACCACATGTCGGTCCCGGCGAGCACCGGCCACAGCCGCGCCATCAGGAACACGCCGGCCTTCACCAGGGTGGCCGAATGCAGGTACGCCGACACCGGCGTGGGAGCCGCCATCGCGTGCGGCAGCCAGAAGTGGAACGGAAACTGGGCGCTCTTGGTCAGCGCGCCCAGCAGCACCAGCGCCACGGCCAGCGGATACCACTGGTGCGAGCGGATCCGCTCGCCGGCCAGCAGCACCTCGTCCAGTTCGTAGCTGCCCACGATCTGCCCGATCAGCAGCACGCCGGCCAGCAGCGCGAGCCCGCCGGTGGCGGTGACCACGAACGCGATGCGAGCGCCGCGCCGCGCCTCCTTGCGGTGGTGCCAGTAGCCGATCAGCAGGAAGGAAAACAGGCTGGTCAGCTCCCAGAACACCACCAGCTGCACCAGGTTGCCCGAGAGCACCACGCCCAGCATCGAGCCCATGAAGGCGAGCAACAGCGAATAGAAGCGCGCCGCGGGGTCGTCGGCCGAGAGGTAGTAGCGCGCATACACCACCACCAGTGCGCCGATCACCGTGACCAGCATCGCGAACATCCAGGCGAAGCCGTCGACCCGGATCAGCAGGTCCAGCCCGAGGCTCGGAATCCATTCGATGCGGTGGGTGACGATGCCGCCGTCGGCCACCTGCGGGAAGAGCAGCGCCAGCGGCAGCGCGGTGGCCAGTGCCACGACGGCGGCGAGCAGCGACTCCTGGTTGCGCGCGCGGGTGGGCAGCACGGCCGCCACCGCGCTGCCAACGAACGGAAGCAGAAGCACCCACCCCAGGGACATCCGTTCGAGTGTAGTGGACGGTCGCGGCGCCTTCGGCCGCCGCTACCATCGCCGCCATGCAGTACACCGTCGCGGTCCGGACCCTGTGCGAGTTCACGGCCAAGGCGGGCGACCTGGACCTGCGCTTCACGCCGGCGCCGACCGCGCTGGAAGGCATGGCCGGGCATGCGGCCGTGACCCGCGCCCGCGGCGCCGGGTACGAACGCGAACTGACACTGGATGGGACCTTCCGGCACCTGCGGGTGCGCGGCCGCGCCGACGGCTACGACCCGGCGCGCAACCGGCTGGAGGAGATCAAGACCTTCCGCGGCGACCTGGCGCGCCAGCCGGCCAACCACCGGCACCTGCACTGGGCCCAGGCGCGCGTCTATGGCTGGCTGCTGTGCGAGGCGCGCGGCATCGAGTCGCTGGACCTCGCCCTGGTCTATTACGACGTCGGCCGCCAGAAGGAAACGCTGATCGAGGCGCGGCACCACCGCGACGAACTGCGCGCCTTCTTCGAGGACCTGTGCGCGCGCTTCCTGGACTGGGCCGACCAGGAACTGGCGCACCGCCAGCGGCGCGATGCGGCACTGGCCGCCCTCGCCTTCCCGCACGACGCGTTCCGGCCCGGCCAGCGCGAGCTGGCCGAAGCCGCCTACCGGGTGGCCGCCAATGGCCGCTGCCTGCTCGCGCAGGCGCCGACCGGCATCGGCAAGACGGTCGGGACCCTGTTTCCGGTGCTCAAGGCGATGCCCGGTGCGCGCATCGACAAGCTGTTCTTCCTGGCGGCCAAGACACCGGGCCGGCAGCTGGCCCTGCACGCGCTGGAGCGCATCGGCGGCAGCTCGCCGGGCGAGCCGCTGCGGGTGCTGGAGCTGGTTGCGCGCGACAAGGCCTGCGAGCACCCGGACAAGGCCTGCCACGGCGAGTCCTGCCCGCTGGCCAGGGGCTTCTACGACCGGCTGCCGGCCGCGCGCGCCGCCGCACTGGGCGCCGGCGCCATGGACCGCACCGCGCTGCGCGACGTCGCGCTCGCGCATTCGGTCTGCCCCTACTACCTGTCGCAGGAGCTGGCGCGCTGGGCCGACGTGGTGGTCGGCGACTACAACTACTGGTTCGACGGTGGCGCGCTGCTGCACGCCCTGGCGCAGGAGCAGGGCTGGCGGACCGCGCTGCTGGTCGACGAGGCGCACAACCTGGTCGAGCGCGGGCGCGAGATGTACTCCTCGCAGATGGATCCGGCCGCGCTGCATGCGCTGCGCCCGAAGGCGCCGCCGCGGGTCAAGCGCGCGCTCGGCCGGCTGGCGCGTGCGTGGGACGCGCTCGCCCAGTCGCAGCAGGAGCCCTACGCGGTGCACGACAAGCTGCCGGACGACTGGTTCGACGCCCTGCAGAACGCGTCGGCCGCCATCGCCGACCACATGGCCGAGGCTCCGCACGAGCCGGCGCCCCAGCTGCAGCAGTTCTGGTTCGACGCGCTGGCGATGCTGCGGCTGTCCGAGAGCTTCGGCGAGCACTCGGTGTTCGACGTCACGCTGCGCCCCGGCCCGCGCGCACCGCAGGCGATCCCCTGCATCCGCAACCTGATCCCGGCCCCCTTCCTGGGGCCGCGCTTGCGCGATGCGCAGTCGGCCGTGCTGTTCTCCGCCACGCTGGCGCCGGACGGCTTCTACCGGAACATGCTCGGCCTGCCGGAACAGACCGCGTGGATCGATGTTCCCTCGCCCTTCGCCGCCGAGCAGCTGAGCGTGCGGCTGGTGCGCAGCATCTCCACCCGCTGGCAGCACCGCGAGCGCTCGGTCGAACCGATCGCCGACCTGATCGCGCGCCGGTACCAGGCGCAGCCGGGCAACTGGCTCGCCTTCTTCAGCAGCTTCGACTACATGGGCCGGGTGGCCGCCGCGGTGCGCGAACGCCAGCCGCACTGGCCGGTGTTCGAGCAGTCGCCCGCAATGCCCGAGGCGCAGCGGCGCGAGTTCCTGGACCGCTTCGCGCCGGGCGGCCAGGCGCTGGGCTTCGCGGTGCTGGGCGGCAGCTTCGGCGAGGGCATCGACCTGCCCGGCGACCGGCTGGTCGGCGCCTTCATCGCCACGCTGGGGCTGCCGCAGGTGAACCCCGTGAACGAGGAAATGCGCCGCCGCATGGAGCGCAGCTTCGGCGCCGGCTGGGACTATGCCTATTTGTATCCCGGGCTGCGCAAGGTGGTGCAGGCCGCCGGCCGCGTCATCCGCAGCCGCGAGGACCGCGGCACCGTGGTGCTGATCGACGACCGCTTCACCCGCCCCGAGGTCCGTGCCTTGCTTCCGGCGTGGTGGCGGGTGGAGATGAGTTCAGAGAGAAGCCCCTGAACGCAGAACGCGCAAAAGATGCGCAGAAGACGCAGAAACTTGAATTGAATCCTTCTGCGATTTCTGCGTCGAACTTTTGCGACTTCTGCGTACGGGTGTTTTTCGCTGTCTTCTTCGGCGGTCGTCTCCTACACGCCGACACGGCAGTGCGACCAAAGATCGTGCCTTTGCCGAAACGACGAGGACTTCCTCCATGCAAGCCACCCTTCCCGGCCTCAATCGCACGGGCGCCACGGCTTCGGCCGAAGGCACGCAGGCGATGACCGATGCAGTCAACGAGCTGATGCCCCCGGTGCCGATCGACACCGGCGCGGCCGAAGCCGAGCGCCTTCTGTACATCAACCAGTCGGAACCGCTGGGATCGATTCCGCCGCCAGTGGGGCCGGACGGCAAGCCGAAGGCGGCGCTGGGCCGGCTCAAGGGCGGCTCGCCGGGCTTGCTGATGGACAAGGTGGGCGAGCGCATCGCGTTCGAGCGCGCCGGCGTGCGCCTGTACGAGGCGCTGCTGGCCAAGTACGAAGCCGCCGCACAGCACGGCGACGTGCTGCCGCCGGCCGAAAAGGTGCACGAAGTCGCGCATGCCCAGGGCATGGCGGTGCTGGCGCCGGTGCTGGGCGAAGCGCCGGCGCAGACGCTGCAGCGGATCCGCTCCGAGGAGCTGGAGCACTTCCGCCTGCTGTGCGGGGCGATGCAGGAACTCGGCGGCGACCCCACCGCGCAGACGCCGTGCGCCGACGTGATCTCCACGGCTTCGACGGGGCTGATGCAGGTGATGACCGACCCGCGCACGACGCTGGCGCAATGCCTCAACACGATGCTCAGCGCCGAGCTGACCGACAACGCCGGCTGGGAACTGCTGATCCAGCTGGCCGAGCAGACCGGCCAGTCGGAGCTGGCCGGCCGCTTCCTGGGCGCGCTCGCGCAGGAGCAGGAGCACCTGGTCACGATCCGTGGCTGGCTCGCCACCCTGCTGGCCGAAGGCGCCGGCACCCCTGCCGTTTGATCACGGGAAAGGATTCGCGATGGCCATCGATCTCCTGAACGACAAGGGCACGCCGCTGCAGCGCCAGCGCATGAGCTGGAAGGACATGGTCGGCAAGCCGATCAGCAAGCTGGACGACGATGCGTTCACCCGCGTGCGCATCATCCTGATGAACGGGCTGGAGCTCGATTCGCTGCGCACCAAGCAGGTCGCCATCCGGTGCCAGAACGGCGACGCCCGGCCCCTGCTGGCCGAGCTGATGCGGGTCGAGCAGCACCAGGCCACCACCATCAACTGGCTGCTCGGCCCGGACCACTCGCCGATCGAAACCACCATCGGCTACGAGCAGACTGCGATCGAGGTCACCGCCTCGGTCGCCCAACTGGAACCGGATCCCTACCTGGCCCAGGGCTACCGCTATGCCCTGCTGGAGGACTTCGACCACCTGTACCGCTACAGCGCGCTGCTGGACCGGCTGGAAGGCAAGGACGCCAACAACATCACCCAGGGCTACACCGACATCGTGCCGGCGCGGCCCACCCTGTTCCACCACCGCTCGCCCGAGCACGACCTGCTGGAGCCCTATGGCGCCGACGCGGAACTGGCGACCAAGCTGCATGCGCTGACGCTGACCGGCGGCGAGTACCAGACGCACGACTACTACATGAACATCGGGCCGATGTTCGCCGACCCGCTGGCGCGCCAGCTCTATGCCGAGATCGCCAGCGTGGAGTCGCAGCACATCACGCACTACGGCTCCATGCTCAATCCGAACGAGTCGCCGCTGGAAAAGCTGGTGCTCGGCGAGGTCTGCGAAGTCTGGAACTACGCGGCCTGCCTGCAGCAGGAAGGCAACCCGCGCGTCAAGGCGCTGTGGGAGCAGTTCCTCGACTACGAGCTGGGCCACCTGCAGGCGGCGCTGCGCCTGTTCGAGGACACCGAGCGGCGCGACAGCGCCGAGTTGCTGCGCGACGGGCGGCTGCCGCCCTTCATCCAGTTCAGCAGCCAGCGCGAGTTCGTGCGCCAGGTGGTCGAGACCGAAACCCAGTTGCGCAAGCGCGGCACCGAATTCGTCGACGAATCGCAGGAAGGCCGCTCGTCGCTGGACTACCGCAAGGCGGTGAATGCGGGCGGATCGCCGTCGGAGACGGTGGCGGCGACCTGGTCCTGGACGCCGGGCACCGAGCTGATGCGCGAGCCGATCGGCGCCTGAAGGCGCCGATCGCATCCCCGTTCAGCGCGCGGATCCGGGCGAACTGCCGCTGCCCGTACCGGTCCCGGTGCCGGGTGCCGCACCCGTGCCGCTTCCGGTCCCTGCCGCCGGCCCGGCGCCGCTGGACGACGTGTCCGCGGGACCGCTGTTGGGCCCCTGCGTGCCGCTGCCGCCCACGGCGCCGGTGGCATTCGGCGTGGTCGTGCTCTGGTTCATGGTCGCGCTGGCGCCGGTGGGCGTCGGCGTGCTGCTCATCGTGCCGCTGCTGCCCATGCCGGTCCGGCTGGAACTGGCGCACGCCGTCGCCAGCACGGCCGCCAGGCACAGCCCCAGCAGGGCGGGAACACGGGTAAGGTTCGTTCGGGAAGGCATCTGGAAAACTCCTGTCTTGTGAATCGTCGCGCCGAAGGCACGCCGGATTCACTGGCAGCAAACGCCATGCCCGGCCCTGCAAGCGCGCAGCCAAGCACCTTCGGAACCGATGACGTGAACATGCCCCGCCGCACCCTCACCGCCCTGCTGCTGTCCGGACTGTTCGACCGGGCCACGGCCGTGCCGGCGCAGCCGCCCGCCGTTGCCGATCCCGCGCACCGGATCGGCATCGTGCTGCTGCACGGCATAGGCGCCACCGGCGAGAGCATGGCGCCGCTGGCCGCGCGGCTGCGCCAGGCCGGCTGGCGCGTGCTCACGCCCGACCTGCCCTATGGCGGCCCGCGCGCGTTCAGCCAGCCGGTTGCGTCGGCCGAGCGCACGGTGCGGGAGGCGCTGGACTCGCTGCGCCGCGAGGGCGCGACGAAGCTGGTGCTCGCGGGGTTCAGCCTCGGCGGCTTCTTCGCGGCGCACATGGCGGGGCGCGTGCCGGTCGACGCCCTGGTGGCGATCGCACCCAACGGCGGCAGCGACATGAAGCCGCTCGCCGACCAGCTGGCCAAGGCCCGCGAACGGATCGCGAACGGGCACGGCAATGAGCCGATGGTGCTGCAGGACTCGGACGTGGTGAGCCCCGCTCGCTACGACCTGCCGCACGCGGTGCCGTCGGCCTACGTCAGCTGGTTCGACCCGGACGGGGCGATGAACTGGCGCGCCGTGTGGCGCCGCCTGCGGCCGGGCACGCCGGTGCTGCTGGTGGTCCCGACGCGCGACCTGGCCAACCTGCGCAAGGTCAGGCGTGAACTGTGGGAGGGCCTGCCGCCGCATCCGGCGAACCACCTGTACGAGCCGCGTTCCGACCACCTGGGCGCGCCGATGGCGTCCGCGGACGAAGCCGTGCGCTGGATCCGCGCGACGGTCGAGGCCGCAGCGGCCCGCTGAGCAGCCGTTGTAGGCCTGCGCGGACGCGTTCGCCCGCCCTGCTCTTGCTTGCGCCGCACGGCTTGCGGCTTACCTTTCGCCCTCCACTTCACCCAGGAGTTCGCGATGAAGAAAGACCAGGTCAAGGGCAAGTTGAAGGAAGCCGGTGGGCAAGCGCAGGAACACCTCGGCCGCGCCCGCGGCGACCGCGAGCAGGAAGCCCGCGGCCACGCGCGCGAGAAGGAAGGCAAGGTCCAGAAGAAGGTCGGCGACGTGAAGCAGGGCGTCGACCAGATCGTCCGCAAGCCCTGAGGGGCGTCACACCGCCCCGCCCAACTCACCCAGCACGCGCAAGCTGAGGCGCTCCAGCAGCGCGGCCAGCGAAGCGGTCGCGTCGGCTTCCGTGCCTTCGACTCGCAGGCGGGGCCAGAGCGCCTGCAGCGCCTCCTGTTCGGCGTCCACCGCCGCGTCGACTCTCGTCCGCCACACGTCCGGCTCGGCAGGAGCACGGCCGCGGTGCGCCACGTCCAGGTAGCGCAGCAGCACGGCCCTGGCCATCGCCTGCAGCATCTCGTCGCTCAGTGCCACCGTGGACAGCCCGGGCGCCTGCGCGCCGCGGTTCTTCCACGCGGCCGCGACCAGCGCGGCGCCGCCGCCCACCAGGGCGCCGAGCGCACTGGCCGCGCCCAGCGTGAGCCCGCCCGTCATCAGATCGACCGCAGCCCCCATTGCGGCGCCGCTGGCGGCGCCCGCGAGGCCGGCCTGCGGCTCGTGCACCGATTGCTCGATGCGAAAGCGCTCCGGCAACTCGTGCTGCTCCAGCGAGGACGCGCCTCCAGCTTCCAGCCCGTGCAGTTCCCGCAAGCGCGCGTCGCCGCCCGCCTGCCGCTCGCGCACGCGCGACA
Source organism: Acidovorax sp. (assembly GCA_036675905.1). Lineage (GTDB taxonomy): Bacteria > Pseudomonadota > Gammaproteobacteria > Burkholderiales > Burkholderiaceae_C > Ramlibacter. The sequence continues at coordinate 10,972 of JAKFEA010000295.1, read as the reverse complement.
GCAGCGACGCCATCGCCTGCCGGCGGACCGCCTGGCCGGCCTCGCGCTCTTCCCGCACCACCAGCTGGCGCACGCCGGTGGGGCGGGTGCCCAGTTCCTCGCTGTCGCGCGCGGCTTGCGCCACTTCGGCGGACAGCAGGCGCATGGATTCGACATGGCGCGCATGGGCCCGCTCTTCCCACGCCGTCCACAGCCGCTGCGCGCCGGCGCTCTTCCAGGCCGGCAGCAGGCGCTCGATGGCGGCGCGCAGCCGGGCGTCCTCGCGCCAGGTGGGCAGCGCCGCCAGGGGCAGTGTCTCCCCGCCGGCAGGAGCGCGGCGCAGCAGCGCGGCACAGGCCGACTCGCAGCCGTCGCCGGCCACCAGCAGGGCAGGCGATCCGCCTTCCTGCAGCAAGCCGGTCCACGCGTCCAGGTCACCGGGCTGCCCGCAAGACAGCAGCAGCACGTCGGCGCGCGTGGCAGCGGGGGCGCCTGCCATCACCAAGGGAGCGTCCGGTCGCCGGCGCGCGGGCAGCCAGGCCGGCCAGCGCCCGCCCGGCGCATCGGCGCGCGCCGCCATGGGCGCCTCCTGGCCGGGCGGCACCTCGACGCACTGCAGGCTGTCGCCGCGCGCGGTGGTGAGCAGCGTGAAGGTCTCGCCCGCGCGCGACGGCGCAGCGCCACCCGAGGCCTGCCTCAGCACCGTCATCACCGGGTGCGCCCCCTCGCCTGCTGCGCCGCCGATGGCGAGCAGCACGCGCGCCGGGCGCACGCGCCCGAGCAGTGGCGTGAAGTAGTCATCGGCCAGGTCCAGCGCGATGGAGCCGGCGAGCCAGCGTTGCCGCCAGGCCGCCCACAGCGCCAGCAACGCCCGCGGCACGACCACCAGCAACGCCAGCAGCCCCATGTAGAGGAACACCCAGCGGCGCGCCTCCGCGCGGCCCACGCCCTCGCCGGACCCGAAGTGCAGGCGGGCCAGTTCATCCACGCTGAAGGGAGCCATGCCGGTGACCGCGACCACCGGCGCGAACAGGAACTGCAGGAAGGCATGCACCTGCGGCAGGTCCAGCAGGGTGCTCTCCCAGCCGATGCGGTACTCGCGCACCAGGCCGCCGAGGGCGATCGAAACCGCCACGCCGATCGCCCATGCGGCCGCCGAGGTGTGCAGGATGCGCCGCCAGCGCTGGCCTTCCAGCGCGCCGGCGATGCGCCACCACTGCAGGCGGAACCGGTGGGCCACCTGCTGCGCGATGCCGCCACGCGGGCGGTCGACGAGCGCTTCCAGGTGGCGCGCCCAGCGGCCCGGTTCGGCCGGGCGCCGGCGCGGCCAGAACGCCGCCAGCGCCAGCATGAAATACACCGCCACGTTCCACAGCAGGAAGGCCAGCAGCGGCGGCGACAGCAGGTTGACCTGCTTGGGGTTGTCGATGCGTTCGATCAGCGCGCCGGCCAGCAGCGCCGCCAACGGCAGGCCCCAGGCCACCCAGCCCTGCCAGGCAGGCGGCTGCTGCAAGGTCGCGAGCCGGGGCTGGCGGTGCTCCAGCAAGGCGGCCAGGCGGCCGGCGCGATCGAGCAGCCAGGCCTTGCCATCCAGCGCCTCGCCGCGCGCCGGGTCGCCGGTGGCGGCCAGCGCCTCGCGATCGGCCTGCTCGCGTTCGGCCGGGCCCACCAGCTTGCCTTGCGGGTCCGCCGCGTCCAGCGCCTGCGCCAGCACGAGCCGGCGCGCCTGCGCCTCGTTGACGCGAATCGGTTCGGTGGGGGGCGTGGGGCTGTGCAAGCCCCGATTCTAGGAAGCGCGGCGCGTGCCGCTCCTTCAGTGCTTCCCTTTTTCCTCGGCGAGCCGGCGCGCCTCGCGCATCACGACCACGCTGGGCTGCTTCTCGAAGGGCGTGGGCGGCAGTCCGATCAGCGCCTGCAGGTAGGCGTGCGCCCGATTCATGTCGGCGCCTATCATGGCCAGCGCGACCTCGTGGTCGGGCTGGTGCTGCGCGATCTCCAGGTAGGCGGCGCGAAAGCGCGCGTAGTCCGCTTCGGCCCGCGCCACGCGGCGCTGCACGGCCTGCATGTTGGCGTACTCTTCACGGGTGTAGCGCATGCGGGCCATGCTAGGCCGCGCGTCCGCCACAAAGTGCAACGGCCGTGCAACATCACACGGATGAATGCAACCGCGTGAAGCCCGTCACGTGCCGGAGGACACCCGGCCCAGGGCCTGCACCAGCATTTCGGGCGTGCAGGGCTTGGGCAGGATGTCGAAGCCCTGCCGTGCGATCGCATCCAGCTGTTCGGCATAGCCGGTCATCACGATAACGCGCAGGCCCGGCCAGCGCCGGCGCACCTCGCGCGCCAGCGCCACGCCGTCCATCGGCCCCGGCATCACCACGTCCGTGAGCAGCACGTCCGGCAGGCGGTCCTGCGCGACCAGCCACTCGAGGGCGGCGGCGGCGCGGTCGAAGTGCGTCACGCGGCAGCCCAGGGCTTCCAGCACCGGGCCCAGCGCCGCCGCCACTTCCTCGTTGTCTTCCACCATCAGCAGGTGCAGCCCGAGGTCCTGCTGCATCGACGGCGCCGTGTCGTCCTTGACCGGCGGGCGCTCGTCCGGCGGGAAGAACATGCGCACCTGCGTGCCTTGCCCCGGCTCGCTCGCGATCGAGGCCGTGCCGCCGGCGCGGTGGCACAGGCCATAGACCTGGCTCAGGCCCAGGCCGGTGCCCTCGCCCACCGGCTTGGTGGTGAAGAAGGGTTCGAACACGCGATCGAGCACTTCGCGCGGAATCCCGCGGCCGTCGTCGGCGACCTCCACCAGCACCATCGGCGCGTCCACCAGCGGCGGCAGCTCGCCGGCGCGCGCGTTGCGGGCGCTGATGGCGAGGCGGCCATCCTGCTCCAGCGCATCGCGGGCGTTGATCGCCAGGTTGAGCAGCGCCAGCTCGAACTCGGCCGCATCGACCCGGATCGGCCGGGTGTCCGGCTCGACCCCGATCTCCAGCCGGATGCGGCTGCCCAGCACCGGGCCCAGCAGGTCGCGGATGGCCGGCAACCGGTCCTGCAGCCGCATGTGCTCCGGCACCAGCGCCTGCCGGCGCGAGAAGGCCAGCAGCTGGCGCGTGAGCTTGGTGGCCGAGCCGACGGCGCGGTGGATGGAATCCAGGTATGGGCCGCCGGCTTGCGGCTGCTTCATCTTGAGCAGCAGCAGGTTGTTGCTGATCACCATCAGCGCGTTGTTGAAGTCGTGCGCCACGCCGCCGGTCAGCCGGCCCAGCGCCTCCAGCTTCTGCGCCTGCAGCAGCGCTTCCTCGACGCGGCGGCGCGCCTCGGTCTCCTGTTGCAGCCGGTGCGCGCTGGCCAGCGCGTCCTGGCTGCGGCGCAATGCCAGCCGCACGGCCAGGAACAGGGCCAGCACCGGCGGCACCCCGAAAGCGGCCAGCCAGCCCATCTCGCGCAGCCAGCGCTTGCGGACCTCCAGCGTGTCCATCCCGGTGCCCAGGTAGATCGGGTACGCGCCGACCTTGCGGAACGCCAGCAGCCGCAGGCGGCCGTCCATGGACGACACCCCGTGCGCGGTGCCGGCCTTGATCCCGGCGCGGATGCGCGACATCACCGGGCTGTCGGGCGCGAGCTGCGCCGGCGCATCCTTGAGCAACGGCCAGCGCGTGAAGACCAGCCCGTCCTCGCGCAGCATGTTGATCGCCAGCCCGGGTTCGTCGGCGGCCAGGTCGCTGTGGAATTTCTCGAAGTAGCCGGTCAGCAGGCTGATGGACACGACTCCGCCGAAACTGCCGTCGGGCTGCTGCCGGCCGACGCTGACGTCGAAGAAGGGCTCGCCGGTGGTGCGCGACACCAGCGGCCGCGAGACGTACACGCCGCCACGGCCCTGCGCATGCCAGCGGAAGTAATCGCGGTCGGACGCGTCCACCTGCGGGGCCGGATAGAAGCGGCTGGTCGCCTGCGGCCGTCCGTGCGGGCCGAACACCAGGATGTTCTGCAGCTGAGGCTTGTTCTGGGCCATGGCGCTCAGCAGCGCATGGATGCCGGCTTGCTGGCGCTCGATGCGCTCGCTGGGCCCGGCCGAGATGTCCACCACCCGGGCCAGCAGCGATTCGGTGGTGTCCATCACCCGCAAGGCATGCTCGGTGGCGATGCGCAGCGCGCGGTCCAGCCGCACCTCGGTCTCGCTGCGCATCTGCTCGTAGCGGTACACGCCCACGCTGGCATAGGCCAGCAAGGGCAACAGCAAGCACAGCCATGGCAGCCAGCGAAGGGCTTTCAAGCTCGCTTGGGGCGGCGGGGGCGCGGCGCCCTCGGGCGCAAGCGCAGCAGTGGCAGAGGCAGAGGCAGAGGTCAACGGATGGCGGCGGGGGGCTCGTCGGGAGACCCGTCGAGCGTAGTCGATGGTGAACTCAGCCATGACGCCCTGAAACCGGCGCCGCGCCGGTAGGCTGCCCCTAGCAACCGCTGCGCACGGCGCTGCGCGCCAGCACGCCTTCGAGCGCCGCCAGGTCGACCGGCTTGGTCAGGTGGGCATCGAAACCGGCCTCGGCCGTGCGCTGCCGATCGCCTTCTGCACCCCAGCCGGTCAAGGCGGCAATGAAGATGCCGGTCAGGTGCGGGTCCTGGCGCATCCTGCGTGCCACCTCGAAGCCATCCATCACCGGCAGGCCGAGGTCGAGCAGCACCACGTCCGGCTGGAAGCCGGCAGCGCGCTCCAGCGCTTGGCCGCCGTCGGCGGCGCCGGCCACCTCGTGGCCCAGCATCGCCAGCAGGGCCATCAGCGTTTCGAGGCCGTCGGGGTTGTCCTCCACGACCAGTACGCGGCGGGTGCCGGGCGCACGGACGGGCTGCGGCGGTTGCGCCGCCGCGGAGGCGGGCGCCGCCGCGCTGCGGGGCATCGGTGACGGCGCCGGGGAAGGTGCGCCCGCGTCTGACACGGAATCCTGGAACATGTACATCTGTAACGATGATGCCACGCGAGCCGACTCATCAAGACCGGAGAAGCGGCGTTGACGCCCGGTTCTAGGCAGCGCCAACGAGGCCATCGGCTGCGATCGCGAACAAGGTCACGGCCGGAGCCCGGCCGTGGCGTGCAACCAACCCGACCATTGGCGCATGCCCGGCGGAAAGAAGAAGGGCCGCATCGCTGCGGCCCTTCACAGGCAAGGCGTGCGCCTGCGATCAGGCGGCCGACTGCAGGCCCATGCGCGAGTTGAACGAGTAGCACGCCGCCTCGAAGCTGCGGATCTCGTTCAGCGCCTCGCGCAGGCTCATCTCGCCGCGCTCCATCAGCTTGCCGGCCAGGTGCTCGGTCAGCGGCTTCTGCCGCACCAGCAGTGCCTTGGTCTCGCCGTAAAGGCGCTCGCTCTGCGCCTCCATGATGCTGCGCGTTTCCTCGTCGAGCTGGCGGCTGCCCTGGCCGTCGTTGGCCAGCGCGCCGAAGTTCAGGCGGGTCTTGCGGTACATGCCCATCTCGGCGACCGCGTGGTGCAGCAGCTTGGTCACGCGCGTGATGTCGTTGTGGGCGCCATTGGTGGTGCCCTCCTCGCCGAAGAACAGCTCCTCGTTGGCCATGCCGCCCAGCAGCACGCGCACGTCGTGCTCGATGTCGGCCTTGGTCTTTAGCAGGTTGGCGCCCTGCTTGTGGAACACGAAGCCCAGCGCGTTGTTGCGCGGGTTGGCCTTGAGCGAGATCTTGAGGGTCTTCATCTCGGCCAGCAGGGTTTCCCAATCGCCGCCGGCCTTGCGGCGCTCCTGCTCGAAGTCGACCAGGAAGTGGCCCCATTCGTGGATGGCGATCACGCGGCGGTCGCGCTCGCGCTCCTTGGTGGCGTTGCTGTTGACGTTGCCCACCAGCACGCGCTCGGCCGCCTGCATCAGCGTGTCGGAGCCGATCATGATGCCGGCCTGCACCGCGGTGATGCCGGCCTGGTTGACGATGGTCTCCAGGTCGGCCGGGCTGCGGCCCTCGGTGATCTCCACCAGGTGGCGCAGGTCGAGCTCGGGCAGCACCTTGTCCGCGCGCTGCGACAGGTAGTGCTCGATGATGGCCTGGCGCTCCTCGCGGTTGGGCAGGCGGAAGTCCACCTTCATCTGGAAGCGGCGCAGCATGGCTTCGTCCATCTGCATCTGCTCGCTGTTGAAGTTGGACGCGACGATCCAGATGATCTCGGCGTCGTTCTTGGTGCGCACGCCGTCCAGCACCGCCAGCAGCATGTTCTGGGTGTCGTCGTCGAACTTGCGGTGCCCGCCGCGCTTCATGAACAGGTCCTGCGCCTCGTCCAGGAACACGATGCAGCGCTTGCGCCGCTTGGCCATGGACACGATGCGCGACAGCGTGCCGGCGCCGCCGCCCACGTAGCCCGTCTCCAGGTTCACCGCCGAGTGGAACAGGATCGGCAACTGCAGTTCCTTGGCCAGGTAGCTGGCCAGCTTGGTCTTGCCGGTGCCGGCCGGGCCGCTGAACATCACGTTGAACGGCTTGTTGATGCCGTACTCCGCGTACTCGGCACGCCGCATGTACTGGTCCTTGATCTGCGCGACCTCGGTCTTGATGTCGTCCATGCCGACCAGGTCGGTCAGCGAGCCGCTCACCTGCGACGGCTCGATGAACTTGAGCGACTTGAACTGGCCCTTGAGCTGGAAGGCCAGGAAGCCCAGCAGGCCCAGGGTGAGCGCCGCCGACAGCACGCCGGAGACGCCGGCCTTCCAGGCGTCCTTCTCCGACTGCGGGCGGGCGCCGGCGAAGCCCTGGTCCAGGCGCTCCAGGATCTTCACGTTCGATTCGCTCAGGTCCGAGCGCGGCACGAAGCTGAGCTTGGCGCTCCAGGGCGCCGTGACGGCCTGGTCGGTGAAGATCCGGGTCTCCATGTCGGACGGGTAGTAGGCGTACTGCTTGCCGGCCGACTCCACCAGCACGACGCGCTCGGAGACGTTCCACATCAGCGGCTTGTAGACCACCGTGATGCGCTCGACCGGGTTGGCCTGCACGAAGCTCAGCAGCGAGCCGGTGCCGAACACCACCGGCTTGCTTTCGTCGACGGCGGCGACGCGGTCGGCCTGGGCCATGGCCTTGACCTCGGCCGCCATGGCCTCGTGCTTCTGCATCAGCACGACGGAATAGATCCCCGTCACCGGGATCATCAGGACGACCACCGCCACCAGCAGCTTGACGGCCGCGCTCTGGATGACGAACCAGTCGGAGACCCGGGCCGCCGCCTTCTTGATCGACAGCCAGAGGCCGCCGGAAGGCTGCTCGTCCTTGCCGAATTCGGGAGCGGGATGGGAACTGACGGATAAATCAGACATGCGAGTCCTCTCTTGTCGGTGCAATCCTACAGACGGGGGTTTTTCGGCGTAAGCGAAATCGGCGCAAGAGGCCTCTCAGCCGCCCTCCCCGTGACTTATGCACGCGCGAAAAAGGCCTGCTGGCTCAGCCGTTTCCGGACGTAGCCGGACCGTTGCATTCACCCGCCCGGAACGGGTTCGCAAAGGCCGCGTTCGCGAGCGGCGAGCAGGCTCGGCAGGAGGAACCCGGAGGTGTCGATTGCATCCAACCGTGCGGCCGGGTTTTTTTCAAGTTTCTTCCCCCGGCTCCTTCGTCCCCCTGCCGCGTCCGGTGGCAGGGGGACTTTTTCTGGCCTCGGCGCACCGTTACAAGCAGTAGGCTGCGTCCTACGATGTAACAGCGCCCGCTCCCAAGGCGGCGCGCCGCCGCGCTATCTAGCATCGCCTCCTCGCCGCGCCACAGCGGCACTCTGCACAGGGAGGAATGCATGTCCCAGGCCGGTTTGTTGTCCAGCCTCTCGCCCGCCCAGGCACTGGACGGCCTCGCGCAGCCGATCCGCGGACTGTTCCATTCGCCACGGCCGCGCCGCACGCCGCAAGGCCGGCTCTACGAGGGCAAGGGGCAGCCCGTGATCGTGTTTCCGCGCGAGGGCACCGGCCCGGAGAGTTCCGCGCCGCTGCGCCGGACGCTGCTGCAGGCGGGCTTCCGGCCGTTCGATTGGGGGTTCGGCGTGGACCAGGGTCCGCGCGGCATGGGGCTGGGACGCTGGCTGCGAAAGCTGGAGGACTGCGTGATCGACGCGTTCGAGGCCACGCAGGCGCCGGTCACCCTGCTGGGGTGGGGCCTGTCGGGCATCTATGCACGCGAGTTGGCCAAGCGCGCCAACCCGCTCGTGCGCCAGGTGATCACGCTGGGAACACCGTTCAACACCGCCGCCGATCCGCAGCGCCGCTGCCGTGTGTTCTCCCTGCTCGACGCCGGGCCCGATCGCATGCCGCTGTCCATCCGCACGCGGCTGCGCCAGCGCCCGCCGGTGCCGGTCACGTCGATCTACAGCAAGGACGATGGCGTGGTGCGATGGGAGCAGTGCGTGGAAACCGAAACGGCCGAGAGCGAGAACATCGAGCTGCCGGGCGCGCGCCACGAGGAGCTGCCCATGCACCCGAAGGCGCTGGAGGCGATCACGCACCGGCTGGCGCAGCCCGACGGCCAGTGGCGGCCGTTCGAGGCGCCCGGCTGGTCGTTGTCCTGAGCCGCACTGCCGTTCCCCGCGCCAGCGGGATTGCGCGCGCCAAGGCTGCGCCAGGGCGTAAGCTCGCGGCCCGATGGCCTGCTCATCCGCTTCCCCGCAGCTGGTTCGCGCGACCCTGTCCGTGTGCGAACCGCGCTTGCTCGACTGGTGCGACCCTCCTTGCGCCGACCCGGATCCTGAACCCGCGGTGAATCCGGCATGAGCCTGGCCCTGTGGGCCGCCGCGGCCACCGGCGTGCAAGTGGGCGCGGCCATCGTCGCTTCGCGGCTGGCCGTCGCCGAAGTGCCGCCGCTGACGCTGGCCATGCTGCGCTACGCGATCGGCTTCGCCTGCCTGCTGCCATTCGCGCTGCGGCCTCTTGCCGCCCTGCCACGGCCGGTGCCGGCGCGCGACCTGGGCGCGATGGCGGCACTGGGCATCGGGCAGTTCGGGGTGCTGATCGCGCTGCTGAACTTCGGCCTGCAACGCGTGGCGGCCGCGCCCGCGGCCCTGATCTTCAGCCTGTTCCCGCTGCTGACGCTGGCCCTGGCCGCCGCCATGGGCCGCGAGCGCGCTTCGTGGCGGCTGCTCGCCGGGGTGCTCCTGTCCATCGCCGGGGTCGCGTTCACGCTGCTGCCCAAGCTGCAGGCGGGCTCGCAGGGCAGCAGCTGGTGGGGCGAGCTGGCAGTGCTCGCCGCGGCGGCCACGGGCGCCCTGTGCAGCGTGCTGTACCGGCCCTACCTGCAGCGCTACCCGGTCGTGCCGGTCTCCGCCTTCGCGATGCTGGCCTCGGTGGCGGCCTTGGCACTGCTGGCGCTGCCGGAGGCCTGGCCCGCGCGGCTGGCCACGTTCAGCGCCGTGTCCTGGGCGGCGATCGCCTTCATCGGCTTGTCCAGCGGCATCGGCTACTTCTGGTGGCTGTACGCCCTCAAGCACGAGTCGCCGACGCGGGTGACGGTGTTCCTCGCCCTCAATCCCGTGACTGCGGCGATCCTGGGCTGGTTGCTGCTCGGCGAGCAGCCCGGCATCGCGGGCTGGTTCGCGCTGCTGCCGATCGCGGCCGGCCTGTGGCTGGCCGCCACCGCGACCGATAATCGGCGCCCATGAGTTCGACGCCCTCCCCGGCCGAAGGCGAGCCGCAGGAGCGCGCGAAGCCCGAATCCCTCTCCGACCTCTTCCTGTCCTTCACCTGGCTCGCGCTGCAGGGCTTCGGCGGCGTGCTGGCCGTGGTGCAGCGCGAACTGGTCGAGCGCAAGCGCTGGATGACGCGCGAGGAGTTCGTCGACGACTGGGCCGTCGCGCAGATCATGCCGGGCCCCAACGTCGTCAACCTCTCCCTGATGATCGGTGCGCGCCACTTCGGGCTGCGCGGGGCGCTGGTGGCGCTGGCCGGCATGCTGGCCGCGCCGCTGGCGGTGGTGCTGGGCCTGGCCTTGCTGCACGCGCGTTTTGCCGATTCGCCGCAGCTGGCCGGCGCGTTGCGCGGCATGGGCGCGGTCGCCGCCGGGCTGATCACCGCCACCGGGCTGAAGCTGCTGCCCACGCTGCGCACGCACCCGCTGGGCCCCGCCGCGTGCGCGTTGCTGGGCGTCGTGAGTTTCGTGGCGATCGCGGTGCTGCGCTGGCCGCTGCTGTGGGTGCTGCTGGGGCTGGGCGGGCTCTCGTGCGTGCTGACCTGGCAGCGGCTGGGACGGGCTTGAGGGAAGCGCCGTGCAGATCGTGATGGCCGCTGCCGACTGGGTGTCCCTGCTGCTGCATTTCATGGTGCTGTCGCTGCTGTCCATAGGCGGCGCGATCACCACGGCATCCGACATGCAGCGCTTCCTGGTGCAGGACCGCCACTGGCTGACCGATCCGCAGTTCAGCGCGTCCATCGCCATCGCCCAGGCCGCCCCGGGACCCAACGTGCTGTTCGTCGCGCTGATGGGATGGCAGGTCGGGCTGAACGCCGGCGGCGTGGGGCTTGCGCTGCTCGGGGTGGCCGTGACCCTGTTCGGCATCCTGCTGCCCAGCACCACCCTGACCTACCTGGCCGCGCAGTGGGGCCACCGCAACCGCGACCTGCGCGCGGTGCGGGCCTTCAAGCAGGGCATGGGCCCCATCGTGGTGTCGCTGCTGATCGCGACGGGCTGGGTGCTGGTCTCCGGCGCCCGCCCGCAATGGAGCGATGCCCCGTTGTGGGCCATCGCCCTGGCGGCGACGCTGATCGTGTGGCGCACCCGCATCCACCTGCTGTGGCTGCTGGGAGCGGGCGCGGTGCTGGGGTGGTTCGGGTTGGTGTGAGGTGTTTTCTCCCTCCCCCTTCGGGGGAGGGCTGGGGTGGGGGCACGCGGCGTTCGAAGGACTGCGGTACGCCTCGAGCGCCCCCCTCCCAGCCTCCCCCCCAGAGGGGGGAGGAGCAATGCCGTCAATCGGCCAGCAACTTTGGCAGCAGCGTGGCCGCCGTGCCGCGCAGCACGACGTCGGCGACGTCGTCCAGCTCGCTC
>JAKFEA010000294.1:0-2033 GCA_036675905.1 Acidovorax sp. | reverse complement strand
GCCCCCTCCCCGGCCCTCCCCCAGAGGGGGAGGGAGAAAGCCGGCCCGGCCCTCCACTGGAGGGGGAGGGAGAAAGCCAGGCTCGTTGGGATCGAGGCCCTGGCTCGCCGGGCTCTGGCTCAGTTCGTCGATGGGCAGGGCGACGGCGTCGCGGCCGAAGCCTTCCTGCATGACGAAGCTCTCGGCGGCGCTGGCCAGTTCTTCCAGGTTCTCGATCCGCTCGGCGCCCTCGCGCTCGGACTTGTAGTGCTCGAGCAGGCCGGAGTGCTGCAGCACCAGCTCGATGATCTCGCGCAGGCTCAGGCCCTGGGTCTGCTCGCGCAGCACGTCCATCTTCGCGACGAAAGCGCCGAGGTTGGCGCCGGCCTTGCCGGTGGTGGCGCTGACCGCATCGTGCAGCGAGCAGCCGGCCGCCCGCGCCGCGTCCTGCAGCTGCTCGATGCTGCGCGCGCCTATGCCGCGCGGCGGGAAGTTCACCACCCGCAGGAAGCTGGTGTCGTCGTTCGGGTTCTCCAGCAGGCGCAGGTAGGCCAGCGCGTGCTTGATCTCGGCGCGCTCGAAGAAGCGCAGGCCGCCGTAGACGCGGTAGGGCACGCCGGCGTTGAAGAGCGCGGTTTCGATCACCCGGCTCTGGGCGTTGCTGCGATAGAGCACCGCCATCTCGCGGCGCGCCAGGCCGGCGGTAGTGCCCTGGTCACGGGCAAGATGCCGCATCTCCTCGACCAGCCACTGCGCCTCGGCCAGGTCGGTGGGCGCCTCGTACACCCGCACCGGCTCGCCCGGTCCCTGGTCGGTGCGCAGGTTCTTGCCCAGCCGGCCCTTGTTGTGGCTGATCAGCGCGTTGGCCGAGTCGAGGATGTTGCTGAAGCTGCGGTAGTTCTGCTCCAGCTTGATCTGGTGCCGGACGCCGAACTCGTGCACGAAGTCGGCCATGTTGCCCACCCGCGCGCCGCGGAAGGCGTAGATGCTCTGGTCGTCGTCGCCCACCGCGAAGATCGAATTGCCGGCGCCGGCGCTGCCGTCGGGGTTGAAGGCGAAGATCTTGATCCAGGCGTACTGCAGCCGGTTGGTGTCCTGGAACTCGTCGATCAGGATGTGGCGGAAGCGCCGCTGGTAGTGCGCGCGGATCGCGTCGTTGTCGCGCAGCAACTCGTAGCTGCGCAGCATCAGCTCGCCGAAGTCCACCACGCCCTCGCGCGCGCACTGGTCCTCGTACAGCTGGTACAGCTCGACCTTCTTGCGGTCCTCCGGCGTGCGGGCGTCGACCGCGGCCGGCCGCAGGCCCTCCTCCTTGCTGCCGCCGATGAACCACTGGGTCTCCTTGGCCGGGAAGCGCTCTTCGTCGACGTTGAACTGCTTCATCAGCCGCTTGATCGCCGACAGCTGGTCCTGCTGGTCCAGGATCTGGAAGCTCTGCGGCAGGCCGGCCAGCTTGTAGTGCGCGCGCAGGAAGCGGTTGCACAGGCCGTGGAAGGTGCCGATCCACATGCCGCGCACGTTGACCGGCAGCATCGCCGACAGCCGGGTCATCATCTCCCTGGCCGCCTTGTTGGTGAAGGTGACGGCCATGACACCTCCCGGCGAGACCTGTCCGGTGGACAGCAGCCAGGCGATGCGGGTGGTCAGGACGCGGGTCTTGCCGGAGCCGGCGCCAGCCAGGATGAGCGCGTGCTCGTTGGGCAGGGTAACGGCGGCGCGCTGCTCCGGGTTGAGGTGCTGCAGGAGCGGGGGCGCGGCGTCGACTTCTGGGAACATACGGCATTGTAGAAACGGCCCTTCGCAAGCAAATGTCACGAGCCCCCCTCCTCGCCGTGCTGCTGGCAGCCGCCGCCACGGCGCATGCGCAGCAGACCTCGTGCAGCAGCGACGAGCAGCCCGCGCCCGTGGCGCTGCTCGAGCGCTTCATCAGCGCCGATTGCGAAACCTGCTGGCAAGCCGACAGCGCGCCGCGCCCGCGTGCGGGTGAACTGGCCCTCGACTGGATCGTGCCGGGCGGGCGCGGCGACGACGCGCCGCTGTCGGCCGCCGCCACC
>JAKFEA010000293.1:0-4702 GCA_036675905.1 Acidovorax sp. | reverse complement strand
CAGTTCTTCCTCGGCGCCTTCGCGCGCGAACTTGCGCAGCCGGCGCAGCGCGACCTTGATGTTGCGCGTGCCCAGTTCCTGGCTGTCGTCGTAGTCCTTGTAGGCGCGCTGGTCCCAGACCTTGACCGCGCTCTTGTTGCGGCCCTTGTCCTGGCCGATGCGGATGCCCTGCGGGTTGAAGCCGTAGGCGCCGAAGGGCGAGGTGCCGCCGGTGCCTATCCACTTGCTGCCGCCCTCGTGGCGTTCCTTCTGCTCCTCGAAGCGCTTCTTCAGCGTTTCCATGAGCTCGTCCCAGCCCATCTTCTCGATCTTCGCCCTCTCCTCCGGCGACAGCTCGAGCTCCAGGTTCTTGCGCAGCCACTCGAGCGGGACGTCCTTGGTGAAGTCGGTCACCAGCTCCACGCCCTTGAAGTAGGCGGCGAAGGCGCGGTCGAACTTGTCGTAGTGCTTCTCGTCCTTGACCAGCGTGGTGCGCGACAGGTAGTAGAAGTCGTCGACCGAGTAGCCGTCTTCGCTGGCGGGGCCGACCACGCCTTCCTTCAGCGCCTCTAGCAGGACGAGGTATTCCTTGACGGACACGGGCAGCTTGGCGCTGCGCAGGGTGTAGAAGAAGTCGATCAGCATCGAGGACCTCCGGCTCAGGCGCGCGGGCGCTCCAGCTGGTACTGCAGGTGGGCCTTGACCTCCGGCCATTCGCCGGCCGCCAGGCTGTACATCACCGTATCACGCACCGTGCCGTCGCGCCGTAACGCATGGTGGCGCAGCACGCCGTCCTTGCGCGCGCCCAGGCGCTCGATGGCGCGCTGGCTGGCGAAGTTGTAGTTGTCGGTGCGCCAGCCCACCAGCTGCGCGCCCAGTACCTCGAACGCATGCGTCATCAGCAGCAGCTTGCAGGTGGTGTTGACGTGGGTGCGCTGGCAGCGGCCGGCATACCACGTGTAGCCGATCTCCAGCCGCTCCACGGTCGGCACGATGTCGTGGTAGCGGGAGCTGCCGACCACCTGGCCGCCGGCGTCGAATACCACGAACGGGAGCATGTGGCCGGCGGCCTGGCCTGCGAGTGCGGTGTCGACGTACGCGGTTTCCTCGCCCGGCGCCGGCACCGAGGTCACCCGCAGCTTCCAGAGCTCGCCGTCGCGGGCGGCGGCGGCCAGCTCCGGTGCGTGCTCGGGCGCCATCGGCACCAGCCGCACGCCGCGGCCTTCAAGGGTGACGGGCTCGGGCTTGCGCACGGCGCGCGCCCTCAGCGGTTGTGCCGCTGCATGAACACCAGTTTTTCGAACAGGGTGACGTCCTGTTCGTTCTTCAGCAGCGCGCCCACCAGCGGCGGCACCGCAACCTTGTCGTCCTTGGACTGCAGCGCCTCGATCGGCATGTCCTCGGCCACCAGCAGCTTGAGCCAGTCGAGCAGCTCGGACGTGCTGGGCTTCTTCTTCAGGCCGGGGAGGTTGCGCACGTCGTAGAAGGTCTTCATCGCGGCCGACAGCAGCTCCTGCTTGAGGCCGGGGAAGTGCACCTCCACGATCTTCTTCATCGTGTCGGCGTCGGGGAACTTGATGTAGTGGAAGAAGCAGCGGCGCAGGAAGGCGTCGGGCAGCTCCTTCTCGTTGTTCGAGGTGATGAACACCAGCGGGCGGTGCCTGGCCTTCACCAGCTCGCGCGTCTCGTAGACGTAGAACTCCATGCGATCGAGCTCGCGCAGCAGGTCGTTGGGGAACTCGATGTCGGCCTTGTCGATCTCGTCGATCAGCAGCGCCACCGGCTGCTCGGCGCTGAAGGCCTGCCACAGCACGCCCTTGACGATGTAGTTGTGGATGTCCCTGACCTTCTCGTCGCCGAGTTGCGAATCGCGCAGGCGCGAGACCGCGTCGTACTCGTACAGGCCCTGCTGCGCCTTGGTGGTGGACTTGATGTGCCACTGCAGCAGCGGCATGCCCAGCGCCTGCGCCACTTCCTCGGCCAGCATGGTCTTGCCGGTGCCCGGTTCGCCCTTGACCAGCAGCGGGCGCTTGAGCGTGATGGAAGCATTGACCGCCAGCATCAAATCTTGAGTGGCGACGTAGTTCTGTGAGCCTTGGAATTTCATGGAGAGGGACATCATCGGGGCTGTCGAGTCACGCCCCTATAATCGTCGGTTGATCTGGATCAGATGCTCGTCGATTGTGCGCTCAAAATGAATCAGTTGTTGACCACGCTCATGGCCCTCGTTGTCGCTTCTGCGACCGGGTTTGCACACGCGCAGGCCGCGCCGGCCACATCGGCGCCGGCGGCCGCTTCCGCACCTGCGGCGGCATCGTCGGCCAGCCCCGCTGCGCTGCAGGCCAAGATCGCGATGTGCCTGGGCTGCCACAACATCCCGGGCTACCAGGCGAGCTTTCCCGAGGTGCACAAGGTTCCGATGATCGCGGGCCAGAGCGCCGCCTACATCGAAGCCGCGCTGGCCGCCTACAAGACCGGTGAGCGCCGGCACCCGACCATGCGCAGCGTCGCCGAATCGCTGTCGGAGCAGGACATCAAGGACGTCGCGGCCTACTACGCCAAGCTCGGGACCAACGAGCCGGTCGCCGAGAAGCCGAGCCGCGAGCCCAGCGCGCAGGTCGCGGCCCTGCTGCAGAAGGCGGCCTGCGTCTCCTGCCACGGCGCCAACTTCTCCAAGCCGATCGCGCCCAACTACCCCAAGATCGCCGGCCAGCACAAGGACTACCTGTTCGTGGCGCTGAAGTCGTACAAGGCCGATCCCTCGGGCCCGGTGGGCCGCGGCAATGCCATCATGGGCGGCATCGCCAAGCAGTTCAGCAACGCCGAACTCAAGGCCATGGCCGACTACATCGGCAGCCTCGAGGGCGAGCTGGAGACGGTGCCGGAGAGCCGGTTCAAATAGCCGCTTCGCTCCAACAGGAAACAAGGCCCGCCTCCGGCGGGCCTTGTTCTTCGTGGAGGGGGTTCCTTTAGTCTTTCGTCGCCCGGCGCTGCACGCAGGCGACGTAGTCGTCGCCGTCGGGCGGGCGGCCGGAGCGCTGGCTTTCCCACAGCATGCGGCCCAGGCATTCCATGGCTTCGTGGTGCGCGTCGTGCAGCGAGCCGCGGCGCGCCGCCAGCAGTTCGACGGCCTGGCGGATGCCGCGCGGCTGGTCGATCGAGCACTGCTCGCTGATCGACAGGTGCATGGACAGGTGCAGGAAGGGATTGGCCTGGCCGTCGCTGCCGTCGTAGGCGCGGGCGACGGCCGCTTCCGCGTCGGCGAGGTCGGGGTCGTATTCGGGGTGCTCCAGCAGCCACTGGCTGGCCAGCGTCTCCAGCGCGTCCAGCGGCTGCCCGGCGCGCGCCTTGGCATGGACGCTGCAGAAGAAGCGCCGCACGTCCTGCTGCGAGGGATTGAACATGGGGCGAGGCTAACACCCGCGCGCGTCGGCGAAAATCAGGGGCGCCAGCCTCAAAGCTAGGGGCGCCAGCCGCAAAATCGCCGTTCGCGCCCAGCCGCCAGCCCATTCCGGAGCATCCATGAGCCAGCAAGCCTTCATCTGTGACGCCATCCGCACCCCCTTCGGCCGCTACGGCGGCGCCCTGTCGTCGGTGCGCACCGACGACCTCGCCGCGCTGCCGATCAAGGCCCTGATCGCGCGCAACCCCAAGGCCGACTGGCAGGCGGTCAGCGACGTGCTGTACGGCTGCGCCAACCAGGCCGGCGAAGACAACCGCAACGTGGCCCGCATGGCTGCGCTGCTGGCCGGGCTGCCGGTGGAAGTGCCCGGCGCCACCATCAACCGCCTGTGCGGCTCGGGCCTGGATGCGGTCGGCAGCGCCGCGCGCGCCATCAAGGCCGGCGAGGCCGCGCTGATGATCGCCGGCGGCGTCGAGAGCATGAGCCGCGCCCCGTTCGTGATGCCCAAGGCCGAGACGGCGTTCTCGCGCGGCAACGCGGTGTACGACACCACGATCGGCTGGCGCTTCGTCAACAAGCTGATGAAGGAGCGCTACGGCATCGACTCCATGCCCGAGACGGCGGAGAACGTGGCGGCCGAATTCGGCATCGCCCGCGAAGACCAGGACCGCATGGCGCTGGCCTCCCAGCTGAAGGCGGTGGCGGCGCAGAAGGCCGGTTTCTTCGATGCCGAAATCACGCCGGTGACGATCCCGCAGAAGAAGGGCGAGCCGGTCGTCGTCGGCAAGGACGAGCACCCGCGCGAGACCTCGATGGAGGCGCTGGCCCGGCTCAAGGGCGTGGTGCGGCCCGATGGCAGCGTGACGGCCGGCAATGCCAGCGGCGTGAACGACGGCGCCTGCGCGCTGCTGCTCGCCGATGAAGGCACTGCCGCCCGGCACGGCCTGACGCCGCGCGCCCGCATCGTCGGCATGGCCAGCGCGGGCGTGCCGCCGCGCATCATGGGCATGGGCCCGGCGCCGGCCACGCAGAAGGTGCTGGCGCTCACCGGCCTGAAGCTGGAGCAGATCGACGTGATCGAGCTGAACGAAGCCTTCGCCGCGCAGGGCCTGGCCGTGCTGCGCCAGCTCGGGCTGCGCGACGACGACCCGCGCGTCAACCCGAACGGCGGCGCGATCGCATTGGGCCATCCGCTCGGCGCGTCCGGCGCGCGGCTGGCCACCACCGCGGTGAACCAGCTGCACCGCAGCGGCGGACGCTACGCGCTGTGCACCATGTGCATCGGCGTCGGCCAGGGCATCGCGGTGATCCTCGAGCGGG
>JAKFEA010000292.1:0-42280 GCA_036675905.1 Acidovorax sp. | reverse complement strand
GCACCGTGACCGGGTAGTCCGCGGCATTGCGGTCCACTGCAACATCCAGCACGCGCCGGGAGTAGTGCGGCTCCAGCCGGCTCGGCGAATGGCGCATCACGTCCAGGTAGAAGTCGTGCACCCGCGCCTGGTTCAGCACCACGTGCGGAAACTCCGACAGGTCGTCTTCCGTGTCCTGCACGCGGCCGTGGCGCACGATGTTTTCGGCCTGCTGCTCGTCCGGCTTCCAGAACGTGACTTCATTGATCCAGCAGGCCTCCTTGAGCACCCGCTCGCCGAAGTTGAACGCCTCGAACATCTCCATGGTCCGGCAGGCGATGCCATCGGCCTGGCCCAGCTGCAGCGGGCCGTCCTTCTGTTCGACGATGCAGGTGCGGATGTCGGGAAAGGCCGCCAGCTGCGCCGCCAGCGTCAGGCCGGCGGGGCCGCTGCCCACGATCAGCACGTCGACCTGGGCGGGAACCGCGTCGGGATGCGGGGCCGCAAGGGGGGACGCATCGGCAAGATGGGGGTCACCGGGCTTGAAGCCGTTCAGATGGAATTGCATCGCTCTGCTCTCGTTCGTCTCGGGTGCATGCGACTCAGCCGGCATGCCTCCCGCTATTGTGCAGAACGAGGACGAACGCTCATCGGGGCCTGGTTGCCGGTCCCCGCGTGCGAAGAAGCATCGACGAGCCAGCCCAGCTCCTTGAGCGCTTGGCGCGCGGCCTGTGGCAGCGGCGTGTGCGGCTCCGGACCGATCAGCGCGGCCAGCCGCTCGTTCGCCAAGCGGTGCGGGGTGGTCCACAGGTAGCGCATGCTGGACATCGAAGCCCAGGTGGGCAGGAACAACCCGCCGGCGCGGATCAAGGTCCAGGGCAGGGGCGCGACTTTCACCTCTTGACCGGGTCGCAGCCAGCTCGCTTCGCGCGCGATCGGCGCCAGCACCTCGCACCAGTCCTGCCCGGTGAGTGCATGGCCGGCGAAATGGACCACCTGCGCGCCGTGCAGCCGCTCATGGTGCTGTGCCACGCGCTCGAAGGTGCGTGCCAAGTCGGGCAAGTAGGCCCAAGGTGTGGGCACGTCCAGCGCGCCGGGCAAGCCGACTCGCCCTTTCCGCAGGTCCTTGGCCAACACCAGGTCCAGCAGGCTGCCGCGCCCGCTGCCGAAATAGTCGCCGGCGCGGATCACCACGCTGCGCAACCCCGATGCGGCATGCGCCTGGGCCAACTGCGCCTCCAGTTCGACCCGCAGCTCGCCCTTCAGCGTGGTCGGGTGCTGCGGCGTGCCTTCGTGCAGCACGGACGGCATGCCGGCGCCGAAGTTGTAGACGTTGCCGGGGAAGAGCAGCAGGGCGTCCAGGCGACTGGCGATGTCGATGGCCGCCCGCATCATGGCGGGCGCCTCGGCGCGCCAGGCCGCGTCGGTGTAGGCAGCCGGATTCATGGCGTGCACGACGACGCAGGCGCCGGCGGCGCGCGCCGCAAGGGCTGCCGAATCGGAGAGGTCCGCATCCAGCCATTGCACGTTCGCAACGACGCTGCCGCCGGAGCGGGCCCTGCGGCGCTGGGCCAGCACCCGCCAGCCGGCGGCGGCGAACGCGCCCACGGCGGCAGCGCCGAAGCGGCCGGTGGCGCCGAGGATCAGGACGGTGCGGGGAACTGTGTTCATGGAGGCTCCTTGGATGGGCGGTGCACGTCGGCATCGATGGCACCGATTGTGGAAAACCCCCGGCTCTTCGACAATTGCCTAACGATCCATAGCAGGTATTCAGGAATGAAGAGCGAATTCGACTGGAGCCTGGCCCGCTCCTTCCTGGCTGCGCTGGAACACGGCAGCCTGCTCGGCGCGGCCCGCGCCCTGAACGCCTCCCAGCCCACGATCGGGCGGCACATCGCCGAGCTGGAGTCGCAACTGGGCGTGACGCTGTTCGAGCGCACCGGCCGGGGCTTGCTGCCCACCGCGATGGCGCTGAAGCTGGCCGAGTCGGCGCGGGCGATGGAAGCCGGCGCGCTGGCGCTGGCGCGCAGCGCCACCGGCGCGCAATCCGCGCAGGCCGGCACGGTGCGCATCACGGCCAGCCAGCCGGTGGCCTGCTACCTGCTGCCAGCCGTGCTGGGGCAACTGCGGGCGGCCCTGCCCGAGATCCAGATCGAGCTGGTGGCCAGCAACGCGGTGGCCAATCTGCTGCGGCGCGAGGCCGACATCGCGCTGCGCATGGTGGCGCCGGACCAGTCGACGCTGATCGCGCGGCGGATCGGCAAGGTGACGCTGGGCGCCTACGCGCACCGGGACTACCTGCGCCGCCGCGGCATGCCTCGAGAACCGGCCGACCTGCTAGGCCACGAGCTGGTCGGCGGCGACCGCAACGAGGACATCCTCAAGGGCTTCGCGGCCAACGGCTTTCCCGTCGGGCGCGAGCAGTTCCAGTTCCGTACCGACGACATGGCGGCGTACTGGCAGGCCGTCCGCGCCGGGCTCGGCATCGGCTTCGTCGCCGACTTCGTGGGGCGCACCGATGCGGCGGTGGTGCCGCTGCTGCCGACGCTGAAGATCCCCCCGCTGCCGGTCTGGCTGGCCGTGCACCGTGAGGTGCGGGGCAATGCCCGGATCCGGGCCGTGTACGACTTCCTCGCCCGGGCGGTGCCGCGCGCGTTGTGAGGGAAAGCGCGATTCCTGGCGCCAAGCCCAGCTGGACCTGTAGTCGCCGTCCGACCGGTACTGCCAATCGGCGCCGACAAACCGTGCAGCCAGCCGGGACCGTTGGGGAAGGTGGGGTTCCGCCAGAATTTTTTTCCTGAAAGGAAATGCACCATGCACAAACACCTCCTCGCCCTCACCATCGCGCTGGCTGGCGGCCTGGCCTCCAGCGCCTTCGCGGCCGACGCCATGAGCAAGGACGCCTACAAGGCGGCCAAGGACAAGATCGAGACCCAGGCCAAGGCCGACAAGAAGGCCTGCGAAACCATGAAGGACAACGCCCAGGACGTCTGCGAAGCCGAGGCCAAGGCCAAGGAGAAGATCGCCAAGGCCGAGCTGGATGCGCAGAACAAGCCCGGCGCCAGGGCCAACGAGAAAGCCCGAATGACCAAGGCCGAAGGCGAGTACGAGGTCGCCAAGGAGAAGTGCGAAGACCAGAAGGGCGCTGCCGTGGAAACGTGCAAGAAGGACGCCCGGGTCGCCTATGACAAGGCCAAGGCCCAAGGCCAGGCCAAGGGCACGACCGACAGGACGGCCGGGGCGAACAAGTCCTGACGAGGGCCAGGCTTTCCTCACGCCCGGCGCAGGCCGGGCTCCTGGCGGCTACTCGTCGACGAGCACTTCGAAGCCGCCGTAGATCAACCGCTTGCCGTCGAACGGCATCGGGTTGGTTTCCGGCTGCAGCCGCGGGTCGGCCATGGACCGCTTCATGCCTTCGTCGCGCGCCGCGCGGGAAGGCCACATGATCCAGGAGAAGACGACGGTTTCATCGTCCTTGCGCTGGACGGCCATCGGAAACGAAGTCAGCTTGCCCTCGGGCACGTCGTCGCCCCAGCACTCGACGACCGCGAGCGCGCCATGCTCCTTGAACACGGCGGCTGCCGCTTGTGCGTGCTGCTGGTAGCGCTGCCGGTTGGCGGTCGGCACCGCGACCACGAATCCATCCACGTAGTTCATCCGGTTTCTCCTTTGGAAGCGGCAGTGAGTTGCCGCCTGCAAAGGTACGACGAGCGGGACGGTCCCGTCTCGACATCCGCGTGTAACCATGGGTTGCGGACAGGGCCGGCACTGCTGCCCCGGAATCGCCGATTCACACCAGCAGAGCGACGACGTAGATCCCGATCATCACGAACGCCAGCACGAACTTGCCCAGCATGCCGGCCAGCAGTCCCAGCCAGGTGGCGATGCCGACGTGCACGGCGCGGCCGTGGTCGCGGCGGTCCCAGTACTCGCCGAGCGCCGCGCCCACCAGCGGCATGAACAGCACGCCGACGATGCCCATGAAGATGCCGGCGACCGTTCCGAGCGCGGCGCCAACCAGGGCCTTGCGGCTCGCGCCCGCGCGCCGTGCGCCCAGCAGAGCGGCGACGTAGTCCAGCAGCCAGGCCAGGATCGCCAGCACCGTCACGGTCGCCACGGCGAACCAGCCGACGCGCGTGAAGTCGTCGATCCACGCGCCCAGCACGATGCCGGCCAGCACGAACAGCGTGCCGGGCAGCGCGGGCAGCACGATGCCCGCGAGTCCCACCAGGATCAGTGCGGTGCTCAGCACCCACCACAGGGTGTCGGCCATGTCGTCCTTTCTTCTTGTGTGGCGCGCAGCCACTGTAGCTGCCGCGGGTTCGCAGCGGGGCCTACCGGGTCCACAGCAGCCAGGCGGTCGTCCAACCCGCCGCCAGCGACAGCAGCGGCATGGCCATCAGCACGGCACGGTGGCGTTGCGGCAGCGCGAGCAGCAACCCGACGGTCAACAGCGCCGTCGGCTCCGGCATCAGGCCTGCGACTTCGGCTTGCGCCCAGCCACGGCCGGTCAGCGGCGCGACGAGGGGATAGGCGAGCAGCGCCACCAGCGCGGTGCCCAGGCCCGCGCCCGCCTGCCATGCCGTGGGCAGTTGCCGACTGGCGCGGGTGCCGAGCACCACCAGCAGCAAGGCCTGCAGTGCCCAGGCCGCGGCGAACCACCGTGCGGCGGTGTTGATGTCGGCGTGGCGCTCCCAGTGGAAGGACCATGCGACCCAGGCCCATGCGACGGCCAAGGGCGCCATGGCCCATCGCGCAGTGGACCGTGGGTGGTGGGCCGCGAGCCAGAGCACGGCCAGCCCGATCGCCAGCAGCGCCAG
This sequence comes from Acidovorax sp., assembly GCA_036675905.1. GTDB lineage: Bacteria > Pseudomonadota > Gammaproteobacteria > Burkholderiales > Burkholderiaceae_C > Ramlibacter. The sequence goes on along the minus strand of JAKFEA010000292.1, from coordinate 37,481 downwards.
CTGGAACGGCCAGGCCTCGCGGTTGTGCGCCTCCAGCAGGCGTCCCCAGGTCCGCGCCGAAAACATCAGGAAATCCGAGGGCCGGTAGGTCCACCACTCGGACATGGCTCAGAGCCTGGCGATGTGGGATTCGATGCGCCGGCGCAGGGTGGCGTCCGGCATGGTCCCGGTCGCGGCGGCCAGGTTCTCGCGCACGTGGTCCACGCGGCTGGTGGCCGGGATGGCGCAGGTGATCGCCGGGTGCGACACGATGTGCTTGAGCACCAGCTGCGCCCAGCTGCGGCAGTCGATCTCCGCGGCGAAGGCGGGCAGGGGATGACGCGCGAGGCCATCCACCAGCTCGCCCTGCCGGAACGGCCGGTTGGCCAGCACGGCGATGCCGCGCTCGCGCGCCAACGGCAGCAGGCGCTGCTCGGCCTCGCGGTCGACCGGGTTGTAGGTCAGCTGGATGAAGTCGAGCCGGTGGTCGCGCATCACCTGCTCGAAGTCACGGTGGCGCCGGCCTTCCGAAGTCGTGATTCCGACGTAGCGCACGCGGCCGGCCTTCTTCATCTCCTGCAGCAGGGGCAGTTGCTCTTCCCAGCCCAGCAGGTTGTGCACCTGCAGCAGGTCGAAGCGCGGCACGCGCCAGAGCTGGCGCGACTGCTCGACCTGGGCGGCGCCATCGGAGGAGGTCCAGACCTTGTCGGCGGAGAACAGCCCCTTCGGCGGGCCCAGCTTCTGCAGCCCTTCGCCGACCACCGGCTGTGCGGAGCCGTACATGGGCGAGGAGTCGATCAGGCGCCCGCCGGCCGCGAAGAAGGCCCGCATCACCTCCGTGCACTGCTGCCGGCCCTGCGGATCCTTGCCGACGTTGAAGGTGATCCAGGTGCCCAGGCCGACGACGGGGAGCTGTTCGCCCGAGGAGGGGATCGGTTTCGTGAGCGGTGCTTCGACCCGCTGCCCGAATGCCGGGACCGCGGACAGCCCCGCCAGCTGCAAGAGGTGCCGGCGCTTCATCGGCGGCAGGGTAGCACCGGGCCGCGTACCGGTGACCGTTCAGGCCGTCGGCTGCTTGACTACCCGAAGGTAAGGCCTGGCCGCGTTCCAGCCCTGCGGGAACAGCTGCTTGGCGTCCTCGTCGCTGACCGAGCCCGCGATGATGACGTCCTCGCCCTGTTTCCAGTTCACGGGCGTGGCGACCTTGTGGCGCAGGGTCAGCTGCATCGAGTCGATCACGCGCAGGATCTCGTCGAAGTTGCGCCCGGTGGTCATCGGGTAGGTCATCATCAGCTTGATCTTCTTGTCGGGGCCGATCACGAACACTGAACGCACGGTCTGGTTGGTCGTGGGCGTGCGGCCTTCGGATGTGCCGGGTTCATCGGCCGGCAGCATGTTGTAAAGCTTCGCGACGGCCAGGTCGCCGTCGCCGATGATGGGATAGCCGACCTTCGCGCCCTGCGTTTCCTCGATGTCGGCCAGCCAGCGGGTGTGGCTGTCGACCGGGTCGACGCTCAGGCCGATCAATTTGACGTTGCGGCGGCGGAACTCCGGCTCGATCTTCGCCATGTACCCCAGCTCGGTGGTGCACACCGGGGTGAAGTCCTTGGGGTGCGAGAAGAGGATCGCCCAGCCATCGCCTATCCATTCATGGAACCGGATCGGTCCCTGGGTGGTGTCGGCGCGGAAGTCGGGCGCAGTGTCGTTGATGCGCAGTGACATGGTGGCCTCCTTCAGCCCGGAAAGGGCAGCGGCCATGATGCGGCGCTGCCGGCTGCGATGTCAACGCGATCGCGCGCGAGCCCGGCCGTGTCCGGCGCCATGTCGCCGGCACGATGCCGGCTGAGCCAACCCATCCATCCCATCCCGGATGGCGAAGGCAGGCCAGCGACTCAGCCGTCCACCACCACCGTCGCCTTCAGTTCGCTGCGTGCGTTCAGCGAGTTGGTGATCAGGCAGACCTTCTTCGCCTTTCCGAGCACGTTCTCGGCCAGGTGCTGATGCTCGGCGCCCGGGATGCGAAGCGTGGGCAGGAAGCGCACCTCCGTGAATCGCGTGACGCCGTCGACCCGATCGAGCACGCCCTGCACGTCCACTTTCAGGTCGCTCCACGCCAGCTTGGAGGCGCCGGCGACCGCGCGGAACGACAGCACGTAGCAGTCGGCCGCGGCCGCCAGCAGCAGGGTTTCGGGCGACCAGTAGCCGGGCGGGCCGTCGAACTCCGGTGGCGGCGTGCTCTGCAGCGCGGGCAGCCCGGCCGAGCCGAGCGTCACCGGACCGTCGGTGCCGACTTCGGCGTGGACGCTGTAGTGGTGCGGATACGGGTGCATGGGGCCATCGTGCCGCATTCGGCGAGGCCGGGCTTGAGTGCGGTCAAGCCCCGCCGCCCGGAAATGCGTATCTGACCCCGATCATTCGATCAGCTTGAGCAGCCGCTCGAGGTGCCGGTCGCGGATGTTGTGGCGGCGCAGTTCTTCCAGCGTGCGGGCGGCGTAGTCCAGGGTGGTGCCGTAGCGGCCGCTGGCGATGCTGAAGATGCGGCGGTACTGCTCCTCGGTCAGCACGCCGGTGTGGTTGGGGCTCTTCTTCGAGAGGGTGAAGGCCAGGCCGCTGACCGTTCCGCCGGGCGTGCGGCAGGCCAGCCAGCGCGGGTCGTACACGCCGGTGGGCATCTCGCGCCCCCACAGCTCGGCCAGCACCGCGCCGCCCGCTTCGCGCGGGATGCGGAACACGAAGCCCTGGCAGCTGCCGCCGGGCAGCAGTCCGAAGACGAGGCCGGGGTTCTCCGGCGTGCCGCGGTTGACGCGGCTCCACATCTTCAGCGCACGGTGCCAGCCCAGCACGCGGGCCGGACGCCGCTCGGCGAAATCGAACTCGGGGTTCCAGATCAGCGAGCCGTAGCCGAAGATCCACAGGTCCTCGCGGCCGCCCCAGTCGACCAGCGCCTTCTCCAGCATGGGCGCTGGATCGCGCAAGGGCTCCGGCATCTGGCTCATGGGCCGCCACTGTAGCGCGGGCAGGGCAGGCATTCGTAACGGCATGGTCACCGCCCCACCAGCCGGGTCATGGCTTGGGGGTAGGATGAACCAATCCCCCTTCCACCTCCGCGCATCCCCATGCAACTGAACTCCGTGGTGGCCCGGGTCACCGACCGCATCCGCGAGCGCAGCGCACCCGCCCGCAGCGCCTACCTGCAGCAGGTGGACGGGATGGCGGCGCGCGAGCGCGGCAGCGACCGGCTGGGCTGCGCCAACGTGGCCCACGCCATTGCCGCGCTGCCGGCCGACGAGAAGCGCAAGGTGGTCGTGCAGCGCCTGCCCAACATCGGCGTCGTCACGGCCTACAACGACGTGATCTCCTCGCACGCGCCGTACGCGCGCTACCCCGACCTGATCAAGGACGAGGCGCGCCGGCAGGGCGCCACCTGCCAGGTGGCCGGCGGCGTGCCGGCGATGTGCGACGGCGTCACGCAGGGCACGCCGGCGATGGACCTGTCGCTGTTCTCGCGCGACGTGATCGCCATGGCCACCGCCGTGTCGCTGAGCCACGACGTGTTCGACGCCGCGCTGATGCTGGGCATCTGCGACAAGATCGTGCCGGGCCTGCTGATCGGCGCGCTGCAGTTCGGCCACCTGCCCACCGTGTTCGTGCCGGGCGGACCCATGCCGAGCGGCCTGTCCAATCCGGAGAAGGCGAAGGTGCGGGAGATGGCCGCGCAGGGCCTGGTCGGCCGCGAGGCGCTGATGGAGGCCGAGATGAAGGCCTACCACGCGCCGGGCACCTGCACCTTCTACGGCACCGCCAACAGCAACCAGATGCTGATGGAGGCGATGGGGCTGCACGTGCCCGGTGCTGCGTTCGTCAATCCCGGCAACGGCTTGCGCGAGGAGCTGACGCGCGAGGCGGTTCGCACCGTGCTGGGCAACATCCGCGCGCGCCGCTTCACGCCGATCGGCCGGCAAGTGGACGAGCGCTGCATCGTCAATGCCATGGCCGCGTTGCTGGCGACCGGCGGTTCGACCAACCACCTGATCCACTGGGTGGCGGTGGCGCGAGCGGCGGGCATCCGGATCGACTGGGATGATTTCTCGGCCTTGTCGGCGGTGGTGCCGCTGCTGGCGCGCGTGTATCCCAACGGGCAGGCGGATGTGAATGGGTTCCAGGCGGCGGGCGGGCCGGGGTTCGTGATCCGCGAGCTGCTGGACGCGGGGCTGATGCACGAGGACGTGCTGACGGTGCGCGAAGGGGGGTTGCGCGAGTACACGCGCGAGGCGGCGGCCGAGGCGGGCTCGCTCGCCTGGCGCGACATCGGCCCCACCCGCGACCCCGCCATCCTGCGCCCGGCTTCCGATCCCTTCAGCCCCACCGGCGGTTGCAAGCTGCTCACGGGCAATCTCGGCCGCAGCGTGATCAAGGTGTCCTCGGTCCCGGAGGACCGCCATGTGATCGAAGCCCCCGCCCGCGTCTTCGACACCCAGGAAGCGCTGCAGAAGGCCTTCCAGTCCGGCGAGCTGGAGCAGGCCTGCCAGTCCAACGGCTGCAACGGCCTGATCTGCGTGGTGCGCTGGCAAGGTCCGCAGGCCAACGGCATGCCGGAGCTGCACAAGCTCACGCCCACCTTGGCGGTGTTGCAGGGCAAGGGCTACCGCGTCGCGCTGGTCACCGACGGCCGCATGAGCGGCGCGTCCGGCAAGGTGCCCGCCGCCATCCACGTGTCGCCCGAGGCCGCGGCCGGCGGTCCGCTGGCGCTGCTGCGCGACGGCGACGTGGTCCGCCTCGACGCCGACCAGGGCCGCCTGCAGGCGCTGGTGCCGCACGAGGAATGGATGCGGCGCGAGCCGGCCCGGATCAGCGATGCCCAGCGCGCCGGCAATGGCGCCCGGCTGGGCCGCGAGCTGTTCGCCTCGATGCGGCGCAACGCCACCGAGGCGGAGCAGGGGGCCTGCACATGGCTGTGAAGCCGGGCGGGCTCCTCACGCCGCTGGCCGTCATGCAGGACGCCGCGGTGATCCCGGTGATCGTGCTGGACGACGTCGCGCAAGCCGTGCCGCTGGCGCGCGCGCTGGTGGGCGGCGGCATCCGCATGCTGGAGGTGACGATGCGCACCCCGGCGGCACTGGCCTGCATCGAGGCCATCGCGGCGGAGGTGCCCGCGGCGGTCCCGGGCGCCGGCACCGTGTGCAGCGAGGCTGATGCGCGCGCCGCGGCCGCCGCCGGCGCGCGCTTTGCCGTCAGCCCCGGCTACACGCCCGCCATCGGCCAGGCCTGCCGCGAGCTGGGCCTGCCGCTGCTGCCCGGCGTGGCCACCGGCAGCGAGATCCTGCAGGCCCGGGAAGGCGGCTACACCGAGCTGAAATTCTTCCCCGCCATGCAGGCGGGCGGAGTCGCCATGCTGAAGGCGCTGGCCGGTCCTTTCCACGACATCCGGTTCTGCCCCACCGGCGGCATCACGGCGGCCAATGCACGCGAATTCCTGGCCTTGCCCAACGTGGTGTGCGTCGGCGGATCCTGGCTGACGCCGGCCGATGCGGTGAAGGCCGGCGACTGGGACCGCATCACCCAGCTGGCCCAGCAGGCGGCCGGTTTGCGCTAGCCGGGTCGCCGGCGGCTACTGCTTCGCCGGCCCGCTTGGCCCACAGTTCCTCGATCGTGCGCGCCAGCGCCTCGGGCGCGACCGGCTTGACCAGGTGGCCGTCGAACCCGGCATCGGCGGCGCGCTGCAGGTCGGCCGGCTGGCCCCATCCCGTCAGCGCCACCACGATCATCGTCCGGCCCCACTCGGTGGCGCGCAGAGCCCGGCAGGTGCCATAGCCGTCCAGCCGCGGCATGCCCAGGTCGAGAATCACCACCTCCGGCCGCAGAGCCTCGGCCTGGGCCAGTCCCTCGACGCCGTCGTAGGCCGTGCTGACTTCGTCGCCCATCAGCCGCATCACCTCGGCCAGCATGTCGGCCGCATCCCGGTTGTCGTCGACGATCAGCACGCGCCGGCCCCGGGCGCCGGTGGCCTGCGCCTGGCCTCCGCGATCGGGCGCGGACAGGGGCTCGACCGGCAGCGGCAGCCGCACGGTGAACTCGCTGCCCTGGCCGAGCCCGGCGCTGTGCGCCTCGACCGAGCCGTGGTGCAGCTCGGCCAGCAGCTTCGCCAGCGGCAGCCCGATGCCGAGCCCGCCGGTGGCCCGTTCCGACGCGCTGCCGCCCTGGAAGAACAGGTCGAACAAGCGCGGCAACTGGTCGGCCGCGATCCCGATGCCCTGGTCGCGCACCCGCAACAGGGCCTGCGCACCCTCGACTTCCACGCTGACCGCGATCGGCCGCTCGTCCGCCGAGTAGCGCGCGGCGTTGGTCAGCAGGTTCTGCACGACCTGCACCAGCCGCACCTCGTCGCCGACCAGCCGCACGGGGTCGTCGGGCATTGACACCTGCAGCGAATGCCGGCCGGACTGCAACTCGGCCTGCACGTTCTCCAGCGCCGATCGCACCACGTCCTGCAGCACGACGGGCGCGAGCCGCAATTCCAGCTTGCCCCGGCTGATGCGGCTGGCGTCCATCAGGTCGTCGATCATCCGCGCCAGATGGCCCACCTGCCGGCCGATCACTTCGGCATGGCGCGCGAGCCGCGGCTCCTGCCCGCTGATGAGGCGCAGCAGCTCGGCGGACGCGCGGATCGGCGCCAGCGGATTGCGCAACTCGTGCGCCAGGGTCGCCAGGAACTCGTCCTTGCGCCGGTCGGCTTCGACCAGGGCCGCCTCGGCCCGCTTGCGCGGGGTGATGTTGCGCTGCGTGCCCCAGGCGTGCACCAGCAGGCCGTTCTCCACCACGCCGGAGAAGTTGTTGGTGAACCAGAGCGGCTGCCCGTCCCGGCCATGCTCCAGCGATTCCACCTCGTGCGCGCGGTAGCCGGAGCGCACCAGCTCGAGCAGGTAGTCGCGCGCCTGCGGGTCATCGGCGTCCATCATCAGCTCGAGCCCGTGGCCGATCACGTCGACTGGCGAGTCCAGTCCGTACATGCGGGCGAAGGCGTCGTTGCATTCGGCGAAGCGGCCGTTGCGCAGGAGGGCCTGCGCCTGCTGCTCGGGCGGCAGCGTGGTGTCCACTGGCGGCTGGTACTCCATCCGCCAGATGCCCTCGCTGCTGTTCGCCAGGAAGTCGCGGTAGCGCTCCTCGCTCTGCCGGAGGCGGTCCTCGGCGACGCGGCGGTCGTGGATGTCCGTCACGGAACCGACGAAGCCCAGGAAATGACCGGCGGACCCGATCCGCGGCCGACCGGCATCGATCACCCAGCGCCAGGCGCCATCGGCCCGGTGCAGGCGGTGCTCGACCGCGAATGCGGTGCGATCCCGGTTGGCTTGCCGGAATACGGCCGTGACGCGCTCGAGATCGTCCGGATGCACCATCTCCAGCCAGCCGGAGCCCAGCCCGGCCGCCTCGGGCTGGCCGGTGAATTCGGTCCAGCCGCGCGACAGGAAGCTGCAGGCGCCATCGGGCTCGGTGACGCACAGCATGCCGGGCGCGGTGTCGCCGAATTCGCGCAGCCGCCGCTGGACCTCGACCTGGCTCGTGACCTCCGTCGTGAAGCCGTCGAATTGGCGCTCTCCGCGTTGGCCATGGCTGAGGCGGCCGATGGCGTGGATCCACTTCAGCTGGCCGGCCGGCCCGACGGTGCGGAACACCTCGTCGAATGGATGGCCTTCGGCGAGGGTGCGCTGGACGCAGTGGCGCACCCACTCACGGTCCTGCTCGTGCACCTGCTGGAAGAACAGGTCCATGGCCGGCGGGGCGTCCGCCGGCAGCTGGAAGTGGCGCCGGATGTTGTCGTTCCAGACCAGCTCGCCTGAAGGTTGGGACTGGAGCCAGACACCGATCCCGGAGGTCCGCAAGGCGGCGGCCACCCTTTCGAGTTCGAAAGCGGGCCGATCGGTTCGAGGCATTCAGGCGATTCTAGGAACTGAAGTCGTAACTTGCCATCTGCCATGGCTCGGCCGCAGGAACTTTCGGTGACAGGCTGTTCAGCGCGCGCGGGCCCAGGCGAGCGGGTTGAACCCCGTCACCAGCGCGCAGGCCGCCAGCACCATCAGCACGCCCGGCACCATGCCGGCGGTGACCGGTTCGCCCAGGAACAGCGCGCCCCAGGTCACGCCGAACATCGGGATCATGAAAGCCGAGGAGGTGGCCGCGCTGGCGGGAATCTCGCGCACCAGCCGCATGCTGATCCAGTACATGAAGCCCGAGGTGAACGTGCCCAGCACGGCGAGCGCGGCGATGGCGCCGGTCGTCAGCTCGATGGCGGGCGCTGCGAGGCCGGCCGGCAGCAGCAGGATCGACGCCCCGGCCACGTGCACGGCCGCGGAAGCAGTCAGCGGTTCGTGCGTCAGCGTGGCCCGCTTCATCAGGATGGCGCCGCAGCCGTAGCTGGCCGACGCCGTCACGCAGGCCAGCACCGCCAGCACCACGGGCAGGTCCACCTCCACCGGCCCCAGCTGTACCAGCAGCGCGACGCCGGACAGTCCCACCGCGCAGCCCAGCAGCTTGGGGCCCGTGAGGCGCTCGCCGCCGAACGCCGCCCCCGCGACCACGCCGAACAGCGGCGCCGTCGCATTGAGCACTGCCGAGTACCCGGCGGGCAGCACCAGCCCGGCCCAGTTGAACAGGACGAAGGGCGCGGCCACCGTCAGCGTGCTCAGCACGGCCAGGAAGCGCCAGTGCTCGCGCGCCGGCCAGCGCAGCCGCATCACGCGCATCAGCAGCGCGAGCACCACGGCCGCCAGCACGCAACGCAGGAACGCCATCGGCCAGGGCCCGAAGGCCGGGGCGGCGATGCGGATCAGCGGAAAGGACGCGCCCCAGACGGCGGACAGCAGCAGGAGCTGGAGGAAGTGGCGGGCGTGCATGAGGCGGCCGCCATTGTCGGGGCAAGCCGATCAGCGCCGTGGCGTGTCGCGTCCCAGGTGGACGCCGCTGTCCAGCAGGATCAGCTCGCCGGTGACGGTGCGCGCGCCGGTGACCAGCCAGACGATGGCTTCGGCCACGTCCTCCGGCGTGCTGGAGCGGCCGAGCGGCACCTGCGCCTCGTAGGCCTGGCGCGTCTTCTCGTAGGCCGCTTCGCCGATGCCCACGGCGAACCAGCGCGAAGTGATCAGGCCGGGGCACACGGCATTGACGCGGATCTCCGGCGCCAGCGCACGGGCCAGGTGCAGCGTCATCGAATTCACCGCCCCCTTGGAGGCCACGTAGGGCACCGAGGAGCCGATGCCCAGCGCGCCGGCGACCGAGGACACGTTGACGATGCTGCCCTGCGCGGCCTTCAGGTGCGGCGCGGCGGCGCGGACCATCTGGAAGGTGCCGACGGCGTTGACGCCCAGGATGCGCTGGAACACCTCCGCGTCCAGCGCGTCCCACTTGGCGGCCTCGCCGAACACGCTGGTGCCGGCGTTGTTGACGAGGGCGTCCAGGCGGCCCCAGCGCGCCACGGTTTCGTCCACCAGCCGGCGGCAGTCGGCATCCTGGGCCACGTCGCCTTGCAACAGCAGGGCGTCGGCCCCGGCGGCTCGGCAGGCCTGCGCCGTCTCCTGCGCCTCCGCTTCGCTGCGCGAGTAGTTGATCACCACGTTCCAGCCGCGCTGGGCCAGTTGCAGCGCGGTGGCGGCGCCGACGCCAGTGGCGGAGCCGGTGATCAGGGCGGTGGGTTTGTCGCTCATGGTGGGTCTTCCTCGTACTCGTGTCTGACTGGGGGTGCGGTGCCGCTCAGCGGCCCTGGAACTTCGCCGGGCGTTTCAGGGCGAAGGCGCGCACGCCCTCGGCCGCGTCCTCGCTGTTGGACAGGCGCTGCTGGGTGGCGGTGAACTCCTGCGCCGCGGCCAGCGGCCCTTGCTCGATCGCCTTGATCACGTTGAGCCGGGTGGCGACCACGGCCAGCGGCGCCTGCCGAGCGATCGATTCGGCGATGGCGATGGCTTCGTCGAGCTCACGGCCGGCCGGCACCACCTTCTGCACGAAGTTCAGGCGCAGCGCCTCGGCGCTGCCGAACTCGCCGGCCGCCAGCAGGTGCAGCATCGCATTGCCCATGCCGGCGCGCTGGGCCATGCGCAGCGTCGCGCCGCCGGTGGCCATGATCCCGCGCTGCACCTCCAGCTGCGAGAAGCGGCAGTCGTCCGCCGCCACCACGATGTCGGCCGCCAGCATCAGCTCGATGCCCAGGGTGTAGGTGATGCCCTTGACCGCCACCACCATCGGCTTGCTGCGACGCCGGTAGCCGGGCTGGCCCAGGTCGAAAGGATCGACCAGGCCGTAGGGATAGGCCTTCTCGCCGCGCTGCATGTAGGCGGCGATGGAAGGCAGGTCCAGGCCGGCGGTGAAGTGCGGGCCGAACGCGTGCAGCACGCCCACGCGCAGCGCCGGGTCGTCGTCCAGCAGCGTGTAGGCGTCGGCCAGCTGGCGGAACATGGGCGGCGTGAAGCCGTTGAGCTTGGCCGGCCGGTTGAAGCCGATCAGCAGCAGTTCGCCGCGGCGTTCGGTGGCAATGGAGCCTTCGGGCGGGGTGGCGGGTGCTTCCATGGGCGTGGGGCGAAAAGAGGGCTGCGAAGGACCGCAGAATAGCGCCCCATGGAAGAAGCCAAGTCCCGTCCCGATCTGCCCGACCACCTGTCGATCGACCCGCGCAGCCCGCACCACGTGCCCGCCGTCTTCGAGCACGAGGTCGGCATCCTCTTCAACGGCAAGGAGCGCGAAGACGTCGAGGAGTACTGCATCAGCGAAGGCTGGATCCGCGTGCCCGCCGGCAAGACGGTGGACCGCAAGGGTCAGCCGCTGATGATCAAGCTGAAGGGGAAGGTGGAGCCGTTCTACCGGTGATGCCTGGCGCGTGGCGCCTCCGCGTCAGTGCCGTCTCCACGCCATCCCCATGGCATGTCATCCCGGCGCAAGCCGGGATCCATCTCCCAGCGCCTGATCACGCGACGCGGTGATTCCGGCTTCCGGTGATGGATTGCGGGTCAAGCCCGCAATGACACTCCTTAGGTCAAGCTCGCCGTGATCGGTGCGGTGCGCGCAGCGCGCGGTTAGATGTACGCCGTCGGCACGTGCGCGTGCCGCATGTGCAAAGCCAGGCCCAGCGCCGCCATGTGGTTGCCGTTGCGCCCCAGGATCTCGGCGGCCAGCGGCAGGAATTCGCGCTCTTCCAGCTGCGCGTGCGCCTCGTACGACTCCACCAGCAGCTGCACGGCTTCGGCGCGCAGCTGCGCGGGCTTGCCCGCGGCGACCAGCTGCACTTGCGGGCGCATGCGCTTCCAGGCGTCCTCGATCTCGCGGTGCTCGGCGGTGAGGCGGTCGACCAGCAGCTTGACGCGATCGCGCTCGGGGCCGGGGCGGGCGCTGCGCGTCACGGCGTCGAACAGCTCGTCCTCCTCCTCGGAGTGGTGTTCGGTCACGGCGTGGTCCAGCAGCTTGAGCGTCTCGGCGGCCAGGTTGCGGGCGCGCACCGCGGCGTCCTGCAGCGCGGGCAGTTCGCTGAAGCCGCGCAGGCCGTTGAGGATGCCGCCGTGGCAGTTGGAGAACTGCTGCACGGGGGTCGGCTCGTCGATGAGGCGGGCGGTGGAGACGGGGGTCATCTGCTGCTCCTGGCGGCGGCGTGCCGCATGAAGCGAATGTAGGCGTCGCCCGGGCGGCCGCGTTGACACGCGTCAAGGTTTGCGCCAAGGGCCGCCACGCCGGGGACAAAGGCGTGCGGAAGTGGCGCTTCAGCGCACGCCGCGGCGGCGCATCATCTCCTCGCCCATGGCCCGGGTGGCCGCTTCGTCCATGCCGGCCGAGGCGGCCGGATAGACCAGCTGCTCCTCCGAGCGGATGTGCTCGTCGTAGAGGCCCGCGAAATCGTCCAGCGCGCGCTCGTGTTCGGGAGCCAACGCGCCCAGCTCGCCGGCGGCCAGCGGCGCCAGCACGTTGCGTGCGGCGGACCAGGCGGTTTCCATGCGCAAGTGGTCGTCGCGCAGGCGGCGCACCACGGCAGCGAGGTCGGCGTCGCCCGTGCCGTCCAGGCGCGGGAACACGTGCAGTTCCTCGTCCAGGTGGTGCTGCGGCGCGGCCTGGTCGAAGTAGCGCATCACGTCGCGTGCGGCGCTGCGCGCCTGCTCGTCCGCGCCGTGCCGGCGCACGTGCTCGCGCAGGCGGCCCAGCAGGGCCAGCATGCGGTGCACCCGCTCGTGGCAGGCCTCCAGCATCTCGTAGGGCTGCTCGAAGGTGGGGGAAGCCAGCCCGCCGGGCGGCGCGATGGAGATGGTGCGGGTCATGGTCGGCGCGGGGATTCGGTTCGATTGTGCTGCTGCGGGCCGCGGCTTGCAGGCAGCGGCCAGGCTGCCCTTCATCCGGGCCGGCCGTCGGGTCGGGTGCGCCCATACCACCCTGCCAGTCGAAGGGCCCAGGCCAGCACGGCGGCGGTCCACAGCACCGCGGCGCCCGCCAGCAGCCACTGCCCCGAAGTGAACGGCACCGAGCCCGCGATGCGCAGCACCGTGGCGGCCTGCAACACCCAGAACAGCGCCCAGGTCAGGTTGTCGGCGGCCTGCGGACGCCCGCCGTGGCCGGCCGACACGCGCGTGACCATGGCCAGCAGCAGCGAGCCGAGGCAGCCCATCGCCAGCGCGTGCAGCGGCGCCAGCGGCAGCACCGGCTGGCCGCTCCAGCCCTGCATCAGGTGCGCGCCGCCGGCCAGCAGCAGCGACGCACCCAGCCAGGCAAAGCCCAGGTGCAGCATGCGCATCAGCCGCACCTTGAGGCTCTGCACGCGGCTCCAGGCCACGGCCACCGCGACCAGCGCACCGCCCGCGGCCACCTCCAGCCCGCCGCGCAGCAGCTGCCAGGCCGGGTGCGACCAGCCGATGGCGTCGGGCCAGGCGGCCACGGCCTCGAACAGCGCGGCGCCGACCATCAGCCACAGCATCCAGAACGGCCCCCAGGCCTGCACCAGCGGCACGGCGTCCGAGGTGAAGAAGGGCAGCATGCGGTGCGCCACCGTCACGAACACCACCACCACGAAGGCCCACAGGCCGCACTGCACCAGCGCGCGCTGCAGGCCGGTCGCGCCCAGCACCAGCGCGGTGGCCAGACCCAGCTGGCAGGCGATGCCGGCGAGCAGCGCCCAGCCGACCAGCCGGGGGTGCAGGCGGTCCTCCTCGGTGCTGGCGCGCACCATCGCCCGGAACCTGGTGGCGGCCCAAGCCAGCCCGGCCGTGCCGACCAGCAGGCCGGCTACCGCCGCCGCCAGGTGCCAATGCCCACCGGCCAGCCACAACAGCCAGCCGCCGGCCTGCAGCAGGGCCGGCAGCAACAGCGCGCGCGCCGGCAGCGGCCGCACGTGCAGCCAGCGAGGCGCGGCGGTGAACAGGAAGCCGATGAAGAACAGCGGCAGGAAGCCGAACACCATCAGCGCCGAGTGCAGCGTGACGGCCGGCAGGGCCGGCACGGGCGCCGCGACCAGGCCGGCGCGGGCCAGCTGCACCCAGGCCCACCACAGCGAAGCCGCGACCAGCAGCGTGCAGCCGAGGAAGAACCCCAGCCGGTGCGGCGCCAGCAGCAGGTGCCCGGGCCGCCAGGGAGAAGGAAGCGAAGCCGGCGGCTTCCCGGTCAACCGCAGGCCCCGAGGTGCCCGCAGGAGGTGCAGTACTCGCAGCCGTCCCTGCGGATCATGGCGCGCGCCCCGCACTCGGGGCACTTGGCCCCCGGCATGACGGCGCTGGGCGCCGGTGCGGTGACCAGCGGCGGCGCGGCTGCTGCATCGGCGGCCTTGCCCTGCCGGCGCGCGATGATGTTCTGGACGGCGTACGCGATGGCCGCCACTTCCGAGTCGTGCCACAGCGGCACCTGCGCGCCGTCGGCGCGCTGGATGGTGCCCAGGCGCACCGGCCCGCGGTCCCACGCCACCTTGCGCATGTCGGCCAGCGCGCGGTCGAGGAAGCCGCCGCGCGCCGCCAGCGACAGCATCCGCATGCTGGAGGTGATCCACTGCTGCGACTCGCCGCTCTGGCCGACCGGCATGAAGAACTCGATGGCGCGTTCCTGGCCGCCTTCCACCGGCAGGAAGGACACCACGATGTACAGCGTCTGCTGGCCTTCCTGGGTCCAGTAGCTGATCTTCTCGGCCACCGCGGGCAGGGCGCCCGGGGGGCGGCGGCCGATCACGGCGCGCATCGGGTCGGACTTGGGCGCGGGTGGCTCGGCCGCGGCGGCAGGGCCGGTCTCCAGGACCGCGCCGATGATGGTGTTGGGCCGGTAGGTGGCCAGTCCCTTCAGTCCCGATTCCCAGGCTTGCCGGTACAAGTCCTTGAAGTCGTCGTAAGGGTAGTCGACGGCGACGTTCACGGTCTTGGAGATCGCCGTGTCGATGAAGGGCTGCACCGCGGCCATCATGGCCAGGTGCGAGCCGGCGTCCATCTCCAGCGCCGAGACGAAGTACTCCGGCAGCTGGGCCGTGTCGCCACCCAGCGAACCATACAGGCGGTAGGCGTGGTCGACCACCTCGTACTCGGTGCGGCTGCCGTCGCCCTCGCGCTTCTTGCGGCGGTAGGTCCAGGAGAAGGCCGGCTCGATGCCGTTGGACGCGTTGTCGGCAAACGCCAGGCTGACGGTGCCGGTGGGCGCGATCGACAGCAAGTGGCTGTTGCGCAGGCCGTGGGTGCGGATGCGGTCCTTCAACTCCTGCGGCAGGCGGCTGGCGAAGGTGCCTTCGGCCAGGTAGGGGTCGGCCTCGAATTTCGGGAACGCACCCTTTTCGATCGCGAGGTCCACCGACGACGCGTAGGCCGCGTCGCGCATGCGCTGCGCGATCTGCGCCGCCAGTGCGCGGCCTTCCTCGCGGTCATAGCGCAGCTGCATCATCACCAGCGTGTCGCCCAGGCCGGTGAAGCCGACGCCGATGCGGCGCTTGACGCGCGCTTCTTCCTGCTGCTGCGGCAGCGGCCAATGCGTGAGGTCCAGCACGTTGTCCAGCGCGCGCACCTGCGTCGCCACCGCGCGCTCGAAGCCCTCGAAGTCGAACGCGGGCTCGCCCCCGTAGCCGAACGCATGGCGCACGTAGCGCGTCAGCACGATCGGGCCGAGGTCGCAGCAGCCGTAGGCGGGCAGCGGCTGTTCGCCGCAGTTGTGGACGTACAGGCCGTTGGCATCGAAGGCGTGCACGTCCTCGACGGTCACGTCGTAGACGTCCTCCATGCCGTCGTCCTGCACCGATTCGACGGTGGCGACGAAACGTTCGCGGTTGAGGGCACGCGAGTAGCCCGAGAGCGCATCGTCCAGCCGCGCCGCCTTGGCCGTGTCGGCAAAGCCGATGCGATCGGCGAAGAAGGCGAGGTTGTCGCCGCTGATCACCAGCTCGTGGAAGCCCTGGGTGGGATAGGCCTTCTGCCCGCCGCGGCCGTCGGGCATGAGGCGGGTGAGGGCCGGGCGGCGGTCGCGGTAGATCGTGCTGGCGATGCCCAGGCGCAGCAGCATGCGCTGGGCGGTCTGCAGCAGTTGCAGGTCGGCTTGCGCGAGGCGCACGCTCACGCCTTTTTCGTGCGTGCCCTGCACCGACCCGTCGGCATCGAACAGGCCGCGCAGCAGGCCGGCGGCAAAGTCGCTCGATTGCCGCTCGATCGCAGGCGTGATGGATTTGTGGCCGGGCTGCATGCCCAGCGAGAAGGCCAGGTCGCGCAACGGCGCAGAGGCCATCCGGGCCTCGCCCCTGCCATCGCTCACCGCGCGCTGGAAGCCGCGAAAGTCGCTGCGATGGCGCAGGGTGGACGCGGCGGCTTCGGCGGCCGCGATGATGCCGGCGGCGCCGGTCAGCGCATGGCTGCGGCCTTCGCCACCGGCCACTTGCTTGAGTTCGGGGGCCCAGACCGACAGCACGGCCTTGTCGGCCTTGAGCGTGCCATCGCCGATCAGCAGGCCCAGCAGGTAGCCCTGCTCGCGCGTGCCTTCGCCGTCCCACCCGCTCGTGGCGCGGTGGTCGTGCAGCACGATCTCGTCGCCGGGCCGCAGTTCACTGGCAGGCGTCCATGCCACCTCGTTGACGTAACGCGTGCGGTGCGTGATCTTGCGCACGCGGTGATCGGCCGTCAGGCGCAGGCGGTGGCCCTCGCGGGTCTGCAGCGCCAGCACCGGCTTGTGGCCAGTGCGGAAGAAGCCTTCGCTGGCCACCGGGAAAGCCTTGCCGTCCACCACGGCACTGAAACGGCGCCCGACCAGGTCGCGCACCTGCGCCGGGCCTTCGGCGGTCTGTACCCAGGTGTCGGCGGTCACGCAGGGATTCGTAGCAGTGATCTTCTCGCACCAGCGCAGGTTGTTCTCGCGCTCTATCGTGTCGAGGAACAGGATGCCGGGCTCCGCGAAGTCGTAGGCCGAGCGCATCACCGTGTCCCACAGCTGCGCGGCGGGGATGCTGCGGTAGATCCAGAGGCCGTCTTCGCGCTGGCGGGCGCCGGCTTCGATCAAGGCAGCGCCGGGCCGGGCGCGGTGCACCAGGTCCCAGGTGCCGCCTTCGAGCAGGGTCTGCATGAAGGCGTCGTTGACGCCCACCGAGACGTTGAAGTTGGACCAGCGGCCCGGCGTCCGCTTGGCGGTGATGAACTCCAGCACGTCGGGATGGTCGATGCGCAGCACGCCCATCTGGGCGCCACGGCGCGCGCCCGCGCTCTCGACCGTCGCACACGAGTGGTCGAACACGTCCATGTAGCTGCACGGGCCGGAGGCCAGCGAGGCGGTGGCCTTCACGTCGGCGCCGCGCGGGCGGATGGCGGAGAAGTCGTAGCCGACGCCGCCGCCGCGCCGCATGGTCTCGGCGGCTTCGCGCAGCGCTTCGTAGATGCCGGGCAGGCCGTTGTCGTCGGTGCCCTGGATGCAGTCGCCCACCGGCTGCACGAAGCAGTTGATCAGCGTGGCTTCCAGCCCGGTGCCCGCTGCGCTCATGATGCGGCCGGCGCCGATCGCGCCGGCCTGCAGGTTGGCCAGGAACTTCGCCTCCCACTCGGCGCGCAGCGGCTGCGCCTCCACGCTGGCCAGCGCCCGCGCGACCCGGCGGTACAGGTCGTCGATCGAGCGCTCGCCGTCCTTGAGGTACTTCTCGGCCAGCACGTCCTCGCTGATCGGCTGCGGCGGCAGCGCGGGCGTGGTGTCCAGCAGGGCGGGAGCGTCGTCTCTCTTCATGTTCTGGTTTCTTTCGGAAAACTTCTTCAGCAGGGTTGCGGCCGCAGGCCGGCGACCAGCCAGCGGAACAGCTCGTTGACGGATCGGATCTCGCTGCCGAACGGCAACGACCCCGCGCCGCGGAAGAACAGGCCCTTGCGCACGTCGCCGGCCAAGGCATGGCCGAGCACCTTGTCGATGCAGAACTGCCCCCATTCTGGCTTGCCGTCGCGAAGACCGCACGCGGTCAGGCAGTCGAACCACAGGGTGCAGTGGCTCTTGACGTGGGCGGCCGCCTGCAGCTTCTCGCGCATGCGCAGGTACTTGTCCAGCCAGGGCGTGCGCACGGCGCGCGCCGGCAGGCCGGCCACGCTGGTGAACTCGACGATGTCCTCGGGCTGCGCCTCGGCCAGCACGCGCTTGAATTCCGGCGCGGCATCACTTTCTTGGGTGACGGCAAAGGGCGTGCCGAGCTGGGCGGCCGACGCGCCGAGCGACTGCACCCGGCGGATGTCCTCCAGACAACGCACGCCGCCGGCCGCAATGACCGGCACGTCCTTCTCCAGCCCGGCGTCGCGCAGCAGCTGGGCCACCTGCGGCAGCACCACGTCGAAATCGAAGCGGGCGTCGGACACGTCCTCCAGCCTGGCTGCGCCGAGGTGGCCGCCGGCATGGCCGGGGTGCTCGATCACGATGGCGTCGGGCCGGCGGCCCTTCTTTTCCCACTTGCGCAGCACCAGGTTCACGCCGCGGGCGTCGGACAGGATGGGGATGAGCGCCACCTTGGGGTGATCCTGCGCCAGGTCGGGCAGGTCCAGCGGCAGCCCGGCGCCGACCACGATGGCGTCGATGCCGCTTTTCAGCGCCTGGGTGACGTAGCCGGCGTACTCGCCGACCGCGCGCATGACGTTGACGGCGAGCAGGCCGCGGCCCTGCGCCAGGCCGCGGGCGCGGCGGATCTCGCGGTCCAGCGCCTCGGCATTGGCCGCATCGATCTGCGGCTTGGCGCTGCGGCCCGCCAGGTGGCGCGTGGACTCGTACAGGTCGGCGTGCAGGCGGCGCAGGTCGACCGAGGCAATGGTGCCCACGCCCCCCAGCTGCGCCACCGTGCCGGCCAGGCCGCCGGCGGAAATGCCCACGCCCATGCCGCCCTGGACGATCGGCAGCAGGCGGCGGCCGGCCAGCCGCAAGGGGGACAGCCCGTGTTGCTCGGCCTGGATCCGCAGGCGGTCGGCTTCGAGGCCCCGATCAACAGGATTCGCGGGATCTGCCTCCCCTGCCGCCGGGGGAGGGTTGGGGAGGAGCTGCCCGGTCGAGGCGCCGGCGTCGAAGGGCGAATTCGCGGGATGCATGTGGGCGGAAATCCTAGGGGGCGGCGGGGGCGGCTGGCTGATGCAGATCAACTCGGCAGGGGCGGTATGGTCAACGGGTGGGCAGCGCGTAGTGCCGGCGCCAGGCGAATACGCCGCCGACCGCAGTCAACGCGAACAGCGCAATCGCGGCCGCATTGAGCTCCGCCCCGCGCGGCAACCAGCCGGCGTCGAAGGCGCGCAGGCCCAGCCGCACCACCAGCGAGCCGTGCAGCAACGCCAGCGGCAGGTAGAACGGCCAGCCGAACAGCAGCTTGACTTTTGCCACCGCGGGCAGGATGACCGGGGCGTGGCCCATCATCATGCTGAAGACGAAGCCCAGCCCGAGCGCATGCAGGGCCGTGTCGCGCCAGGCCGCGCCCAGCGCGGTGGCCGCCCAGGCCACCCCGCCGATCGCCAGCCAGGCATAGCCGCCCAGCAGGCACACGGCCATGTAGCGCGACAGGCCCTGCGTGAACAGGGTGCGGCGGGCGATGTCGAAGGTGAGCAGCCAGGCCGCCAACCCGAGCAGCGCGACGCCATACAGCACGCCGCCAACCCCCGGCTCGAACGCGGACAGCGCCGAAGCCGCCACCAGCAGCGCCAGCAAGGCCACCAGCGCCGGCAGCGCGCCGCGTCGCCGCCGCATCAGCCGCGTCATCTCCAGCCGCTCGGCGGCGATGGTCATCACCAGGAAGCCGAACCACCAAGGTATCACCGCGGCCGGGGCCAAGCCTGCGGCGAACAGCGCATTGCCGGCGAACAAGGCGGCGGCACTGGCCAGCAGCAGCCAGGTGTGCGGCTCGCTCTGCCGCTGCACGACGACGATGTTGACGGCCACGAAGGCGGCGCCGGAAACAACCAGCAACCCGCCACCCAGGGCGGTGTGGCCCAGCACCAGTGCCGGGCCAGCCAGCGCCGAGGCCGCCGGCGCCAGCCAGGCCATCGCCAGCTTGACGGCCACGGCGCGCTCGACCGCGATCACGGTCCCCATGAACGCGCAGATCATCAGCGCCGCATGCTGCACGGCCGCCTGGCCCAGCCAATCGGGGGCGCCGCCGCTCGCCAGCGGCACGCCGGCGCGCAGCAGGCCACCGGCCACGGCCGACAGCAGCGCCGCCGCAATGCACAGCAGCAGCCCCACCGCCAGCAACCGGGTCGCGGGCGAGGCCGGTTCGCCCCGCCGCTGGCGCTCGCGCGCGGGCGGGCGCATCACCAGCCCATGAAGTTGCGGGCCGACTCGCTCATGCGGTCGGACGTCCACGGCGGATCCCAGACCAGTTCGGTGCGCACCGTGTACTCGGGCGGCAGTACCCGGTCGAGCTCGCGCTCGATGTCGTCCATGATCACGTCGGCCACCGGGCAGGCCGCCGACGTCATCGTGATCTCCAGCTGGACCTCGTGGCCGGCCAGCCGCACGCCGTAGATCAAGCCGACGTCGACGATGTTCATCGCGACCTCGGGGTCGACCACCCGCTGGAGCGCCTCCAGCACGGGCAGCTGCAACTCCTCGGGCAGCTCGAACGGAAAGGGCAGGTCTTCGATCATGCGCGGCTCCTCGCCGGCTCGCGGCCGGCCATGGGGTGGAACAGGATGGCGGCCAACTCCTCGCGGTTGCGCACCAGGTCCTCGAGCGTATAACGGGCCAGCACGGCGTAGAAAGCAGCCACGGCGTCACCCATGACATTGCGCAGCTTGCACACCGGGCCGATCACGCAGCTGCCGCCGTTGCCGGCGAAGCATTCGGCGACACGCGTGTCGCCCTCGGCGTCGCGCACCACGTCGGCGATGCCGATCCGGTCGGCCGGACGCGCCAGCTCCAGCCCGCCGCCCTTGCCGCGCACGTTCTTCAGCCATCCCGCCTTGCCCAGGAAGTGGACCACCTTGACCAGGTGGTTCTCCGACACGCTGTAGGCCGCGGCGATCTGGCTGATGGTCGCGCGCTGCCCCGGCCGCATGGCCAGGTAGATCAGCACGCGCAGGCAGTAGTCGGTGAAGGCGGTGAGTTTCATGGCGGGTCCTTCGCAGGAAGCAAGAAGGGCCGGCTTGCGCCGGCCCCCTTGCGTGTC
Organism: Acidovorax sp.; assembly: GCA_036675905.1. GTDB lineage: Bacteria > Pseudomonadota > Gammaproteobacteria > Burkholderiales > Burkholderiaceae_C > Ramlibacter. Next base: position 16,933 of record JAKFEA010000292.1, on the reverse strand, counting down.
GTCAGCGGCGCGCCGTGGCAGCCCCGGACGGCAGCCTCGATTGGCGTTGTCCGCCGCGGCCGAGCAGCCGCACCACGTACAGCGCCAGGATCGCGGCGCCCGCGGCGAACACCACGTCGCCCGGCACCCGCAGCCACACCAGCGCTTCCATCACCGGCGAGTGCACGACCTCGGCCGAGCGGGCGTACCACAGGCCTTGCGTGATCGCCGCCCAGGCCTGGTAGATGCCGGCCGGCAGCAGCGACAGGAACACCATCATGGCCAGGCCGATGTTCAGGCTCCAGAAGGCGGGCTTGAGCAGGTGGTCGGCATGCAGGTGGCGCGCATACAGGCCGCGCAGGCAGAACAGCATCAGGCCGATGCCCAGCATGCCGTAGACACCGAACAGGGCGGCGTGGCCGTGCGCAGGCGTCATGTTCAGGCCCTGCACGTAGTACAGCGAGGCCGGCGGGTTGATGGCGAAGCCCAGCAGGCCGGCGCCGACGGTGTTCCAGAAGCCCACGGCGACGAAGCACAGCACGGGCCACTTGTAGGCTTGCAGCCAGTTCACGCCCTGCGTGCGTCTCCAGGTCTGCAGCGCTTCCAGGCCGATCAGCGTCAGCGGCACCACTTCCAGCGCGGAGAACACGGCGCCGACGGCGATCACCGAGGTCGGCGTGCCGGTGAAGTACAGGTGGTGCAGCGTGCCCAGGATGCCGCCGAACAGGAACACGATGGTCTCGGCGATGATCGCCCGGTTGGCGCTGGCGGTTCGCACCAGGCCCAGCTTGGTGAAGATCAGTGCGATCACGGCGGTGGCGAACACCTCGAAGAAGCCTTCCACCCACAGGTGGACCAGCCACCAGCGCCAGTATTCGACCATCGAGTAGTGCGTGTTCTGGCCCCAGGTCAGCGAGGTGGCATAGAAGCCGGCGATGCAGGTGGCCGACAGGAACACCATGGCGATCAGGCCGCGGCTCTCCGAGGGCTTCTTCAGCGCCGGCCACAGCGCGCGGCCCAGCAGCACGGCCCACAGGATCAGGCCCACGAACAGCAGGATCTGCCAGACGCGGCCCATGCTGGTGAATTCCAGGCCCTGGTTGCCGATCCAGAAGGCGAAATCGGTGCCGTTGCGCTGCAGCGTGCCCAGCCAGCCGGTGACGCTGGAGCCGACCACGATGGCGATCAGCGCCCAGAACAGGAAGTCGACGCCCAGCTTCTGGAACTTCGGCTCCTTGCCGCCCAGCATCGGGGCGATGTACAGGCCGGTGGCCAGCCAGGCGGTGGCGATCCAGAAGATGCCAACCTGGGTGTGGATGGTGCGGCTGGTGACGTAGGGCAGCATCTCGCCGATCGGCAGGCCGAAGAACGAGTCGCCTTCCACCGCGTAGTGCGCCGTGACGATGCCCATGCCGATCTGCAGCAGCAGCAGGCCGGCGACGGCGAAGAAGTACTTGCGCACCGCCTTCATCGACGGCGTGGCGACCACCCCCAGCATCGGGTCGGTCTTGGGCGGAACGGCTTCTTCCTCGTGCTTGCCGGCGCCGTGCAGCCACAGCATGGCGGCGATGGCGGCCAGCAGCAGGATCACGCTGACCATGGACCACATCGCGGCCGAGTGGGTCATGGTGTTGCCCACCAGCGGGTCGTGCGGCCAGTTGCTGGTGTAGGACAGGCCGGTCTCGCCCGGGCGGTCGGTGACGGCCGCCCAGGACGTCCAGAAGAAGAACGCGTTCAGCGCCGCGCGGTCGGCGGCTTCGGGCAGCGTGTCGTCGCGCATGGCGTACTGCTCGCGCAGCTTGTCCAGCGAGGCGGCGTTGCCGAACAGGCCGTCGTAGTGGGTGGCGACCTGGTGGATGGCCTTGGCGCGCACGTCGGACACCGTCACCTTGCCGGTGGCAGTGTCATGGGTGTTGGCGCGCATTTCTTCCTTGAGGGCGGCGTCGATCGCGCCGCGCTCGCTGGTCGTCAGCGCCGCGGGGTCGCTCTTGATCGCCTTGGCCCGCAGGTCGCGCAGCGCGACGGCTTCGCGATGCAGCCAGTCGGCCGACCAGTCCGGCGCCACGTAGGCGCCGTGGCCCCAGACGCTGCCCTGCTGCTGGCCGCCGGAGGCGAGCCAGACCTGCTGGCCCTTCTGGATCTGTTCGCCGGTGAACAGCACTTCACCGCTGGTGCTGACCACGGCGGTGGGGATGGGTGGGGCCGTCAGGTAGATCTGCAGGCCCAGATAGCCGAGAGCGCCGAAGGACAGGACGAATACGAATCCCAGCCAGCGCCACAGCATGTTGTTGCTTTTCATGATGTCTTCATCCGAAGTTGCTTGATCGGGTTTTCAGCCTCCGCACGAACCGCAGCACGAACCGTCGCTGCCGTGCGGGGCCTTCAGGCGGGTGATCGTCACGCGCCAGGTTTGCGGGCCTTGTTCCAGGTAGGTCCACTCGAACTCGCCGGGGGCCCGGTCGTTGAACTGGTAGTACAGCGGCCGGGGATCGTGGTCGTTGACCAGCTCCAGGGCCTGGCCCGTGGAGAGCGCGTCGAAGGTCGAGAAGATCAGCGAATGGCGCTCGCGCGGGGCGATGGTGCGAACGTCGATACGGGATGCCGGAGTCGTCATGGGAGTCCTTTTTTGAAGGTGCATTGCGAATACACCTAATGCTAGGGATTGGCCTGATTTCCTCCTTGACGCACGTCAAGCGCGTTGCGCAGCAGTGCGGGTCTTCCTCTTGCTCCCTCCCCCTCCGGGGGAGGGTTGGGGTGGGGGCACGCGCGCTGCTCCACGAAAAGGAAGGGGCGCCGAAGCGCCCCTTCCTCACTCACGCACGAACCGGTATCAATGCTCGACGTGCATCGCTCCGCTCGACGCCTTGTAGATGCTGTCGTCGGCCGGGCCGGTCACTTCCAGGGCCGCCGCCGCGCCCTTGCCGACGCGCGACAGGGCATGGTCCACCAGCAGGAACTTGCCCGGGTAGTTGACCTTGAAGTCCACGATGGTCGCGCCGCCGGGGGCCACCAGGGTGGTCTGCACGTCGGTCTTGATCGCCTTGATCGAGCCTTCGCTGTAGACCTTGTCGAAGATCTCGCCGATCACGTGGAACGAAGAGACCTTGTTCGGGCCGCCGACGCCGAAGTACACCCGCACCGTCTCGCCGACCTTGGCGGTCATCTTGTGCTCCTTGGTCAGCGCACCCACCGAGCCGTTGAAGGTGTAGTAGGTGGGCAGTTCGTCCGCGGCGCGGTCGTGGTCGAAGGCCTGGTGGCCCTTGGTGCCGTACGCGTGCGAGGTGTAGTGGTCGCCCTGCATCACGTAGAACTCCTTGTCCACCTTGGGCAGCCCCTCCGGCGGCTCGACCAGGATCATCCCGTACATGCCGGCCGAGATGTGGTGCGGCACCGAGGCGGTGGCGCAGTGGTAGACGTACAGGCCCGGGTTGAGGACCTTGAAGCGGATGGTCTTGGACTCGCCGGGCGCCACCTGGGTGTGCTCGCCGCCGCCGTGCCCGCCGGTCACCGAGTGCAGGTCGATCGAGTGGATCGCCTTGCTGTTGGCCGCGTTGCTCAGCGTCAGTTCGACGGTGTCGCCCTGCTTGACCCGCAGCATCGGGCCCGGCACCTTCTTGCCGAAGGTCCAGTAGGTGAAGGTGGTGCCGTCATCGAGCTTGCCTTCCAGTTCCACCGTCTCGATGTGGTACTTCACCAGCTGGGGCGGCCGCTTGCCGATCGGCTTGGGCACCGCGTTCGGATCCATCGCGATGCTGACCGCGTTGGCGGCGGCCGGCGCGATGGCCTTGGCGTCGGCCACGCTGGCCGCGCCGGCGCCGAGTGCGACGGTCTTCACGGCCCCGGCGGGGACGGCCGCGGCAGCCGCGCCGGCCGGCCCTTCGACTTCCACCACGCCTTCCATGCCGATCTGCTTGTGGCCCGGGATGGAGCAGAAGTAGGTGAACTTGCCGCCCTGGGTCAGCGGCACCGTCACCTTGACCACCGTCTTGCCGCTGAACTTGGCCGAGCTGACCTTCAGCTCGGGGAACACGATGTCGTGTTCGGCGCCTTCGCCACTGGAGAGGGTGATCTCCAGCGTGTCGCCGACCTTGCCCTTGAGCACCGGGTTGGCGTTGCCCTTCTCGTCGAGGTACACCATCTTGCCGCCCGCCATGCCGGTCTTCAGCGTGATCTTGTGGACCTGGCCGGCCTTGGCCTTGGCGGCCACGGCGGTGGGCGCTGCGGAACCGGCGCTCTTGCCGGTCACGACGGTCGCACCGACCGAGCCGATCAGGGGGGCCGCGGCGAACAGCAGTGCGACGGCGACGGCGGTGGGAGCGAACTTCGGGGCTTTCATCGTGGGACCTTGTTTCCTCTGATTCGCGGGGCTGGCCCCCGCTGGCCGACAGCCTCGTGAGCCGTCGAGAGGAATCTAGGGTTAACCCGAGGTTTTGCATTTGACCCTCGTCAAAAGGTACACGTATAGGGCACCTTTTCCGGCGGATCACTCCCTCCCCCTCCGGGAGGGCCGGTGTTACTCCCTCCCCCTCCGGGGAAGGGTTGGGGTGGGGGGGAAGGAGAAGAACCCCGGGAGCGGCCGGACCAGAGGCTCAGCAGGGCATTTCGGCGTTGCGCCGGCTGTAGAACCACCAGGTGACGGCGATGCACAGCATGTAGAAGACGACGAAGAGGTACAGCGCGGCCTCCGGCCCGCCGGTGTTGGCGATGGAGGTGCCGTAGCTCTTGGGGATGAAGAAGCCGCCGTAGGCGCCCAAGGCGCCGGTGAAGCCCAGCGTGGCGGCGCCCTCGGTGTTGCCCTCCCGGGTGGCGCGCGCCACCGCGTCGGCGTTTTTGGGGTCGACCCCCCGCAGCGCCTGGTTCAGGAAGATCACCGGGATCATGCGGAAGGTCGAGCCGTTGCCGATGCCGGTGGTGATGAACAGCACCAGGAAGGCCAGGAAGAAGCCGGCGAACGAGCCGCCGCTGGGCCCGCTCGGCAGGAACCACAGCACCCCGGCCACGCCGGCCGCCATCGCAAGGAAGTTCCAGAACGTCACCGTCGCGCCACCCCAGCGGTCGGACAGCCAGCCGCCGAACGGCCGCACCACCGCGCCCAGCAGCGGGCCCAGCCAGGCGAAGGCCAGCGCATTGATGTGGGGGAACTGGCTCTTGATCAGCAGCGGGAAGCCGGCGGCGTAGCCGATGAACGAGCCGAAGGTGCCCAGGTACAGCAGGCACATCAGCCAGGTGTGCTTGCGCCGGAAGATCGCGGCCTGCGTCGCGACCGAGGCCCTGGCCTCGGCGATGTCGTTCATGCCGAACCAGGCGGCCACCGCCGCCAGTGCGATCCAGGGCACCCAGAGGAAGGCGGCATTCTGGGTCCACACCCGCACCTCGTTGCCGTTGCGGATGATGGTCTGCGGGTCGCCCGCGAACACGCCCAGCACGCCGGCCGTGACCACCAGCGGGCTGAGGAACTGCACCACCGACACACCCAGGTTGCCCAGGCCGGCGTTCACTCCCAGCGCGGATCCCTTGCGCTCCTTCGGGAAGAAGAAGCTGATGTTGGACATGCTGGAGGAGAAGTTGCCGCCGCCGAAGCCGCACAGCAGGGCGAGGATCAGCATGTTCGCGTAGGGCGTGGTGTTGTCCTGCACCGCGACGCCGATGCCGATGGCCGGGATCAGCAGCGAGGCGGTGGAGATCGCCGTCCAGCGGCGCCCGCCCACCAGCGGCACCATGAACGAATAGAAGATGCGCAGCGTCGCGCCCGACAGGGCCGGCGCCGCCGCCAGCCAGAACAGCTGGTCGGTGGTGTAGCGGAAGCCCAGCGTCGGCAGGCTCACCGCCACCACGCTCCACACCTGCCAGATCGCGAACGCCAGGAACAGCGCCGGCACGCTGATCCACAGGTTGATGCGCGCGATCGCCTGGCCTTCCTGTTCCCAGAAGGCCTTGTCCTCGGGGGTCCAGAGATGCAGCGTGCGGCGCGCGGCGCGTGCGCTGCGCGAAGGCGGGGTGGTCTGCATGGCGGGGGCCTGCGGCAGGAGTTCGCCGCAATCTAGCCGCGCGCGCCGGCCCGGTGTTCGTGGTGTCAGCGCATGTAAGGCCTTGACCCAAGCCACGGCCGAGCTCGGAGCGGGCGTGTGCGTCTGTCTGTTTGCCTCAGCAAGCCGGGCGGGCTGTTACACCGGCCCCCCGCGCGCGTCATCGGTTGCTAATCTGCCCCGCAGCCATGGCCAGCCCATTCACATCCGGGTCCGCGCAAACCGCAGCCACGCCGCCGATCGGACGCAAGGCCCTGTCGGTGCTGACGGTGAGCACGCTGGCGTTCACCGTCTGCTTCATGGTGTGGATGATGTTCGGCGTCATCGGCATTCCGCTGCGCCAGCAGTTGAACCTCAACGCCACGCAGTTCGGCCTGCTGACGGCCACGCCGGTGCTGACCGGCTCGCTGGTGCGCGTGCCGCTGGGCATCTGGACCGACCGCCACGGCGGCCGCGTCGTGATGGCACTGGTAATGGCGGCCACCATTCCGGCCATCTGGCTGATGTCGTATGCCACGGCCTACTGGCACTTCCTCGTGATCGGCTTGTTCGTCGGGCTGGCCGGCGGCTCGTTCTCGGTGGGCACGCCCTACGTCGCGCGCTGGTTCCCCAAGAACCGCCAGGGGCTGGCGATGGGCGTGTACGGCGCCGGCAACTCGGGCGCGGCGGTCAACAAGTTCATCGCGCCGGCGCTGGTGGTGGGCTTCGGCTGGGCGATGGTGCCGCAGGTCTATGCCGCCGTGATGCTGGGCGCACTGCTGCTGTTCTGGTTCTTCAGCCACAGCGACCCGGCGCACCGGGTGCCGTCCAACATCACCTTCGGCCAGCAACTCAAGGCACTGAAGGACCCGAACGTGCTGCGCTACTGCCAGTACTACAGCATCGTGTTCGGCGGCTACGTGGCGCTGTCGCTGTGGATGGTGCAGTACTACGTGGGCGAGTACGGCCTGGACATCCGGGTGGCGGCGCTGCTGGCGGCCTGCTTCTCGCTGCCCGGCGGCGTGCTGCGCGCCATCGGCGGGGCCCTGTCGGACAAGTACGGCGCGCAGAGCGTGACGTGGTGGGTGATGTGGGTCAGCTGGATCTGCCTGTTCCTGCTGTCCTACCCGCAGACCCAGTTCACCGTCCTCACGCTGGACGGCCCGAAGACCTTCCACATCGGCCTGAACGTGTACGCCTTCACCGCCCTGATGTTCATCCTGGGCATCGCCTGGGCCTTCGGCAAGGCCAGCGTCTTCAAGTACATCAGCAACGACTACCCGCAGAACATCGGCGCCATCAGCGGCATCGTCGGCCTGGCCGGCGGCTTGGGCGGCTTCGTGCTGCCCATCCTATTCGGCGCGCTGCTGGACTTCACCGGCATCCGCTCCTCGGCCTTCATGCTGCTGTACGGCGTGGTCTGGGTGTCGCTGATCTGGATGTACCTGACCGAGGTGCGCCGCACCGAAGTCCTGCACCCGGCCGTACAGGCCTGAACGGGCGCCCGCGCGCCATCACGAAAGGACAGCGGTGAGCCATTTCCTCGACCGGATCACGTACTTCCGCCAGGCGCGGGAGACCTTCTCGGACGGCCACGGGATCACCACCAACGAGAGCCGCGCCTGGGAGGACGCCTACCGCAAGCGCTGGGCGGCCGACAAGATCGTGCGCTCGACCCACGGCGTGAACTGCACGGGCTCGTGCTCGTGGAAGATCTACGTGAAGGGCGGCATCGTCACCTGGGAAACCCAGCAGACCGACTACCCGCGCACCCGCCCCGACCTGCCCAACCACGAGCCGCGCGGCTGCCCGCGCGGCGCCAGCTACAGCTGGTACCTCTACTCGGGCACGCGCATCAAGTACCCGCTGGTGCGCGGGCGGCTGCTGCGGTTCTGGCGCGAGGCGCGCGCCAGCATGACGCCGGTGGCCGCCTGGAAGTCCATCGTCAGCGACCCGGCCAAGCGGGTGGAGTGGGTCAGCAAGCGCGGCCGCGGCGGATTCGTGCGCGCCGGCTGGGACGAGGTCAACGAGCTGATCGCGGCGGCCAACGCGTACACGATCAAGGAATACGGGCCCGACCGCATCGCCGGCTTCTCGCCGATCCCGGCGATGTCGATGATCTCGTACGCCTCCGGCAGCCGCTACCTGTCGCTGATCGGCGGCACGCTGCTGTCGTTCTACGACTGGTACTGCGACCTGCCGCCCTCGTCGCCGCAGACCTGGGGCGAGCAGACCGACGTGCCGGAAAGCGCCGATTGGTACAACGCCGGCTTCCTGCTGGTGTGGGGCTCCAACATCCCGATGACGCGCGCGCCCGACGCGCACTTCTACGCCGAGTCGCGCTACCGCGGCACCAAGAGCGTGGTGATCGCGCCCGACTACAACGAGGCGGCCAAGTTCTCCGACATGTGGCTGCACCCCAAGCAGGGCACCGATGCCGCGCTGGCGCTGGCCTTCGGCCACGTGGCGCTGCGCGAGTTCCACATCGACCGCCAGGTGCCGTACTTCGAGGACTACACCCGCAAGTACTCCGACTTCCCGATGCTGGTGAAGCTGGTGGAGCAGGGCGGCCGGCTGGTGCCCGACCGCCTGCTGCGCGCAGCTGACCTGATCGACGGCCTGGGCGAAGCCAACAACCCGGACTGGAAGACCATCGCTTTCGACGAGGCCAGCAACAAGCTGGTGGCGCCGCTCGGCTCGGTGGGCTTCCGCTGGGGCGAGCAGGGCAAGTGGAACCTGGAGGAAAAGGACGGGCAGGGCCGCGAGACCCGGCTGCTGCGCACGTTCGCGCAGCAGAACGACGGCATCGTCCCGGTCGCCTTCCCCTATTTCGGCAGCGAGGCGCCGCACGACTTCGTCGCCACCGCGCACGACGAGGTGCTGATGCGCCACGTGCCGATCCGCGAGATCGCGCTGGCCGATGGCGGCAAGGCCAGGGTGGCGACGGTGTTCGACCTGTTCTGCGCCAGCTACGGCCTGGACCGCGGCTTCGGCGGCGCCAACGTGGCCCGCAGCTTCGACGACGACGTGCCCTTCACGCCGGCCTGGGCCGAGAAGGTGACCGGCGTGCCGCGCGAGCGGATCATCCAGGTCGCCCGCGAGTTCGCCGACAACGCGGCGAAGACGCAGGGCAAGTCCATGGTGATCCTGGGCGCCGGCCTGAACCACTGGTACCACATGGACATGAGCTACCGCGGGATCATCTCGCTGCTCGTGATGTGCGGCTGCGTCGGCCAGAGCGGCGGCGGCTGGAGCCACTACGTGGGCCAGGAGAAGCTGCGCCCGCAGACCGGCTGGCTGCCGATCGCCTTCGCGACCGACTGGTTGCGGCCGCCGCGGCAGATGAATGCCACCAGCTTCTTCTACGCCCACACCGACCAGTGGCGCTACGAGACGCTGCGCATCGACGACATCATCTCTCCCACCGCGCCGGCCGGTGACTGGTCGGGGACCATCCTGGACTACAACGTGCGCGCCGAGCGCATGGGGTGGTTGCCCTCGGCGCCGCAACTGCAGCTCAACCCGATCGAGCTGGGCCGGCGCCTCAAGGAGTCGGGCGCCGACATCCAGCAGGAGGTGCCGCGCCTGCTGAAGTCCGGCGAGGTGAAGATGTCCTGCCACGACCCGGACCACCCGACCAACTGGCCGCGCAACATGTTCTTCTGGCGCGGCAACGTGTTGGGCGCCAGCGGCAAGGGCCACGAATACTTCCTCAAGCACTACGTCGGCTCGATGCACGGCGTCGTCGGCACCGACGACGTGCGCGCCGGCATCCAGAAGCCCAAGGAAGTGGTGTGGCACGAGCAGGCGCCGGTGGGCAAGCTGGACCTGATGGTGAACATCGACTTCCGCATGTCCACCACCAGCATCTATGCCGACGTGGTGCTGCCCACCGCCACCTGGTACGAGAAGCACGACCTCAACACCACCGACATGCACCCCTTCATCCACCCGCTGACGGCGGCGGTGGATCCGGCCTGGGAGGCCCGCACCGATTGGGCGATCTTCCGCGGCATCGCCGAGAAGTTCTCGCAGGTGGCGCCGGAGGTGCTGGGCGTGGAGCACGACCTGGTGCTGCATCCCCTGCAGCACGACAGCAAGGGCGAGATCGCGCAGCCCTACGAGCCGCGCGACTGGGGCCGCGGCGAGTGCGAGCCCGAACCGGGCAAGACCATGGCCAACGTGTTCCTGGTCGAGCGCGACTACCCGGCCACCTACGCGCGCTTCACCGCGCTGGGGCCGGCGCTGGAGAAGCTGGGCAATGGGTCCAAGGGCATCCACTGGGACACGCAGCACGAGATCAAGGGCCTGCAGGCGCTGAACGGCACCGTGCCCGACGGCCCGGCGGCGGGGCGGCCGCGGCTGCAGACCGACATCGAGGCTTGCGAGGCCGTGCTGTACCTGGCGCCCGAGACCAACGGCGAGGTCGCCGTCAAGGCCTGGGAGGCGCTGGCAAAGACCACGGGCCGCGAGCACGCCCACCTGGCCGAGGGCCGGCACGAGGAAAAGATCCGCTTCCGCGACATCACCGCGCAGCCGCGCAAGATCATCTCCTCGCCCACCTGGTCGGGCATCGAGAGCGAGACCGTCTGCTACAACGCCGGCTACACCAACGTGCACGAGCTGATCCCCTGGCGCACGATCACGGGAAGGCAGTCGCTGTACCAGGACCACCCGTGGATGCTGGCTTTCGGCGAGGGCTTCGTCACCTGGCGGCCGCCGATCGACACGCGCACCGTCAAGCAGGTGCTGGGCAAGCTGCCCAACGGCAACCGCGAGATCCAGCTCAACATCCTGACCCCGCACCAGAAGTGGGGCATCCACTCGACCTACACCGAGACGCTGATCATGCTCAGCCTCAGCCGCGGCGGCCCGACGGTGTGGGTCAGCGAGGACGACGCGCGCGAGGCCGGCATCGAGGACAACGACTGGATCGAAGTCTTCAACATGAACGGAGCGCTGACGGCACGCGCCATCGTGTCGCAGCGGATCATGCCGGGCACGGCCATCATGTACCACGCGCAGGAGAAGCTGGTGAACGTGGTGGGCTCCGAGATCACCGGCCAGCGCGGCGGCATCCACAACTCGGTGACCCGCATCAACATGAAGCCCACCCACATGATCGGAGGCTACGCGCAGCTGGCCTACGGCTTCAACTACTACGGTACCGTCGGCGCCAACCGCGACGAGTTCGTCATCGTGCGCAAGATGAACCAGGTCAACTGGTTCGACAAGGCGGCCGACGACGCCGTGCATGCGGGCGGCGGCAGCGCCGACTGGGGCAGGGGCGTGGTCGCCCGCAAGGAGGTGGTGCGATGAAAGTCCGAGCGCAGATCCCGATGGTGCTGAACCTGGACAAGTGCATCGGCTGCCACACCTGCTCGATCACCTGCAAGAACGTCTGGACCAACCGCGAGGGCCAGGAGTACGCCTGGTACAACAACGTCGAGTCCAAGCCCGGCATCGGCTACCCCAAGGACTGGGAGAACCAGGAGCGCTGGCGCGGCGGCTGGGTGCGCAAGAAGAACGGACGCATCGAACCGCGGCTTGGCTCCAAGTGGCGCATCCTGGCCAAGATCTTCGCCAACCCGCACCTGCCGGAGATCGACGACTTCTACGAGCCCTACACCTACGAGTACGGCTGGCTGCAGAGCGCCGGCGAGCTGCAGGCGCAGCCGGTGGCCAAGCCGCGGTCGCTGGTGACCGGCGAGGTGCTCAACAAGATCGAATGGAGCGGCAACTGGGAGGACATGCTGGGCGGCGAGTTCGCCAAGCGATCGCACGACCAGAACTTCGAGGGCATCCAGAAGGAGATCTACGGCCAGTTCGAGCAGACCTTCCTGATGTACCTGCCGCGCCTGTGCGAGCACTGCCTGAACCCCTCGTGCGCGGCGGCCTGCCCCTCGGGCGCGATCTACAAGCGGGTGGAAGACGGCATCGTGCTGATCGACCAGGAGAAGTGCCGCGGCTGGCGCATGTGCGTGTCGGGCTGCCCGTACAAGAAGATCTACTACAACTGGTCCTCGGGCAAGAGCGAGAAGTGCATCTTTTGCTTCCCGCGCATCGAAACCGGCCAGCCCACCGTCTGCTCGGAGACCTGCGTCGGCCGCATCCGCTACCTCAGCGTGGTGCTCTATGACGCCGACCGCATCGAGGCGGCGGCCTCGGTGGAGGACCCCAAGGCGCTGTACCAGGCGCAGCTGGACATCATCCTCGACCCGCGCGACCCGGAGGTGCAGAAGCAGGCGGCCCGCGACGGCGTGCCGCGGCAATGGATCGAAGCGGCGCTGCGCTCGCCGGTCTACAAGATGATGAAGGAGTGGCGGGTCGCGTTCCCGCTGCACCCGGAGTACCGCACCCTGCCCATGGTCTGGTACATCCCGCCGCTGTCGCCGATCCAGTCGGCGGCCGAAGCGGGCAAGTTGTCGGCGAAAGACGGCATGCCCGACGTGCGCTCGCTGCGCATCCCGCTGCGCTACCTGGCCAACCTGCTCACGGCCGGCGACGAGGCGCCGATCGCCGCCGCGCTGGAGCGCATGCTGGCCATGCGCGCCTACATGCGGGCCAAGCGGGTCGACGGCCGCATCGACGAGGCGATCGCGCAGCGCGTGGGCGTGTCCACCGCGACGCTGGAGGACATGTACCAGATCATGGCGATCGCCAACTACGAGGACCGCTACGTGATCCCGACCGTGCGGCGCGAACTGGAGGAAGACGCGTACTGGCTGCGCGGCTCCACCGGCTTCGGCTTCCGTGACCAGACCGAGGGGCGCAGCGGGCTGAACCTGTTCGGCGGCGGCCCCAAGCAGACGCCGCGCCACAAGAACATGGACGTGCCGACATGAAGCGCACAGCCAAGGCATTGAGCGCGCTGCTGGGCTATCCCGGAGCGGAGCTGCAGGCCGCGGTGCCGGAGATCCGGGCCGCCTTCGAAACCGAGGGCGCTCTCGGCGCCCACGAGCTGCGGGCGCTCGAACCCCTGCTGCTGCAACTGGCGGGCGACGACGTCTACGACCTGCAGGAGCGCTACAGCGCGCTGTTCGACACGTCCGGCGCGCTGTCGCTGCACCTGTTCGAGCACGTGCATGGCGAGAGCCGCGAGCGCGGCCGGGCGCTGGTGGACCTGGCCGGCCGCTACGAGGCCCACGGCTTTCTCATGGAAAGCTCGGAGTTGCCCGACTACCTGCCGCTGTTCCTGGAGTTCGTGTCCTTCCTGCCGCCGCGCGAGGCGCGCGACTGGCTGGGCCAGCCGGCGCACGTGTTCGCCGCCATTGCCGAGCGGCTGCAGCAGCGCGGCACGCCGTATGCCGCGGTGTTCACCGCACTGCTGGCGCTGGGCGAGGGCGCGCCCGACCGCGAGGCACTGGAAGCGGTGCGACAGCGGCTGGCGGCGAACGAGGCCAAGTCGCTGGACGAGACCTGGCAGGAAGAGCCCGTGACCTTCAGCGGCGCGCCGGCGCCGCAGGCCAGCGGCGGCATCGTGCAGCGGCTCAAGGCCGCGATGGGACGCTAGAAGGAGCCCGACATGGACGATTTCCTCAATCAGCTGGCCTTCGGCTGGTTCCCCTACCTGGCCGTGATCGTGCTGGTGGTCGGCAGCATCCTGCGCTTCGACAAGGACCAGTACGGCTGGCGCTCGCAGTCCAGCCAGTTCCTGCGTCGCAAGCAGATGCTGGTCGGCTCGAACCTGTTCCACCTGGGCGTCATCGTGCTGTTCTTCGGCCACTTCGTGGGGCTGCTCACGCCGGTGTGGGTGTTCCATGCCCTGGGCGTGGAAAACCAGACCAAGCAGATGATGGCGATGCTGGTGGGTGGCATCGCCGGCGTATCGGCGCTGGTCGGTTGCACGCTGCTGCTGCACCGGCGGCTGTTCGACGCGCGCATCCGGCTCAGTTCGTCCTGGGGCGACATCGCGGTGCTGGCGCTGATCTGGCTGCAACTGGTGATGGGGGTGGGCACCGTGTACTGGAGCATGCAGCACCTGGACGGCAGCGAGATGGTGCAGCTCATGGGCTGGGCGCACGGCATCCTGGTGCTGGACCCCGCCGCCGCTGGCCAGCTCGACGAGGTGGGGCTGGTCTTCAAGCTGCACATCATCCTGGGGCTGGTGCTGTTCCTGATCACGCCCTTCACCCGCCTGATCCACATCTGGAGCGTGCCGATCTGGTTCCTGTTGCGCCCGGGCTACCAGATCGCGCGCTCGCGGGCGCCGCTGGGACGCAAGCCTCCGCCGTCGGATTCGACGGGGCTGGGCCAGCCCTATGCGAGCGAGGTGGTCTCGCGGGCGCAATCGCAAAGCGGGCAGCCGACATGAGCGAGCCTTCCGCCTTCGACACCCGTGCCGCGCGGCCCGAGCCGCAGATGCCTTCGGCCTGCTCCACCGGCGGCTGCGGCGGCGGCGGTGGCAGCACGTCCACCATCCACATCCACAAGCGCGGTGACGGTGCGGCGGGGCCGGCGCTTGCAGCGCCGCCCGCGTACGTGGCGGTGCGCGTCAACGGCACCGTCATCGCACCGGAAGCGATCGCCGAGGAGGCGCAGCAGCACCCGGCGCCCGATCCGGCGAGCGCCTGGCGCGCCGCGGCTCGGGCGCTGGCCATCCGCGAATTGCTGTTGCAGGAAGCGCAGCGGCTGGGCGTCGCGGCGCAACCCGAAGTCGATGACGCGGGGCGCCGCGAAGTCGACGAGGAGGCGCTGATCCGCGCGGTGCTGGAGACGCACGCGGCTCCGGCCACGCCCACGCGCGAGGAGTGCCTGCGCGTCTACGAGCAGCGGCGCGAGCGCTTCCGCACGCCGCCGCTGCTGGAGGCCCGCCACATCCTGATCGAGCCGGGCAGCGACGATGAAGCCGCCTGGTCCGCCGCGCAGCGCCAGGCCGCCACCATCGCGCATGAGGTCGGTGACGACCCGGCGGCGTTCGCCGAAGCGGCGCAGGCGTTCTCGTCCTGTCCCTCGAAGATGCAGGGCGGCTCGCTGGGACAGTTGCAGCCGGGCGAGCTGGTTCCGGTCGTTCAGTCGGCCATCGAGGCCTTGCCCGAGGGCACGACCGGGCGCGAGCCGGTGCGCTCGCGCTTCGGCTGGCACGTGCTGCGGCTGGACCGGCGCATCCCGGGCCGCGAGCTGCCGTTCGAGCTGGTCGAGGCGCGCATCGCCGACATGCTGGAAGCGCGCGCCTGGACGCTGTCCGCGGCCCGATTCACCGCGTCGCTCGCCGAAGCCGCCACGCTGGAAGGGGTGGCCTTGGGCAAGGACGAGCTGGAGGCGCAGCTGTGGTGATGCTCGGCGACCTGCTGGCCCATGCGGAAGGGGCCGCCGCTGCGCTGCCGGCGCCGCTGGCGAAGGAGATCCTCGCGAACGGCTCCGAGCCCGCGGCGTTTGCCCGGCTTGCGGTGTCGAGCTTCGAGCGGCATGCTTCCCCCGAGGACTGGGTCAACCTGATGTCGCGGCTCTCGGGTGCCGCCGATCCCGCGGAGGCCTGCCTCGAATTCATGGTGCGCTGGAGCCTGCGCGGCGGGCAGCCGGCTCCCGTGCAGGAGCATCAGCATGACGAACACCCCACCCCCGAGTGACGGCGGCGCCGGCCGCGAGGGGCTCAACCCCGCGCTGCATCGCACCACCGACGAAACCCATGGCAAGGACTTCCACGGCACCGACCCGATGAAGACGCTGTCGGTGCAGGACACCAAGGAAGGCGACAACTGGCCGGCGATCTGGGCGATCGTCACGGGAATCTGCATCCTGGTGACGCTGTACCTGGTGGTGACCTGAATCCGCCTCGTCATCCTCCGCGCAAGCGGAGGATCCACGAACGCGCAGGCGGCCGTCTTCAATAGCCGAAGAACTCCTCGCTGCGGATGTCGTCGCCGTCGACTCCCGCACGTTCCAGCGCGGCGCGCAGGGCGCCCACCATGGCCGGCGGGCCGGCCACGTAGCAGACGGGATCGGGCAGGTCTGCCGTGACTCGCCGCAGGAGAGCTTCGTCGATCTCGCCGGTCGCACCCATCCACGACCGGCGGGACTCTTCCATCCGCGTCATGGTGGCAATCAACCGGAAGTTCCGGTTCTCGCCTTCCAGCCGCTGCAATTCGGTCAGAAACGCGCTGTCCTCGGGCCGCCGGTTGGAATACAGCAGGACCAGGCGCTGTTGCCGGGCGCTGGTGGTTGCGTGACGCAGCATGCTCACGAACGGCGTGATCCCGATGCCGCCGGCGATGAACACGGCAGCCCGGCCCAGCTTGTTGTGCAGGGTCAGGGAGCCGAACGGGCCTTCGATCTGGGCGGGCGCACCGATGGGCAGCCGCGCCAGCGCATTCTTGAAGGCGCTGTCCCGCATGCGCGTGGCCACCACCAGCTCGCCCTCGTCCGGCGCGCTGACGATGGAAAACGCATGGCGCGCGCTGTCCGTGCCGGAAATGGCCGGATCCGAAAGGATGAGGTCGATCGCCTGGCCCGGCTTGAAGCTGAAACCGGCAGGCTTGTCGAAGTGGAAGGCCATCGTGCCGTGGGCGATCTCCTCGCGGCGCTGCAGGCGGACTGTGACTGCGGTCATGATGCTGCTCCTGGGCCGCCGGATGTGCGCGGCATGCGTGTCGGTTTCGGGGTACTACTCCCTGGTCTTTGGACGCCGCGAGCGCCACAAAAGTGACAAGCCCCACCCAAAGGAGAATTCGACGCGACAAGCCCTTCGTAGACCCGCTCTGCTGCTGCCGATGGAGCAGACCTTCGACCTGAGCGCCAAGGGTACGGCTGAGCTGAACGGTGACGCCACCACGCGGTTCTGCTGCATGCCCAAGGCGCGGGCCGCATGCAACCGGTGAGTGGCCGCAGGAACGTGCCAGCACTGTTTCTCATCCAGAAGAATCATTACAGTGCGCTGCCCTTGCGCTCAGCGTTTGCAGAACGCATGCTGGTGACTCCCGGCCTACCGGGGTGCCCGGCAACGAAGCCAA
>JAKFEA010000291.1:0-9053 GCA_036675905.1 Acidovorax sp. | reverse complement strand
TGACCATGATGGAGAAGGGCACCGACGCGCAGAAGGCGATGGTGCAGGACGCCGTCGATCGCTGGTGGTGGCCTTCGATCATGATGTTCGGCCCGCCCGACGACCAGTCGCCCAATTCGGCCCAGTCGATGCGCTGGGGCATCAAGCGGGTGTCCAACGACGAACTGCGCCAGCGCTTCATCGACGCCACCGCCGAGCAGGCCAAGGTGCTGGGCGTGACGCTGCCCGACCCCGAGCTGAAGTGGAACGCCGAGCGCGAGCACTACGACTTCGGCGCGATCGACTGGGACGAGTTCTGGAACGTGGTGGGCGGCAACGGTCCCTGCAACAAGGACCGGCTAGCCGCGCGCGTGAAGGCTTGGGACGACGGCGCGTGGGTGCGCGAGGCGGCGCTGGCGTACGCGGCGAAGCAGGAGCAGCAGCCGATGGCGGCTTGAGCCGTTGAAGGCGGACAGCCGTACGCAGAAGACGCGAAAACTCGCAGAAGGCGCAGAAGCTCGATCAAGACAGCCTTGGCCAGGTCTGTTCTGCGCTTTCTGCGTTCCTTTTGCGTCTTCTGCGTACGGGAGTTTTCTTTGATCGAACAGCGGGAGTTGACATGAGCGATTCGAAGCAGGAGTGGCCTCTGTGGGAGGTCTTCGTGAGGTCCAAGTCCGGCCTCGACCACAAGCATTGCGGCAGCCTGCACGCGTGCGACGCGAAGATGGCGATCCAGATGGCGCGCGACGTCTACACGCGCCGCCAGGAGGGCACCAGCGTGTGGGTGGTGCGCTCCGACCAGATCGTGGCCAGCGATCCGGGCGACAAGGACATGTTCTTCGATCCGATGGAAGACAAGGTGTACCGGCACCCGACCTTCTACAAGCTCCCCGATTCCGTGGACCACATGTGAGCGGGGCCACCATGCAAGCAGCTTCGATTGCCGTCCGCCCGGACCCCGCCGTGCAGTACCTGCTGCGCATAGCGGATACCGCGCTGATCCTCGGGCAGCGGCTGGGCGAGTGGGCCGGCCATGCGCCGGTGCTGGAAGAAGACATCGCGCTGACCAACATGGCGCTGGACCTGGTCGGCCAGTCGCGGGCGGTGCTCACGCGCGCCGGCGAGCTGGAGGGCCAGGGCTTCGACGAGGACCAGCTCGCCTTCCTGCGCGAGGAGCGTGACTTCCGCAACGTGACCCTGGTGGAACTGCCGCGCGGCGACTTCGCCGTCACGGTGCTGCGCAATGCGATGGCCGCCACCTTCCTCAAGCTGCTGTGGTCGCGCTTGCAGCAGTCGAGCGACAGCGAACTGGCGGCCATCGCCGGCAAGGCGGTGAAGGAGGCGCGCTACCACCAGCAGCACTCGGCCGACTGGGTGGTCCGGCTGGGGCAGGGCACCGACGAATCGCGCCGCCGCATGGAAGCGGCGATCGACCAGCTGTGGCGCTATGCCGCCGAACTGTTCGCGGCCGATGCGATCGACGAACACGCGGCGCACACCGGCCTGGGCCCATCCTGGTCCGAACTGAAGGACGCGTGGGAAGTCGAGATGGGCGTCATCCTCTCCGAAGCCGGTTTGACAGCACCCCAGGCCGGCCCTTTCCTGTCGACCGGCAAGCGCGGCGTGCACAGCGAGCACATGGGCTTCATCCTGGCCGAGATGCAGCACCTGCAGCGCGCCTACCCGGGCGGTACCTGGTGAGCGCCATGCCCGCCGATCGCGTCGAGCGCGCCTGGCAGGTGCTGGGCACGGTGCTGGATCCGGAGGTGCCGGCGCTGTCCGTGCGCGACCTGGGCATCGTGCGCGAGGTGATCGACCACGGCGCCGAACTGGAGGTGGTGCTGACGCCCACCTACTCGGGCTGCCCCGCTACCGAGGTGATCGAGCAGAACGTTCTTGATGCGCTGCACGGCGAAGGCCTCGGCCCGGCCCGCGCCACCCTGCGCCGCGCGCCCGCCTGGACCACCGACTGGATCAGCGACGAAGGCCGGCGCAAGCTGAACGACTACGGCATCGCGCCGCCGGGGCCGACCGCGCCGGAAACAGGCGTGCCGATCCGCATCTTCGGCCGCAAAGCCGACGCCGTCGCCTGCCCACGTTGCGGCAGTCTCGTGACCGAGCGCCTGTCGGCCTTCGGCTC
Source organism: Acidovorax sp. (assembly GCA_036675905.1). Taxonomy (GTDB): domain Bacteria; phylum Pseudomonadota; class Gammaproteobacteria; order Burkholderiales; family Burkholderiaceae_C; genus Ramlibacter. The sequence continues at coordinate 6,934 of JAKFEA010000291.1, read as the reverse complement.
CACCGCCTGCAAGGCGATGTACCGCTGCCTGTCCTGCCGCGAGCCGTTCGAGCATTTCAAACCGATATGACGTCAACGCTTTTCCACCCTTTGCGCGTCCGCTCCATCACCCCCGACACGGCCGAAGCCGTGGTCGTGTCCTTCGACGTGCCGGAGGACCTGCGGCCGGTGTTCGGTTTCACCCAGGGCCAGTACCTCACGCTGCGCAAGGAGATCGACGGCCAGGACTTGCGGCGCTCGTATTCGATCTGCGCGGGCGTGGACGACGGCGAACTGCGCGTGGGCGTGCGCAAGGTCCGCGGCGGCGTGTTCTCGCAATGGATCAACGAGCATCTCCAGCCCGGCGACACCGTCAGCGTGATGGCCCCGCAAGGCCGCTTCTTCGTGCCGATCGAGCCGCAGGCGCAGCGCCACCACCTGGGCATCGCCGGCGGCAGCGGCATCACGCCCATCCTGTCGATCATGAAGACGGTGCTGGCGCGCGAGCCGGCCAGCCGCTTCACGCTGGTCTACGGCAACCGCAGCCTGAAGTCCACGATGTTCAAGGAGGAAATCGAGGACCTCAAGGACCGGTACATGACGCGCCTGGTGCTGCACCACGTGTTCTCCGACGAACACACCGATGCGCCCATCAACATGGGCCTGATGAACCGCGACAAGATCGGCGAGTTCCTGCGCGGGCTGGTGCCGGCGGCTTCGGTCGACCATGCCTTCATCTGCGGCCCGTTCCAGATGAACGACGAGGCCGAGGCCGCGCTGCTGGGGGCGGGCGTGCCCGAGGACCGCATCCACGTCGAGCGCTTCGGCATTCCCCAGCCGGCCGCCGGCGAGGTCGGCGCGGTGGTGCACGAGGCGCGGCCCGGCGACGCCGAGCAGGCCAGGGTCACCCTCATCCGCGACGGCCTGCGGCGCGAGATCACCTTCACCAAGGACCAGCCCAGCATCCTGGATGCCGCCTCGGCCGCCGGCATGGAGGTGCCGTACTCCTGCACCTCCGGCGTGTGCGGCACCTGCCGCGCCAAGCTGGTCGAAGGCGAGGTGCGCATGGAGCGCAACTTCGCGCTGGACAAGAAGGAAGTCGCCGCCGGCTTCATCCTGACCTGCCAGTCGCATCCGACCACCGAGCGGGTGGTGATTTCGTTCGACGAGCGATAGCGGGACATGGGACGCGGGCGCCACGCCGGCTACGACGACCAGCGCGAGGCCATCCTGGCCGGCGCGGCGCGGCTGTTCGCCAGCCAGGGCTACTGGGCCACGTCGATGAACCAGGTGGCGCAGGCCTGCGGCCTGTCCAAGGCCACGCTGTACCACTACTACCGCGACAAGTACGCGCTGCTGTTCTCCATCGCCGATTCGCACGTGGAGCGCCTGCAGCGCATCGTCGGCGAGGCGGCCGTGGGCGCGGGCGACCCGCGCGAGCGCATGCACCTGCTGATCCGCCGCTTCGTGCAGGAGTACGCCGACGCGCAGGACGCGCACTGGGTGCTGACCAGCGAGGTGCGCTTCCTCGAGCCGGCCGACCGCCAGCGCGTGCTGGATCGCGAGCGGTCGGTGGTGGCCGAGTTCGCGAAGGTGATCGCCGGCATCCGGCCCGACCTGGACGAGGCCACGCTCGCCAAGCCGCTGACCATGCTGCTGTTCGGCATGGTCAACTGGATGTTCACCTGGATGAAGCCCGAGGGAAAGCTGGACTACGAGGCGATGGCGCCGATCGTGACGGACTTGTTCCTCGGGGGATTGCAGGCGGTGCACAACCCCCGACGCGATAGGCTCCTTCTCCCGCTTGCGGGAGAAGGCGGGGGATGAGGGCTGCGGCAGCCGCATCCCCGCCGACGCAAGACCCTCACCCCAACCCTCTCCCGCAAGCGGGAGAGGGAGCAAGAACCCACGGCGTATGTCGAGGGAACAGATATGAAGGAGACCCTGACATGACCACCCCCATCCTCCAGAGCTACATCGCCGGCCGCTGGTTCGGCGGCGAGGCGGCGCAGGTGCTGCGCAGCGCCGTCAACGGCAAGCCGGTGGCCAGCACGCATGCCGACCAGCTGGACTTCGCCGAAGCGGTGCAGCACGCGCGCAAGGTGGGCGTGCCCAACCTGCTCAAGCTCGACTTCCAGCAGCGCGCCGAGCGGCTCAAGGCCATGGCCAAGTTCCTCAACGACCGCAAGGAGGAGCTGTATGCGGTGTCGGCCCACACCGGCGCGACGCGCACCGACAGCTGGATCGACATCGAGGGCGGCAGCGGCACCCTGTTCGCGTACGCCGGCGTCGGCGCCAATGAACTGCCCTCGGGCAACCTGCTGCACGAAGGTCCGGCGATCCCGCTGGGCAAGAAGGGCAGTTTCGCCGGCACCCACATCCTGGTGCCGCGCGGCGGCGTGGCGGTGCACATCAACGCCTTCAACTTCCCGGTGTGGGGCCTGCTGGAGAAGTTCGCGCCCAGCTTCCTGGCCGGCGTGCCCTGCATCGGCAAGCCCGCCACCGCCACCAGCTACCTGACCGAGAAGGCGGTGCGGCTGCTGGTCGAATCCGGCCTGCTGCCCGAGGGCAGCCTGCAACTGGTGATCGGCTCCACCGGCGACCTGCTGGACCGGCTGGACGGAGCCGACGTGGTCACCTTCACTGGATCGGCGGATACCGCGGCCAAGCTGCGCGTGCACCCGAACATCGTTCGTCAGTCGATTCCGTTCAACGCCGAAGCCGACTCGCTCAACATGGCGGTGCTGGCGCCGGACGTGACTCCCGACGACGAGGAGTTCGACCTGTTCGTCAAGGAAGTGGCGCGTGAGATGACGGTCAAGGCGGGCCAGAAGTGCACTGCGATCCGCCGCGCCATCGTGCCGGCGAAGTACGTCGATGAAGTCGCCCGGCGCCTGAAGGCGCGGCTGGCCAAGGTGGTGGTGGGCGACCCGGCGCTGGAGGACGTGCGCATGGGCGCGCTGGCCTCGCAGGGCCAGCGCAGCGACGTGGCCGAGCGCGTCAAGGCGCTGATGAAGAACGCCGAGCTGGTCTATGGCGAGCGCGACGGCTTCTCGCCCAGGGGCGAGGGCGTGGCCGAGGGCGCGTTCTTCTCGCCCACGCTCCTGCTCGCGAAGAACCCCATGGGCGACGACGGCGTACACGACATCGAAGCCTTCGGCCCGGTCAGCACGCTGATGGCCTACGACGACATCGACCAGGCGCTGCACCTGGCCGCCAGGGGCAAGGGCAGCCTGGTCGGCACGCTCGTGACCAAGGACCCGTCGACGGCAGCCCGCTTCGTGCCCGCGGCAGCCGCCACGCACGGCCGCATCCTGGTGCTGGATCGCGAAGCGGCCGCCGAATCGACCGGCCACGGCTCGCCGCTGCCGCAGCTCAAGCACGGCGGCCCGGGCCGCGCCGGCGGGGGCGAGGAACTGGGCGGCCTGCGTGCCGTCAAGCACTACCTGCAGCGCGCGGCGGTGCAAGGCTCGCCCACCATGCTGAGCGCCGTGGCCGGCGAGCACGTGCGCGGGGCCAAGGTGCGCGAGAGCGAGCTGCACCCGTTCCGCCGCCACTTCGAGGACCTGCAGATCGGGGACTCGCTGCTGACGCACCGGCGCACGGTGAGCGAGGCCGACATCGTCGCTTTCGGCGGCCTGTCGGGCGACTACTTCTACATGCACTTCGACGAGATCGCCGCCAGGGAGAGCCCGTTCGGCCAGCGCATCGCGCACGGCTACTTCGTGCTGTCGGCCGCCGCCGGCCTGTTCGTCTGGCCGTCGCCGGGACCGGTGCTGGCCAACTACGGGCTGGACACGCTGCGCTTCGTCAAGCCGGTCGGCATCGGCGACACCATCCAGGCCCGCCTGACCGCCAAGCGCAAGATCGACAAGCGCAAGAAGGACGCCAAGGGCGTGGGGCAGGGCGTGGTCGCGTGGGACGTCGAGGTCACCAACCAGCACGGCGAACTGGTGGCGAGCTACGACATCCTGACGCTGGTGGCCAAGCGCGGGTAGGCGGGGCCGCGGTTCAGCGCTTGGCGAAAACGCTTTCGTAGCCGTCCACAAAGTACGGCTCTCCGGCGTGCAACCGGCAGAAGCCGTTGGCATTCATCCGGGCGGTGAACAGCACGGCCGCGAATTCGCCATGGAGGTCGACTTCGCGATACAGCTCGCCCGCCTCGTTCAGCAGCCCGGCCGTGAAGACGGGGCACCGGGTGCTTGCGGGTCCGGGCAGATCCCGCATCAGGGCAAGCACCTGGGCATCGTCGCGCCGACTCGAAACACGATCGAGCAGCCGGGTGATCGACAGCGGAGCCAAGACCGCCGGGAGGTCGGCTTGCGGCTCGACCAGGTGCTCCCGGGCCGTGTTCGGACCATCCATCGTCGACAGCATGGTGTTCCAGTAAAGTTCGCAACGGCAATGCGGGTGGATGCTACGCACCTGCGGTGGTCGGTGTCTGAGCAAACCTGAGCGCATCGCCGGCTGGCAAGTGGATCCTTTTTGGGCAGGAAGGCAGTGCAGGCATTCAGTGATACCGACCCGACTACGGGTGCGGATGCAGGTCCGGATCCCGCGGCGAGGGTGGCCGTACCCAGGGACACCGATTCGATCGCCGGCACCGACCGGGCTGGGTCCCAGGACCTGACGGATTTGCTGCTGGACGCGATCTGCGTGGTCGATCCCGAGGGACGCTTCCTCGGGATCCACGGTGCCTGCGAGGCCATCTTCGGCTACAGGCCGGACGAGATGATCGGCAAGCCGATGATCGACTTCGTCTACGAAGGGGACCGGCTGCGGACCCTGCAGGCCGTCACTCGCATCATGGACGGCTACCTCCAGCGCCACTTCGAGAACCGCTATGTGCGCAAGGACGGGCGCCTGGTGCACATCATGTGGTCCGCCCGATGGGTTCCCCAGGAAGGCGTCCGGATCGCGGTGGCCCGTGACATCACCGGGCGCAGGGACTCGGCAAACGGGGCCGAAATCCTGGAGGCCGTGGACGCTGCGCCCCGGTGGAAGCTGTGCGGCTCGCCGCCCCGGCTCATCCCACCTGGCCTGTCCGCGCTGCCGTTGTCCGCCCAGGACCATGTCGTGCTGCTGGCACTCGGCAAGGGCGGCGGCGCCGTGGTGAGCCGGCGGACCATCGTCGAAGCGCTCGGGGAGGACTACCTGCAGTACGACCAGCGCCGGCTGGATACCCAGATGCGACGGCTTCGCCGCAAGGTGGAGCAGGCCTGTGGCCTGAAGTTGCCCGTGACCACGGTTCGCTCTGTCGGCTACCGGTTCTTCCAGGCCATCGAGATTTCGGCCTAGCAGGACAGTCACGCCTGCGGCGGGCACGCTTGGTCGGGAAGCGACGGTAAGCTAGGCGCATGATGTCCATCACCCGATTGCGTGAGCGCCTGCGTGCTGCCGGCGCCGGCCCGACGCACGAGCGCCGCGTGCTGCGCCTGTGGTCGCACGCACTGCCGCAGGACAGCGGGCCGCGAGCGATCGAGAGCTTCCTGCCGCGCACGCTGCGCGACGCGCTGCCGGCGATCACGTCGGAGTTCGAGGGGCTGGCGCGGCTGGTCTCGCAACATCCGGCCCAGGACGGCTCGGTGCGCCTGCTGGTGCGCCTGGCCGATGGCCAGAGTTGCGAGAGCGTGCTGCTGCCGCGCGGCGGGCTTTGCGTGTCGACGCAGGTCGGCTGCGCCGTCGGTTGCCGCTTCTGCATGACCGGCCGCGAAGGCCTGCTGCGGCAGATCGGCAGCGCGGAGATCGTGGCCCAGGTCGCACTGGCGCGCGCGCTGCGGCCGGTGCGCAAGGTGGTGTTCATGGGCATGGGCGAGCCCGCGCACAACCTGGCGAACGTGATGGACGCGATCGAGTTCCTCGGCACGATCGGCAACATCGGCCACAAGGAGCTGGTGTTCTCCACGGTTGGGGACGAGCGGGTCTTCGAGCGGCTGCCGCAAGGGCCGGTCAAGCCGGCGCTGGCGCTGTCCCTGCACACCACCCGCGCCGACCTGCGCGCCGAACTGCTGCCCCGCGCGCCGCGCATCGCGCCAGACGAGCTGGTGGAGGCGGGCGATCGCTATGCACGCGAGACGGGGTATCCCTTGCAGGTGCAATGGACGCTGCTGGAAGGCATCAACGACAGCGACGAGGAGCTCGACGGCATCGTGCGATTGCTGCGCGGCCGTTACGCCGTGCTGAACATGATTCCGTACAACGCCGTCGACGGCCTGCCGTACCGGCGTCCCGCATGGGAGAAGTGCGCGGAGCTGGCTCGGCGGCTGCACCGGCAGGGCGTGCTGACCAAGCTGCGCCGGTCGGCCGGCCAGGACGTGGACGGCGGCTGCGGGCAGCTGCGGGCGCGCGGGAAGGCGGGGTTTCCGGTCCCGCTGGTCGCCGGCCTGCGATCGTGAGCACGGTTCCGATGCTGTGGCGCCTGCGCGGCCGCGCCACCTGGCCCCGGGGAAAACCGGCCCCGCGGGCAGCAAGCCCGAGAATCAGCCGATGAAACCACCTCCCCGCCTCCAGGCCCTGGTCGCCGAAGGCCTGATCGACGGCGTCGCCCGCCAGCTCAAGAGCGGCAAGGAAGCAGACGTCTACGTGGTGCGCTGCGGCGCCGAAACATGCGCGGCCAAGATCTACAAGGAAGCCCACAAGCGCAGCTTCCGCCAGGCCGTCGACTACACCGAGAACCGCAAGGTCCGCAACAGCCGGCAGGCGCGCGCCATGGCCAAGCGCACCACCTTCGGCCGGCAGCAGCAGCAAGCCGCCTGGCAGAGCGCCGAGGTCGACGCCCTGTACCGGCTGGCGGCGGCCGGGGTGCGTGTGCCCAGGCCCATCAACTTCCACGAGGGCGTGCTGCTGATGGAACTGGTGGCCGACGAGCACGGGGACGCCGCCCCGCGCCTGAACGACCTGGCGTTCAGCGAGGCCGAGGCACTGCAGCACCATGCGACGCTCATCGGCGAAGTGG
>JAKFEA010000290.1:0-7338 GCA_036675905.1 Acidovorax sp. | reverse complement strand
ACGCTCAAGATCCTGGCCGTGCGCGCCGCCGCCGAAGTGGAGCGGCTGCGCGCCGGCGAGGCGCAGAAGCAGGCGCTGGAAGACCTGCGCCAGCGCGAGGAGCAGTACCGCGCCGTCTTTGAAGGCTCGCTCGACGGCCTGTTCGTATGGGACGAGCAGCTGCGCGTGGTGGACGTCAACCCGGCCGGCGTCGCCCTGTACGGGGCGCGCCGCGAGGACGTGATCGGCCGCACCTACCCGCGCAGCATGCCCGAGGACTACGTGCGCGCGCGGCTGGACCAGATCCGCGGTGCACTGGCCGGCCGCACCACGCACATCGAGACCACCGTGCTTCGCCCCGACGGCAGCACGTTCGAGGCCGACCTGCGGGTGATGCCGTTCGTGCAGCGCGGCCGCCCGCATGCGCTGACCGTGGTGCGCGACATCACCGAGCGCCGCCGCGCCGACCGGGCCCTGCGCGACAGCGAGGAGCAGTACCGCGCCATCTTCAACGCCTCGATCGATGCCATGGTTCTGCGCGCCGCCGACTTCTCCATCGTCGACGTGAACGCGACCTACGAGGCCATGACGGGCAATCTGCGCGCCGACGTGCTGGGCCTGGACCGCGTGCTGGCGAACCCGCCCGAGGCGCGCGCCACGATTCGCGCGCAGCACGAGAAGGCGCTGGCCGGCGCCACCATCCGGCTGGAAACGCAGCTGCTGCATCGCGACGGCCATCGCTACGAGCTGGAACTGCGCGGCGTGCCGATCCAGCACCGCGGCCAGCCGCACGTGCTGTACATCGGGCGCGACATCACCCAGGCCAAGCTCGCCGAACGGGCCCTGCGCGACGGCGAAGAGCAGTACCGCGCGATCTTCAGCGCCTCGGCCGATGCGCTGGTGCTGCGCGATGCCGACTACCACGCCGTCGAGGTGAACCCGGCCTACACCGCGGTGAGCGGCTACACGCGCGAGGAAGTGATGGCGGCCGACCGCGTGCTGACGCAGGCCGACGACGACGTGCGCCGGCGCCACCGGATCGAGCACGACCTCGCGCTGTCGTCCGGCCGGGAAATGCGCTTCGAGGTCGTCGGCACCCGCAAGGACGGCTCGACCTGGCAGGCCGAAGTGCGCGGCACGCCGATGACCTACCGCGGCCGGCCGCACGTGCTGTACGCGGTGCGCGACATCACCGAGCGCAAGGCCGCCGAGCAGCGCCGTGCCGAGCTGGAGCGCCAGCTGCGCCAGGCGCAGAAGATGGAGGCCATCGGCCACCTCACCGGCGGACTCGCGCACGACTTCAACAACATCCTCACCAGCGTGCTGGGCTACGTGGCGATGGCGCAGGAGCGTCCCTCGGCCGTGACGGACCCGGTGCTGGGGCGCCAGCTCGAACAGGCCCGGCTGGCCGCCGAGCGCGCGCGCGACCACGTCGCACAGCTGCTGGCGTTCTCGCGCCCGCGGCGCGGCGAGCGCCGGCTGCTGGCGCCGGCCCAGGTGGCCCAGCAGGCGCTGCAGTTGCTGCGGCCCAACCTGCCCACTTCCATCTCCGTTTCGCTCGACGTGCCCGGCGCCGGCGCAGCGGCATTGCCGCCCGTGGCGGCGGATCCGGTGCAGTTCGAACAGGTGCTGCTGAACCTGTGCCTCAACGCGCGCGACGCCATCGGCGAACACGGCGCCTTGCGGCTGCGCATCGGGCACTCGCCGGCCACCGGCCATTGCACGTCGTGCAGCGCCGCTCTACGCGGGGATGGCTGGGTCTGGTTCGAGGTGGCCGACGACGGCCGCGGGATGACGCCGGACGTGCTCGACAGGATGTTCGAGCCCTTCTTCACGACCAAGGAAGTCGGCCGCGGCACCGGCATGGGCCTGGCCATGGTGCACGGCATCGTGCACGACCACGGCGGGCACGTGCAGGTCGAGTCCGTGCCGGGGATCGGCTCGACGTTCAGGGTGCTGCTGCCGGCCGCGCAGCAGGCCGTGCGCGAGCCCACTGCAACTCCCGTCCCCACGGCGGCCGCTTCCGCGCCCGCGCTGCGTGGCCGCGTGCTGCTGGTGGAGGACGAGCCCATCGTCAGCGGCTACATGCACGAGCTGATGAGCGGCTGGGGCCTGGAGGTGGTGCTGGAGCAAGGGCCGCTGCCGGCCGCGCGCCGGCTGGCTTGTCAGGACGAAGTCTTCGCCTTGCTGCTGACCGACCAGACCATGCCGGGCATGACCGGCCTGGCACTCGCGCGGCATGCGCGGCAGCACCGCCCGGGCCTGCCGGTGCTGCTGTACACCGGCAATGCCGGCGACATCAGCGCGCAGGAACTGGCCGACTGCGGCGTGACGCGCCTGTTGCGCAAGCCCATCGACGCCGCCGCACTGCGGCCCTTGCTGCGCGACCTGCTCGACGCGGAGGCCGCTAGCCGCACCCTGGGGGTGTAAAGGCGGTGTAACGGCCGGTCCTGTTGGCTTCGCCATCGCCAGGGTGCTGCGTCAGAATTTGCCCGCCATGGATGCACGCACCCGATTGCTGGTGGTGGACGACGACCCGTCGATCCGCTCGATGCTGCGCGACTACCTGCAGGGCCACGGCTTCGACGTGGCCGAGGCGGGCAGCGGGCCGCAGATGCGCGAGGAACTGGAGCGCGACCTGCCCGACGCCGTCCTGCTGGACATCCGGATGCCCGGCGAAGACGGCCTGGTGCTGGCGCGCTACCTGCGCGAACACTACGACCTCGGCCTGATCATGGTCACCGCTTCCGGCGACGTGGTGGACCGTGTCGTCGGCCTGGAGATCGGCGCCGACGACTACATTGCCAAGCCATTCGACGTGCGCGAACTGCTGGCGCGCCTGAAGAGCGTGCTGCGCCGGCTGCAGTCCAGGCCGGCGACCGGCGTCCCCGCCATCGTGACCCGGCCCTCCGGTCGCAAGCGTTTCGGCCGCTGCGAGATCGACGTCGAGTCGCACCGGATGTTCGAGGTCGGCGGCGCCGAGGTCACGATCACGGCGATGGAATACGACCTGCTCACGACCTTCCTGGCCAACCCCAACCGGGTGCTCTCGCGCGACCAGCTGCTGCTGCAGACCCGCAACCGCGAATGGGGTCCGTTCGACCGCTCGATCGACATCCGCATCGGCCGGCTGCGCCGCAAGGTGGAACCCGACCCGGGCGGCGAGCCGCGCTGCATCCGCACGGTGCGCAACGCGGGGTACATGTTCGTGCCGGGCGAGCCTTCGACCGGGCCGGGGACACGATGACGGTGCGACTTCCCTTCCGCGACCGGACCGAGGGCGGCCAGGTGCTGGCTGCCGACCTGATGCGCTGGCGTGGCGCGCCGGGCCTGCTGGTGCTGGGGCTGCCGCGCGGCGGTGTCCCCGTTGCGGCGGAAGTGGCCCGGGCGCTGGACGCTCCGCTCGACGTCTTCATCGTGCGCAAGCTGGGTTTTCCGGGGCAGCCGGAACTGGCGATGGGCGCGATCGCATCCGGTGGGGTCCAGGTGCTGACGCCGCTGCCGGGCCTGTCGGCGAATCCGGACGAGGTGGAAGCCGCGGTCGCGACCGAGCAGGTCGAACTCGCGCGCCGCGAGGTGCTGTATCGGGGCGGCCGCCCGCCGCTGGAGCTGCGCGATCGCTCGGTGATCGTCGTCGACGACGGCCTGGCCACCGGTGCCAGCATGCAAGCCGCCGTGCGCGCCATCCGCAGCGCCGGCCCGCTGCGCCTGTGCGCGGCGGTCCCGGTAGGGTCCAGCGAAGGCGGTGACCAGCTGCGCCCGTTGGTCGACGAGTGGGTCTGTCCGGCCGTGCCCATCCCCTTCCGTGCGGTCAGCCTGTGGTACCGCGACTTCCCGCAGACCAGCGACCGGGAAGTGCGCGAACTGCTCGCTCACCACAGCAGTGCTGCCTGAGAAATGCGCTGCCGATGGCTCATCGGCAGGCCGATCCTCTGGCTATAATCGCGGGCTTTTCCGGGGGACGTTAGCTCAGTTGGTAGAGCAGCGGACTTTTAATCCGTTGGTCACAAGTTCGAATCTTGTACGTCCTACCAAGCCATCATGAGGGCTTGCTGCCACGACAGTCGCAGCAAGCCCTTTTTCTTTGATCAGGCCCCGCGGCTTCGCCCGCCTAAATGATTCCATATAATTTGAAATATGGAAGAAAAGCAGGCCGTCGCATCCCTTTCCGCCCTGGCCCAGCCCGTGCGGCTCCGGGTCTTCCGCGCCCTTGTCGGCGCCGGGCCGGAGGGCCTGAATCCGGGTGCGCTGGGCAGCCTGCTCGGCGTGGCGCCGTCAACCCTGTCGTTCCACCTGAAGGAACTCATGCACGCCGCGCTGGTGCAGCAGGAGCGTGACGGTCGCAACCTGATCTACCGGGCGTCGCTCGACCACATGGGCGAATTGATGGACTACCTGGCGGCGCATTGCTGCCTAGGCGCAGGCTGCGACGAGCTCACCGTCGCCGGAAACTCCGAGCCGGAAGCAGTCCGGCATGCCGCGCGTGCGAAAACGCCACAGGCAGCGCCGCAAAGGTAACAGAGCTCATCCATAAGCCGTCGGCCGACGCGGCCGTGCCACAACGGCGCCGGCCTTGAGTGGCGCCCTGCGGCGCAGCGAATCGGCCTCGACCATGTCGTTGCAAGAGGCGGCCTTGCTGTTACGCGGCGCCACAAACCCGCGCCGGCGCATGGGTAGGATTCCCATCCACCTGAGCCGCACCATGAACACCGCCAGCCACGCTGCCGCCGCATCCTCCTCCCAGGGTTCCGCCATGAGCCGGCAGGAGGTCATCCGCGAAGTGCTGGCCATGCTGAAGGAGCACGGGATGGACGTGGTGTTCGTTGGGCACTACACCGAAGGGTCGCGCCGCTTCCGGGTGGTCGAGGCGCTGCACCATGGCCCGGCCGCAGCGTTGGCCACCAGTCGCGCCACCGAGAGCTCCGGCCGCACCGTCGAAGGCACTGCGGGCCGGCTGCTGGAAGCGCCGGTGGTGATGCGGGATGGCAGCGTGCACGGCATGCTCTGCTGCACCAGCGCCGACGAGGCCTCGGCCGAGCGCGACCTGCGCTGGCTGCGCCACGGCGCCCGGCTGGCGGCGCGCCTGCTGGACCAGGAGCAGGTGCTGCGCGAGTTGTCCGCGCAGTCGCTCAACCACTGAGCGGGGTCAGCGCAGCAGCTTGGCCTCCGGCGGGGGCAGCGCCAGGTGCGCATCCTTCACCACCCGCACGCAATCCTTGAGGTGCTCCTCGCCCAGGTAGCGCAGGGCGGCATAGCCCATGAGCGCGGCCACCGCCTGCCCGGCCAGGGGAACGTACTTGGCCGCCTGCCTGGTGGTCATGCGCACGCCGACGGTGCGAGCCAGCTGGATCACCATGTTGCGCGTGACCATCCTGCCGATCACCACCGAACCGACGGCGGAAACGGACTTCTGCACCTGGTCGCGCTTGTGGTGCGGCAGGCGGGCGAGCTGATCGGGCGTCAGGCCGAAGGCCGAATTGATCTCGGGCAGCAGTCGCGTGAGCAGGGCGGCATCGGCGACCCAATCCAGGCCCGGGATCGGCACGGTGCTCGCGGCAGCGCCCATCAGCGCCCGTCGTGACAGCAGCTTGCGGCAGGCCCGCACGCGCTCTTCGAGCGCCGGGTCGCCTGCAGCGAGCTGGAGCGCGGTGGGCATGGCGGCAGGTGGGAGCGGGTGACGTGACGCGGGATCAGCGGCGCTGGTATTGCGTGTTGCCGAACAGGATCTCGCGCGCGCGGTCGCCCGTGATCGGCTTGCGGCGGTCGGCCAGCACCTGGACGCCGCGCTGCACCGCCGGCCGGTGCGCGATGGCATGGAACCACAGTTCCAGGTGCGGGTAGTCCGACAGCTGGATGCCCTGGTTCTTCCAGTTGCGCAGCCACGGCCAGGTGGCGATGTCGGCGATCGAGTACTCGTCGCCTCCCAGCCAGCGGCTGTGCGCCAGCCGCCGGTCGATGACGCCGTACAGGCGCCGGGCTTCGTTGGTGTAGCGGTCTATGGCGTAGGGGATCTTCTCGGGCGCGTACTGCCGGAAGTGGTGGTTCTGCCCGAGCAGGGGGCCTACGCCGCCCATCTGGAACATCAGCCACTGCAGCACCTCGTACTTGCCGCGGTCGCTGCGCGGAAGGAGGCGGCCGGTCTTGCCGGCCAGGTAGACCAGGATCGCGCCCGATTCGAACAGCGAGACCGGCTCGCCGCCGGGACCCTCGGGGTCGGTGATCGCAGGGATCTTGTTGTTCGGGCTGATCGCCAGGAAGTCCGGCTGGAACTGGTCGCCGGCGCCGATGTCGATGGCCGTCGCCCGATAGGGCAGGCCGCATTCCTCCAGCATGATGTGCACCTTGTGGCCATTGGGCGTCGGCCAGCTGAAGACTTCGATCATCGTAGGCGTGTCCTGCAGAGTTTGCTTCGATAATGGGCGACTGTAGGTCAATCCCGCGCGCCATGTTCGATCGCATCCGCAAGGCATTCACCCCGTCCCGGCAGGCCAGCGAGCCGCCGCTGCCGCCGCAGGCGCAGGTCTCGCAGCTGGCCGGCGCGGCCGCCGAGTGGGCGACGGCGCACGGGCATACGGTAGCCACCTCCTCGGGCGCGACGGCACTCGCCTTCGAGGGGCCGGTGGCCGGCAAGTCCTGGCGGGTGGAGTTGGGGCGCCCCAGCCGCAAGTACATCCAGGGCGAAGAACTGCGCGGCCGCGCCGAGCTGGGCATCGATCCCGACGTGCTGGTGGTCGTGATGAATCGCCCGCTGATGGAGTCGCTGGAGAAGCAGGCCTACGCGCTGTACACCGATTCGCTGCAGACCAGCGTGGATCCCAACCTGCCCGAGGAGATGCGCCTGCTGGCCATGCACGAGGAGGTGGGCTGGGACACCATGCCGCGCGTGTTCTGGAGCCGCTACGCCGTCGTAGCCGACGACCGCAACCATGCCCAGGCCTGGGTCGACGCCGAACTGGCCCGGCTGCTGATGGAATGGCCCGAGCCGGCTCCGGCGGTGCAGGTGCCGGTGCTGCTGATGCTGCTGCGGGGCAAGGCCTACCTGCGCATGCAGCAGGGGGCCGATGCGCTGCCGGCGCTGCAGCACGCCACGCGGGTGTTCACCCGCGCCTGCGAGAACGCGGCAAAGGCGTTCTGAGTCAGGCCCCGCGCGTCACCGCGGGCCTGGCGTCCTTGCCGTAGCTGCCGTATTTGCCCAGTTCCCACTTGGCGATGGCGTTGCGGTGCACCTCGTCGGGGCCGTCGGCGAAACGCAGGGTGCGCGCGCCGGCGTAGGCATAGGCGAGCGGGAAGTCGTCGCTGACGCCGCCGCCGCCGTGCGCCTGGATGGCCCAGTCGATCACCTCGCACGCCATGTTGGGC
>JAKFEA010000289.1:0-9140 GCA_036675905.1 Acidovorax sp. | reverse complement strand
CGGTGACCTTCTCGTTGTCGTCCTTGGCCTGGGCCTCGGCCTGGGCGGCGTTCAGTCCCATGTTCTTCCACAGGCTGATCGCCCACTGCCACTGGCGCGCCGTGGCGGAGTCGGTGGTGCCGCTGGCGTCCTTCAGGATCGAGGTGACGTCGTCGGTGTCAAGGATGGAGAACTGCGGCTTGAGACCCAGCACCGCCCCGTCCTGCCGCAACAGCCGCACGCCCAGCGCGTGGAAGGTGCAGATCACCACCTCCCGGGCGTCGCGCCCGATCAGTCCCTTGGCGCGCTCGCGCATCTCGGCGGCGGCCTTGTTGGTGAAGGTGATGGCCAGGATGCGCCGCGCCTCCACGCCCGACTGGATCAGGCGGCCGATCTTGTGCGTGATCACGCGCGTCTTGCCCGACCCGGCGCCGGCCAGCACCAGGCAGGGCCCGTGCATGTGGTTGACTGCTTCCTGCTGGGCGAGGTTGAGGCCGGACATCGGGGAGGGAGTACTGCGGTGCGCGGAGAGCGCGAGGGGGAGCGGGGCATCATAAGCGGCAGCCCGCGCGCGCCGGTGGCAATAAGGCCGCTTCCGGTTGCACGGACAATACGCCGCGTGCTCGACGTCCTGAAGGTCACCTTCCCCTTCTTCGCGCTGGTGCTGTGCGGCTACCTGGCCGCGCGCTGGCGCCTGCTGCCGCTGGAGGCGATCGGCGGGCTCAACTCGTTCGTCCTGTACTTCGCGCTGCCGGCCCTGCTGTACGAGTTCGGCGCCGGCACGCCGCTGCACCAGATGCTGGACCCGGTGGCCTTCACCGTGTACCTGGCGTGCGCGCTGCTGATGGTCGCCGGCACGGTGAGGTTCAGCCTGAACGAGCGGATCCGGTGGAACGACGCCTCGTTCGGCGCGCTGGTGGCCGCCTTCCCCAACACCGGCTTCATGGGCGTGCCGCTGCTCGTGGCGCTGCTCGGCGCCGCGGCGGCCGGCCCGGCGATCCTGACCATCGTCATCGACCTGGTGATCACCAGTTCGCTGTGCATCGCGTTGTCGCGGCTGGACGGCGCCGACGAGCACGGCGCCGCCAACGCCGCCCGCAAGGCCCTGCGCGGCATGGCGCTGAACCCGATGCCGTGGTCGATCGCGCTCGGCGCGCTGTCCTCCGGCCTGGGCGTGCTGCCGATCCAGCCGGTGATGGCGACGATCTCGCTGCTGGCCGACGCGGCATCACCCGTGGCGCTGTTCACCATAGGTGCGGTGCTGGCGCGATCGCAGATCGTGTCTGCCGCGTCCGAGCACGGCCCGCTGCCGGCACGCGATTTCGTACCGGTCGCGGCGGCCAAGCTGCTGGTGCACCCGCTGCTGGTGTTCGCGGCCGGCCACGGCGCCATTGCGCTGGGCCTGCCGCTGGATCGCTTCGCGCTGACGGTGATGGTGCTGGTGGCTGCGCTGCCCAGCGCCAGCAACGTGTCGCTGCTGGCCGAGCGCTTCGACGCGGACAACGGCCGCATCGCCCGCATCATCCTGCTCACCACCGCCGTGGCGTTCCTCACGTTCTCGGCGGCGGTGGCGCTGATGGGCGCAAGGGGGACGTCAGCCTGACGGCTGGGGCTGCCCCCTTCGGTCGAGCCCACGCTGCTCCGGCCAGCGCGGTGGATCCTGCATGCGGCGGCGCTCGGCGCGCCACCACTTGCGGCGTTCGTTCAGCCGCTCGAACGGGAACAGGCCCGGCAAGGCGGCCGAGGACAGGCTGTTCAGCGAGCGCCGCGCCTCCAGCACGAAGGCCTGCATCACCTGCCGCTCGCTGACCTCGCGCCCTTCCTCGATGCGGTACAGCGCGTGGATCACGTACAGGCCCAGCATCGCCGAGATCGCGAACAGGAACTCCCAGTGCGCGAAGCTGAAGATGCCCACTTCCTTCCACTGCCCGGGCGATTGCCAGCGCACCACGGCCGACAGCTCGCTGGTCTGGAAGGCCTGGGCCAGCGCGCCGGCCACGAGCGGCGCGATGCCGCCCGCCACCGCCGAGGCCAGGCCGATCGCGGCCAGGTAGACAGTGCCCTCGCCATGCGGCGCCAGCTTCAGGCCCAGGTTGCCGGTGGCCAGCACGATCCCGCCGGTGGCGATGCCCATCACGAAATGGAGGGCATAGAGCAGGCCGAGCTGCCACTGCGCGCTGTTCACGCCATCGATGAACACCAGCGCCAGCACGCAGACGAAGTGCACGGGCAGCACCACCGCCAGCACGCCCTTGTTGGACAAGCGGTCCGACAGCCGGCCCCAGAGGTACAGCGTGAGCGCGTTGCTCACCTGGCTGGTCACCCACAGGCTGGTGACCGTGCCGATGGCATAGCCGCGCTGCTCGATCAGGTACACGGTCAGGAACGGCGCGGTGAAGTTGGAGGCGATGGTCCATGCCGCCAGGAAGATCAGCAGGCGGCGGAAGTTCGGATGCGTGAACGGCTGGCGCAGGCGCTCCAGCGCGCGGCCGGCCGGACCGCCCCCCGGCATGACCGGCTCGGGCGCGCGACCCAGGTGCCAGGAGCTGATGAAGCCCGCAATGCCGGCGATGGCGAACGCAGCCGCATAGGCGAGCATCGGATCGCCCCTGGGCGCGCTGTCGACCAGCTTGCCGGCGGCCAGCGTGCCCACGCAGGCGAGCGCGGTGCCGAAGAACAGGCGGCGCGAGAAGAAGCTGCCCAGCCCCTCGTGCGGTATCAGCTGGTGCAGCCATGAGTTGATGGCGCAGCCGCCCACGGCATTGAAGGTGGCGATCAGCACCTGCGCGGCAATCAGCGCCGCCAGCGCGTAACCGCCCGGCACGAAGGGCAGCACCGCCATGGACAGGATCACCACGCGCGCCGCGGTGATCGCCAGCACGCTGATGCGCCGTCGCAGCCGCACCCGCTCGATCAGCAGGGTGGCGGGCAGCTGCGAGGCCTGTGCCAGGAAGGGGATGGCCGCCAGCAGGCCCACCTGCAGCGGCGTCGCGCCCAGCGTGAGCGCGAAGGCGACCAGGATCACGCCGCCGGAGAAGGCGCCGCACAGGCTCGCCCAGGCGAGGTCCTGCACCAGCGCGCGCTGGCCGGCGGCGAGTTGTTCCGCGGTGACGTGGGCAACCGGGCGCAGCATCGCTCAGCGGACGCCCCCTGCGCCCGCCCGCGCCACGCGGGGGATCAATCGGCGCGGTGCAGGCGCGCGGCGAAGTCGCCGTGCAGCGCCTTCAGCAGGTTCTGGCCGCGCCGTTCCGCTTCGGGATCGGGCAGGTCCAGCATCTCGCGCACGTCCGGCAAGGGCTCCAGGCAGGGCCCGAGGGCGGTCTCCAACGCACTCAGGCCGGTGGTTTCCAGTTCGGGCGAACCGCTGCGTTCCAGGTGCGACTTGAGGTCGCGCACCACTCGGTGCAGGAAGAGCTTGGTCGTTTCGGGCACCAGCAGGTCGCCGTTCATCTGCTCCTGGGCTCGGGGAAGATAGGACATCGCACGCACTCCACAAGTTGCGGCCAGTGTGGGGCGCGCCGTTCGCGCCGCCTGTCAGCGACCTGCCTACCCCCATGTGCGAGCGCCGCCCCTCAGGCCGACAGCCACTGCCGCATCCGGCGAAAGACGGCATCGCTTGCCAGCAAGCCCATGTGGTCCACGCCCTGCGCGACCCAGCGGTGTTCGTCGGCCAGCGCCAGGCCCGGGTGCGCGCCGTCGGCGTGGCCCAGCGCGCTGGACACGGACACCAGCGAGTCGCCGCGGCCATCGCCCACTGCGCCCGCTATCGCATGCGCGCGCACGGTGGCTGGCAGGCCCGGGTCGGCGCCCGGCGACGCCACGCCTGCGCGCGCGTCGACAGACAGCACGCGGCCTGCGATGAAGTCATCGATGCCGGCGCTGTGGCGCCGCGGCAGGCGCGCCGGCAGCAGGCCCGCGGCGTGCCCGGCACCGAGGCGCACCAGCCAGGCCGCGACCGCCTGGGGATCGGCGCCCCCGTGCGGGGTGCCGAGGAACACCAGCTGCCGCACATGCGCGGGCCAGGCCATGCCGCTGCGGCCGGCCTGGTGCAATGCGCTGCGCAGCACCAGCCCGCCCATGCCGTGCCCCACCAGCACCGCGCCTTGCAGCGGCAGCGGCCAGTGCGACAGCATGGCCTGCAACTCGGACGCAAGCTCGCGGCCGAGTGTGGAAACGGGCCGGCCGCTGCTGTAGTGCGCATGCACGGGCGTGCAGTCGAAGGCGGCCGCCAGCGCCTGCGCGTGGCCCTGGCCGTTGCGGCTCCAGTGAAGCGGGTCCAGGCCGAGGTCGTGCGCCAGCACCAGCACGCGCGGGGTCGGCTTGTCGCCGATGCGCTGCAGCCCGGTGCGGATCACCAGCGGGTTGTCCGTGCGGTGCAGGTGATCGCC
Organism: Acidovorax sp.; assembly: GCA_036675905.1. Taxonomy (GTDB): domain Bacteria; phylum Pseudomonadota; class Gammaproteobacteria; order Burkholderiales; family Burkholderiaceae_C; genus Ramlibacter. The sequence goes on along the minus strand of JAKFEA010000289.1, from coordinate 4,773 downwards.
GGCCAGCGCATTCAGTACCGCCAGCAGCGCCTCGCGGCGGGGCGAAGGCTCGGCCAGCCCGCACTCGCCGCGCGGATCGGCCAGCGTGGCCTGCAGCGAAGCGAGCGCCAGGTCCACGACGCCACCGGCCAGGCCGGCCGTGCCGCGCAGGCCGTAATAGAACGCCGCGCCCCAGCCCGTGCGCGGCCGCACGATGCGCGCACCGCGCACGGGCGGCTGCACCCGGGCCATGCGGTCGTGTGCGGTTTCCATGCGGGTGATGCCCAGCTTCACGCCGTCCATCGCCAGCCGCATGCCGCCGCGCAGGTCGCGCACGGCGGCGGCGGCCTGGCGCGGCCAGGCGTCACGCTTTGTCGGTGCGAGGCTCGGCATTGGCACCCTCCCTTTGCTGTGCGGCGCCCATGCTAGGCGTGCCGCGCCGGGCGCTGCGTAGGAGGAGGGTGACAAAAGCGGCTGCCGTGCCGGCCCGCAGGCCGAGGCAGCCCCGCACGCCTGGCGCCGTCGCGTTCCTACACCCCTGCGCAGGCTCCGCTGCCCAGAATGGCTGCAGGACTTGCGGCTGCGGCCGCGTTCCGCATCTCATCATTTTTCAATCGGGAGTTTCGACATGCTGAAGACCACACTGACCGCCGCGCTGCTGACCACGGCCGCCCTGGGCCTCGCCGCCTGCGATGTGCAGAAGACCGACGAAGGCAACGTCGCGCTGCCCAAGTACGACGTCGACAAGACCCAGGAAGCCAAGGTCGACCTGCCCAAGTACGACGTGCAGAAAACGCAGGAGGGCGACGTCAAGCTGCCCAAGGTGGACGTCGAGAAGACCCAGGAGGGCAAGCTGGACCTGCCCAACTACAACGTCAAGACGCCGGACGTGGACGTCGGCACCACGCAGAAGCAGGTCACCCTGCCCGACGTGGACGTGAACGCCGAGAAGAAGACCATCGAGGTGCCCAAGGTCACGGTGACCACGCCCGACGAGAAGCAGGCGAACGCGGGCGAGAAGAAGTAAGTCCGCTTCGCGAAGGGATGGTCATCCCGCGAAGGCAGGGGATCCAGCGCAACGCGCCTGCGGCGCCTCCGCGGGAACGACGGTTACCCAGGCGGGTTACCAGGCGTCGACGGGTCTTCGCACCTTCGGCACGGCCGGCGCTGCCGCCAGCGCACGCGCGAGCCAATCGCGCGTGCGCGCCGGATCGATCACCGCGTCGATCTCCAGCGTCTGCGCCATCCGCAGCGCCTGGCCGTTCTCGTAGTGGCGCGCCAGCAGTTGCTGGTACAGCGCCTCGCGCTGCGCCCCTTCGGGTAGCGCCTCCAGTTCCTTGCGGAACCCCAGCTTGACCGCACCCTCCAGCCCCATGCCGCCGAACTCGCCGGTCGGCCAGGCCACCGTGAACTCGGGGCTGTGGAAGCCGCCGGCGGCCATCGCCATCGCGCCCAGGCCATAGCCCTTGCGCAGCACCACCGCGAAGAACGGTACCGCCAGGTGCGAAGCCGCGATGAACATGCGGCTGACGTGCCGCACCTGGGCCTGCCGCTCGATGTCGGGGCCCACCATGAAGCCGGGCGTGTCCACCAGGCCCAGCATCGGCAGCCCGTGCGCGTTGCACAGCTGCATGAAGCGGGCCGCCTTGTCGGCGGCGTCGGCGTCGATCGCGCCGCCCAGGTGAGCCGGGTTGCTGGCCATCCAGCCGAACGGCCGGCCTTCGATGCGCGCCAGCCCGGTGTGGATGCCGGCGCCGAAGCCGGCGCGCAGCTCCAGCACCGATCCGATGTCGGCGATGCCGTGCATCGCCGCACGCGTGTCGTAGGCGCGCAGCCGGTTCTCGGGCACGACCTTGCGCAGCGCCAATGCATCGGGTGCCTGCCACTGCGCCAGCGCGCCCTGGAAATAAGAGAGGTACTGCCGCGCCGCCTGCACCGCCTGCGCCTCGTCGGCGACCAGCAGGTCCACCACGCCGTTGCGGTACTGGTCTTCGGCCGGGCCGATCGCCTCGGGCGGGAATCGCCCGAGCCCGCCGCCTTCCACCATGGCGGGGCCGCCCATTCCGATGTTGGCTCCCTGCGCGGCGATCACCAGGTCGCAGCAGCCCAGCAGGGCCGCGTTGCCGGCGAAGCAGCGGCCGGCCGCGATGGCAAGGGTCGGCACGTCGCCATTCAGCCGCGCGAATCGCGCGAAGGTGGGCACGTGCAGCCCCGCCACGATCGCCAAATCGGTGTCGCCGGGCCGGCCGCCGCCGCCTTCGGCGAACAGCACCACCGGCCAGCGGTTGCGCAGCGCCAGCTCCAGCAGCCGGTCGGTCTTCTGGTGGTTGCGAAAGCCCTGGGTGCCGGCCAGCACGGTGGCGTCGTAGGCCAGGACCACGGTGCGCGAGCGCTGCGGCCCGAACCAGTCGCCGTTGACGCTGCCCACGCCGGTCACCATGCCGTCGGCCGGCGTGTTGCGCAGCAGGTCGTCCTCGCTGCGGCGGTTGCTCTGCGCGGCGACGGCCAGTGCGCCATATTCGTCGAAGCTGCCGGCGTCGCACAGGTCGGCGATGTTCTCGCGCGCGGTGCGCAGGCCCAGCGCATGGCGGCGCGCCACGGCGTCGGGCCGGTGTTCGTCCAGCGTGAAGGCATGGCGGGCCATCACGCGCTGCAGGTCGGGCCGGATCGCGGCTTCCGCCACCGACCGGACGCCGCCATCGGCTTGCGTTTCGCCCGGCGGCTCATCGCCGGCGTGCGACTCCGCGGTCCAGAGCACCTCGCCGGCATTCACCGTCTCGCCCGGCGCGAACAGGAGCTCCCGCACGCGCAGCGTGGCGGGCGAGCGCACTTCGTGCTCCATCTTCATGGCCTCGAGCACCAGCACGACCTCGCCCTCGCGCGCCACGGCGCCGGGCTCGACCAGCCATTGCACGACCTGCGCCTGCAGGGGAGCGCGCAGCGCCGTCATCGGGCGGTCAGTCGGGTTCGCTGGCGCGGATGACCAGCACCGGCGCCGGCGCGAGGCGGATGATCTGCTCGGCGCCGCTGCCCAGCAGCAGCCGGCCCATGCCGCGGCGGCCGTGCGTGCCGACCACGATCAGGTCGGCCTTCCACTCCTGCGCGCACTGCGCGATCGATTCACCCAGCCGGTTGGCGGTTTGCTCCAGCAGGCGCGTCTCGACGTCGACGCTGGCGTCGCGCGCGCGCTGGGCCGCATCCTGCAGCGACTTCTCGCCGGCCTCGCGGGCAACCGTGATCAGCTGGCCCGAGTAGTCCATGCCGGCGACGAAGGCGAGCTCCTCCACCGCATGCACGGCCAGCAGCTTGCCGCCGGACGTGCCGGCGAACTCGATGGCGGTGGCCAGCGCCTGCAGCGCGGTGGCGCTGCCGTCGACGGGAACGAGGATGCGTTGGTAGTTGGGCATGGGACCTCCTGCAAGCGGCACGGGCCGCTGCCCCGAGCATATCGATCTGCAGCCCCCGTCGCCGTCGCCGACCGGACCGCTCAGGCCGGCCGCACCTGCACCTGCTGGCGCAGCCGCACGATATCCTGCGGGCGTGCAAGGCTGGTTCCGCCGCCCAGCAGCGACGCGCCACCCGCCGCCATGGCGGTGGCCAGCGCGTCGGCGAGGTCGCCGGTGCGCTCCAGCGCGAACACCAGGCCGGCCAGGAAGCTGTCGCCGGCGCCCACGGTGCCGGCCACGTCGACCGCGAGCCCGGGTGCGCGCAACGCGTGCTCGCGCGTGACCAGCAGCGCGCCCTGAGGGCCGAGCGAGACGGCGATGACCTCGGCCTGCCCCCTGTCGATCAGCCCGCGCGCCGCGCGCAGCCAGTCACCCTCACCGGCCAGCGCTTCGCCGGCCAGCGTGCGCAGTTCCGACAAGCTGGGCTTGGCCAGGTACAGCCCGGCTTCGAATGCGACCGGCAAGGCCGTGCCCGAGGTGTCCACCACCAGCCGGCTGCCCAGCCGGCGCGCGACTGCGGCCAGTTCCTGCTGGAACGACAGCGGCACCCCCGGCGCCAGGCTGCCGCTGGCGATGATCCAGCGCGGCGCCGGCGAGAAGGACTGCAGCGCATCGAGGCAGGCGCGCCACTCGCGCTCGGCCAGCTCGGGTCCCGGCAGCACGAAGCGGTACTCGCGCCCGGTGGCCGTTTCGTTGACGGTGAAGCTCTCGCGCGTCTCGCCGCCGATTCCGACGCAGTGCACCGGCACGTCCTCGGCCTGCACCAGTTCACGCAGCCGGTCGCCGGTCGGCCCGCCGCAGGGGAACACCGCCGTCACGTCGGCACCGAGCCGGCGCAGCACGCGCGCCACGTTGATGCCGCCGCCGCCGGGGTCGAAGCGCGGCTGCGCGCAACGCAGCTTGTGCGCATCGACCACGCGCTCGGTGCGCGTCGATACGTCCAGGGCCGGGTTGAGCGTGAGCGTGACGATGGCTGGCATGCATGAGTCCTTCCGCAGAGGACCTCCTTATACCCACTGGCCGCCGTCGCGGACTTCGCGCTCGTGCGCCCTCCGGACCTGCGGAATAACATCCGCCCATGACTTCGCTCGTGCCCCTCATCGACATCCTGCGCGGCGGCACGCTGGAGTGCCGGCACTTCGGTGCGGTGGCCGTCAGCGACACGCGCGGCCGGGTGCTGGCGCAGGCCGGCGATCCGCACTGGCTGACCTTCACCCGATCCACCCTCAAGCCGCTGCAGGCTTTGCCCTTGGTGGAAGCCGGCGGCCCGGCGCACTTCGGCTGGAGCGAGCGGCAGGTGGCCATGCTGTGCGCCAGCCACAGCGGCGAGCCCATGCACGTGCAGGAG
>JAKFEA010000288.1:0-1773 GCA_036675905.1 Acidovorax sp. | reverse complement strand
CACGAGGAGCGCAGCGCGCGGCTGCTGAAGAAGGTCGTCCAGCGGCTGCGCGTACCCACCGGGTGCAGCGAGCTCGCCGAGGTCGTCGCGCGCGAGCACGGCAACATCCACCGCAGCGGTGATTTCGGCGCCGCGGCCGTGGTACGCCTGCTGGAGCGCTGCGACGCGTTCCGCAAGCCGCAGCGCTTCGCCGACGCGCTGCTGGCCTGCGAATGCGACGCGCGCGGGCGGCTCGGGCTGGAGGAGAGCGCGTATCCGCAAGGACCCCGATTGCTGGCCGCCCTGCAGGCGGCGCAGGCCGTCAGCACGCGCGAGGTCGCCGAAGCCGCACAGGCGCAGGGCGTTTCGGGGCCGCAAGTTGGCGAGCGCATCCACAAGGCGCGCGTGCAGGCGGTCGCGGAGTTCCTGGCCGGCGCTCAGTCCAGCAGCGCCAGCGCCGCGTAATCGCCCACCCGGTCGCCCAGGCCCGCCGGCACCAGTTCGCAGCCCGCCGTCAGCGGCTTCATGTGGCCACTGACCTGCGCCTGCAGCCGCGGCAGCAGCAACTCGACGTTGTGGCAGAACACGCTGCCCCCCAGGCTGACCCGCTGCAGGTCCAGTGCGACCACCAGGTTGTACAGGCCGCGCCCCATCACCCGGCACAGTTCGTCGACGCTGGCCAGCGCCTGCGCATCGCCGCCCTGCGCGCGCTGCATCAGCACGGCCGGGTCCAGGCCGAACCGGCTCTCGATGAAAGTGCCGCCGACCAGCGCCTCCAGGTCGCCCAGGTTGCCGCAGCCGCACAGGGCCTGGTTGTCCTCGGTCACGAACATGTGCCCGGCATGGCCGGCGTTGCCGTTCTTGCCGCGCAGCACGCGCCCGCCGACGCACAGCCCGGTGCCGACGCCGGTGCTCCAGGTCACGTAGGCGCAGTCGTCCACGCCGAGCAGCGCGCCCCATCGCCGCTCGGCCTCCAGCGCCGCGATGCCGTCGTTCTCGACGCGCAGCCTGGCGAAGCGGCGCGCCAGCGGCGCCTCCAGCACGGCGGTCTTCCAGTCGTTGGGCAGGCCACGCGCGGGCCCCGCCAGGCCGCCGCAGATGTTGGGAGCGGCCAGCTCGACGCGGCCGCCCACCATCACGAAAGGTCCGCACGAGGCCACGCCGGCTGCCTGCACCGACCCGGGCGCGACGCCGGCTTCCGCGCAGGCCTCGTCGACCATGCGCAGGATCTGCCAGGCCAGCGCGTCGTTGTCGCCCGTCTTGGCGGTGGGCTCGTTGCGGCGCGCGACCAGGTCGGGCCCCTTGCCGTCGTTCAGGCTGACCGAGACCTTGGTGCCGCCGATGTCGATGCAGGCTCTCATGCGCTCAGAACAACCGGGAGATGCCCGCCGCTGCCATGCTCAGCAGCACGGTGGACGCGAGCGGAATGTTCCAGTCGCGGCCGAACAGCTTGAACCGCAGGTCGCCCGGCAGCCTGCCGAAGCCCAGCCGCTGCAGCAGCGGCGTGAGCCAGCTGATCAGCATCAGCGCGAGGAAGACGACGATGAACCACCGGATCATGCGGTCAGTGTAGGCCCGGCACCGGCCGCGCGGGCGCGTTCACAGGCGGCCCGTGCGGTCGCCATGCGAGAAGCCCAGCGCATCCCAGAAGGCGCCGGGCGCCAGGCCTATCACCTTGAACAGCTCGCCCATCTCGTGCTCGTTCACCAGCTTCTGCATCGCCGCTTGCTGCGCCCGGTCCGCACCGGCCGCCTCTTCGAGCAGCCCGCAATTGAACAGGAAACGGGCCTGGCT
>JAKFEA010000287.1:0-4066 GCA_036675905.1 Acidovorax sp. | reverse complement strand
TTGCTGCGGCTGATCGCCGGCCAGGTGTTCCTGCACGCCTGCATGGCCGGCATGCGAATGGCGGCGCCGCTGATGGCGCTGCGCTCGGGCTACAGCGAAGCGGCCGTCGGCGTGCTGCTGGCCTTGTTTGCGCTGACGCAGGTGTTCCTGGCCTTGCCGGCCGGGCGCTACGCCGATCGGCACGGGTTGCGGCGGCCGTTCGCCTGGTCCGTGCTTGCCGCGTCCATCGGCGGCAGCCTGGCCGTGGCATTTCCGCTGTTCCCGGTGCTGTGCGTTTCCGCGCTGCTGACGGGTGGCGCAGCCGGCGCCGCGTCGATCGCGCTGCAGCGCCATGTAGGCCGCGCCGCCGCCGACGCGACCCAGCTGCGCCAGGTGTTTTCCTGGCTGGCGATCGGGCCGGCTTTCTCCAACTTCCTCGGGCCGTTCGCCGCCGGGCTGGCCATCGACCATGGCGGGTTCCGGCTGGCGTTCCTCTTGCTGGCCGTGCTGCCGGTGATCGGGTGGTTCTGGGTGCGCCGGGCGCCCGAGTTGCCGCCGGTGCAGGCGCCGGCCGGCGAACGCGCGGGCACGGCCTGGGACCTGCTGCGCGAACCCGGTTTCCGGCGTTTGCTGCTGGTCAACTGGGTGCTGTCCTCGTGCTGGGACGTGCACACCTTCGTGGTGCCGGTGCTGGGCTACGAGCGCGGCCTGTCGGCATCGGTGATCGGCACGCTGCTGGGCGCTTTCGCCATCGCCGCCGCAGCCGTGCGCCTCGTGATGCCGGCGGTGGCCGCCTACCTGAAGGAGTGGGCGGTCATCACCGCGGCCATGGCCGCGACGGCGCTGCTGTTCACGGTCTATCCGCTGCTGCCCTCGCCGCTGTCGATGGGGCTGTGCTCGCTGCTGCTCGGGGTGGCGCTGGGCACCGTGCAGCCCATGATCATGAGCATGCTGCACCAGATCACGCCCGAGCACCGGCACGGGCAGGCCGTCGGGTTGCGCCTGATGGCCATCAACGCCTCCAGCGTCAGCATGCCGATCCTGTTCGGCGCCGCCGGCTCCGTGATCGGGATCTCGGGGGTGTTCTGGGTAGTGGCCGGCGCGGTGGCGGCCGGCACGCGGTTGTCGCTGCACCTGGGTCGGGACCCGGCCGCTCACAAGCGGTAGAAGCCCTTGATGATGTCCCAAGCCGCCTCGGGTTCGTCGGCGTACTGGAACAGCTGCAGGTCCGCCGGCGAGACCACGCCTTCCTCCACCAGCAGGTCGAAGTCGACCAGCCGCTTCCAGTAGCCGGACCCGAACAGCACGATGGGCACCTGGTGCGACTTGCGCGTCTGCACCAGGGTGATCACCTCGAACAGCTCGTCCAGCGTTCCGAACCCGCCCGGGAAGGCCACCAGCGCCTTGGCGCGCATCATGAAGTGCATCTTGCGCAGGGCGAAGTAGTGGAACTTGAACGACAGCTCGGGCGTGACGAAGGGATTGGGCGCCTCTTCCATCGGCAGCGCGATCGACAGGCCCACGCTGCTGCTGCCGGCCTCCCAGGCGCCGCGGTTGGCCGCCTGCATGATGCCCGGCCCGCCGCCGGTGCAGATGAACAGACGGTCCGGCGGCTCGCGCGCCTCACTGAACTGCGCCACCAGCTTGCCGAAGGCACGCGCCTTCTCGTAATAGTGCGAATTGCGCGCCAGCGCCCGCGCGCGGCGGATCACCGCCTCGTCGCCGCCGGCTTCGGCCGCAGTCAGCAGGGCTGCCGCTTCCTCCTCGCTGCGAAACCGGGCACTGCCGAACACGACGATGGTGTTCTCGATCCCGTGCGCCTGCTGCTCGAGATCCGGCTTGAGCAACTCGAGCTGGAAGCGGATGCCGCGGGTCTCGCGGCGCAGCAGGAACTCCGGGTCGGCGAAGGCCAGCCGGCTGGCGGCGGGCTCCAGCGGCAGGCCGGAGTCCGAGTGCGCCTTGAGCGTGGCCCAGGCATCGGCCAGCCGGCTGTCGTGGATGTTGCGGGTGGAAGACATCGGCCGATTTTCGCGGTAAAGCCCATGGCCCATGGGGGTATCCTCTCGCGCCAGCGCCAAGAACAACAGGGGGACAACCGTGGAGGAGCCGCTTTTCCACGTCGTGCTGGAAGGCCGCAAGCTCGGGCCGTACGACCGCCGCACCATCGTCGGCATGCGCATCAGGAAGACGTTGTCGAGCGAGCACGTGCTGATCGACACCGCGGGCCAGCAGCTCACGGTCGCCGACCTGATCGGCCGGCCTCGCGCATCCTCCGACTACGCACCCAGCCGCACCAGCGGCTTCTCGGTGGTGCAGGCCACCTACCCCGCCAGCGTCATCGCCGTGCAGGGCCGTGGCATGGCCATCCCCCCGTTCAAGGGCGAGGTCGAGGCGCGCGTGCAGTCGCAGGTGCTGAGGATCGCCGGACGCTTCCGCCAGGGCCTGGGCTGGAAGGAAGACCGCGTGAAGCTGCCGCTGCAGGACATCGTGCATGCGCGGGCCAGCGGCAGCGAAGTCGAAATGGGCTTGAAGGTGCAGGGCGGGCGGCCGCAACGCATCCGCCTGGAGCTGTTCACGCCGGCCGCCGCCGCCGAGTTCCTGCGTTGGCTGCCCAACGCAAGTCCCTGGCCGGCGGGCGAGCCGGCCATAGCGCGGGGCGGCGTGCACGCGAACCTGTTGTGGGCCTCGGTTGGCGGCATTGCGCTGGTGCTGCTGGTGGTCCTCGGCGTGCTGCTGGGCCGCCTCTCCTACTGACCCGGCAGGGCGAGGGCGAGCCCCAGCGGAACGAACACCACCGCGATCACCTGCGCGGTGCGCAGCAGCGGTTCCATTCAGGCGGCCTTTCGGGCCAGCCATCGCAGCAGCGGCTCGCGGGCCGGGGCCAGGCCCTTGTAGGCCAGCACGGCCTTGCTCATCGACGCAAGGGCGGCGTGCAGGCGCGCCGCCTTGGGGGCGCTGTCGACCGCCTGGAGCAGCGGCTGCACCATCACGCGAATGGTGAACACCGCCTGCCGGGTGCCTTGCCCGACGGGAAAGAAGGTCTGGCGTTCGGCCCGCAGCCAGCAGGCGCGGGCGAAGGCCTCGTCGTCATCGTCGGCCGGCCAGGGTGCGCGCGGCTGCCGGCGCGGGTGCTGGTCGTGGCGCGGCGAAGGGCTCACGGTCCACACGAAACGCTCCCAGCGCTCGCCGGAGGTGGCCAGGCCGACCAACCGGGATCCTGCGTGCAGCAGGGCGGCGTTGTCGGCCACCGGCGCATGCACCGCGGCGAAGTCGAGGCCGACCTTGTCCTCCGGCGCCCAGTGCGAGGGCACGCAGACGCACAGCCAGGGCAGCGTGCCATTGGCGCCATCGAGCACGGCAAGATCTTCCTCGAAGGCGAGTTCGAGCCTGCCGGCATCGAAGGCCGGGTGGCCTTCCACTGCAGCCTGCCGCGCGATGGCCGCCAGGGCCGGTGCAGGATCGAAGCCGGGCGCGAGGTGCCGCGAGGACCCTGCTTCTTGCACGCGGCGCTTCTCCTCGAACAGGGCCGACCCCGGCGCCAGCACGGTCAGGTGCCGTGCGCCCGGCTCGAGCCGGCGCAGTCCCGGCTGCATGCGGAAGGGCGCGGCAATCAGCTCGAAGTCGAAGTCCATGGCGCGAGGAAATGAAAAAGGCTCCTTGCGGAGCCTTCAGGTCGGTCGCGGCGCCATCAGACGCGGCGGCGGTACTCGCCCGTGCGGGTGTCGATCTCGACCTTGTCGCCCTGGGCCACGAAGATCGGCACGCCGACCTCGAAGCCGGTGGCGATCTTGGCCGGCTTGAGCACCTTGCCCGAAGTGTCGCCCTTGACGGCCGGCTCGGTCCAGGTGATCTCGCGCTCGACGCTGGTGGGCAGTTCCACCGAGATCGCCTTGCCTTCGTAGAACACCACTTCGGCGGTCATGCCGTCCTCGAGGTAGCTGAGGGCGTCGCCCATGTTCTCGGCCTCGACCTCGTACTGGTTGTACTCGCCGTCCATCCAGACGTACATCGGGTCGGCGAAGTAGGAGTAGGTGCAGTCCTTCTTGTCCAGCACGATCTGGTCCATCTTGTCGTCGGCCTTGAAGAC
>JAKFEA010000286.1:0-10167 GCA_036675905.1 Acidovorax sp. | reverse complement strand
CTCGTCGAAGCGGCCGACGTCGCCGGTGCGGATGAAGCGGTTGCCCTGCGCGTCGTACCACTCGGTCTCGCGCGTCTTGCCGGGCTGGTTGTGGTACGCGGTCATCATCGCGCCGGATCGGCCGACGACTTCGCCGATCTCGCCCGGCGGCAGTTCGCGGCCTTCCTCGTCGATCAGCCGGATGTCGTGGCCCTCGGCGGGCCGGCCGACGGTGTGCAGCTTGTCGGGGAACTCGTGCGCGAACAGCATGCAGGTGCCGCCGCCCTCGGTCATGCCGTAGTACTCGGTCAGGCCGCCCGGCCAGCGATTGAGCACGTCGGCCTTCAGCGCGGCGGGGAAGGGCGCGCTGGTGCAGAACTTCATGACGAAGGACGACAGGTCGAAGCGATCGAAGTCCGGATGCGACATCAAGCGCTGGTACTGCACGGGCACGAGCATGGCGTGGGTGGCGCGCTCGCGCTCGGCCAGCGCGAGGTACGCGCCGGCGTCGAAGCGGCCCTCGGTCAGCACGACGGTGCCGCCGCGCGACAGCGCCGGGAAGAAGCACACCAGGGTCGTGTTGGAGCACAGGGAGGTGGCCAGCAGCGCCACCGAATCGGTACCGTAGCCCCCCGCTTCCGCGCGCGCCACGTGCGCCCAGCGCATGCCGTGCGACTGCACGATGCCCTTGGGCGTACCGGTGGTGCCGGAGGAATAGATGATGTTGAAGGGCCAGCCGGGCTGGACGTCGACGGGTTGCGGCTTCGTGCCGGTGGGGGCGAGCCACTCGCTCACGCTCGTGTGCGCTTCCGCTTCTGAAAGCGCCATCCGCGGCACGGCGACGTCGAGCGGCGGCACCGTGTCATCGGCGAACAGCAATCGCGCGCCGCTGTCCTCGACCATCCCCGCCAGCTGCTGCGGCGTGGCCCCCGTGGGCAACGGCGCCACGGCCACGCCCGCGCGCAAGGCGCCGACGAACAGCACGGCGTACCCGATGCCGTTGGTCCCGCTGATCGCGATGCTCTGCCGCGGTTGCACGCCATCGCGCTGCAACGCCGCCGCGACACGGTCCACCAGCGCATCGAACCCACCCCAGGACAGGCGCTGCGCGCCATGCACCAGCGCGGTGTGCTGCGGCCTCGCAGCAGCGTGTTCGCGCACGAGGTCGGCGATGGTGCGGAATGGGGGAAGGGGGTGGGTGCCGGGAACCTGGGCAGTCATGAGTGCGAGGCCATGCAGAAAAAACAGCAGGCTGCGATTCTGCCCGGCAGAAGCACCCGGAACGCGGCCGCAGGCGCGATCAGGCCTGTCCCAGCATTTCCTTTGTCACGAGCACGACACCGCTGTCCGTGCGGTGGAAGCGCTCGCCGTCGACTTGCGGGTCCTCGCCGATCACGGTGCCCTCGGCCAGCCGGCAGCCGCGGTCGAGCACCACGCGCGAGAGCTTGCTGCCGCGCCCGATCTCGCAGCCGGGCAGGATCACGGCTTCGCGGATGTTGCAGCACGAGTGCACCCGCACGTTGGAGAACAGGACCGACTGGCTGAGGTCCGAGCCCGACACGATGCAGCCGCCCGACACGATCACGTTGGCGATGCTGCCGTGCCGGCCTTTCTCGTCGGGCACGAACTTGGCCGGCGGCAGCTGCTCCTGGTGGGTCCAGATCGTCCAGTCGCGGTCGTAGATGTCCAGCACGGGCATGTTGGAGGCCAGGTCCAGGTTGGCGGCCCAGAAGGCGTCGACCGTGCCGACGTCGCGCCAGTAGGGGTTGTGCCGCGTGCTGGCCGGCACGCTCGACAGGTTCAGCGGGTGGGCCAGCACGTTGCCGCTCGCCACCAGCCGCGGAATGACGTTCTTGCCGAAATCGCGCTGCGAGGCCTGGTCGGCGCCGTCCTCTTCCAGCAGCCCGTACAGGTACTCGGCATCGAACACGTAGATGCCCATGCTGCCCAGCGCGCGGTCGGGCTTGCCGGGCATGCCGGGCGGGTCGGCCGGCTTCTCCAGGAAGTTGGTGATGCGGCGGTTCTCGTCGATCGCCATCACGCCCAGCGCGGTGGCCTCCATGCGCGGCACCTCGATGCAGCCCACGGTGCAGCGCGCGCCCGACTCCACGTGGTCCAGCAGCATCAGCGAGTAGTCCATCTTGTAGATGTGGTCGCCGGCCAGCACCAGGATGTACTCGGGCGCATAGGACTTCAGGATGTCGATGTTCTGGTAGATCGCGTCGGCCGTGCCGCGGTACCAGTCGGCTTCGTTGATGCGCTGCTGGGCCGGCAGCAGGTCGATGAACTCGTTGGCCTCGCCGCGCAGGAAGCTCCAGCCGCGCTGCAGGTGGCGCAGCAGCGAGTGCGACTTGTACTGCGTCAACACGCCGATGCGCCGGATGCCCGAGTTGATGCAGTTGGACAGGGCGAAGTCGACGATCCGGAACTTGCCGCCGAAGTACACCGCCGGCTTGGCGCGCCGGTCGGTCAGCTCGTGCAGGCGGGAGCCTCGCCCGCCGGCCAGCACCAGTGCCACCGTGCGCTTGGGCAGTTGCCGAGCCAGGCTCATGCGCTCGGCCGTGCGGGCGTCCTCGTCCAGCCGCGCCGGGGGGGCGAGATGTTCGAACGCCAGGTCGTCCTTGGCCATGCGCACCTCCTTGTTCAGGTTGAACTGTCCTCCAGCGGCGCGCGCCGCCCTGTAGGACTCCGTCGGAAGTGCGGGCGGAATGGCGGGTGCTACGCCGGGTGCGCGGCTTCGTCCTGCTCCAGCAGCTGCAGCAGGGCGGTCGGCTCCACCGGCTTGACCAGGTGCACGTCGAACCCCGACGCCTGCGTGAGCCGGCGGTCGTCGGCCTGGCCCCAGCCGGTGACGGCCACCAGCCTGAGCTGGTCGCCGCCGGGGCGGCTGCGCAGGGCGCGGGCGACCTCGTGCCCGTTCATGCCCGGCATGCCGATGTCCAGCAATACCCAGCGCGGCTTGAACTCGGCCACGGCCCGCAGCGCCTCGAAGCCGTCGTAGGCGGTGCGCGCCTGGTGGCCGCCGGCTTGCAGCAGCAGGGCCAGGCTGTCGGCGGCATCGTGGTTGTCGTCCACCACCAGCACGCGCAGCGACTGGGTTGCCGCCGAAAGCTCCGGCACGCCGCCGGCCGCCGCGGGCTCGGTGCCGGCCGACATGAGCGGCAGCCGCACGGTAAAGCAGGCGCCCGCGCCTATGCCTTCGCTCTCGGCCTGCACCGTGCCGCCGTGCATGCGCACCAGCTGCTGCACCAGCGCAAGGCCTATGCCAAGGCCGCCCTTGGCGCGGCCCAGGGTGCGGTCGATCTGGGTGAACAGGTCGAACACCCGGTCCAGCATGTCGGCGGGAATGCCGGTGCCGTTGTCCTGCACGCTCAGCACGGCCTCGCCGCCTTCGACGTGCAGGCCGACCCGCACGTGGCCGCCGTCGGGCGTGTACTTGCAGGCGTTGTTCAGCAGGTTGTCCACCACCTGCGCGATGCGGGTCGGGTCGGCGTCCACCAGCACCGGCTGCGGTGGCAGGTCCACCCGCACTTCGTGCTGCGCGGCATGGAACTGCGGCTGCTGGCCTTCCAGGCTGGCGCGGACCACCGAGCGCAGTTCCACCACCTCGCGGCGCAGTTCGATCTTGCCGCGCGTGATGCGCGAAACCTCCAGCAGGTCGTCGACCAGCCGCACCATGTGCTGCACCTGGCGCTCCATCAGCTCCAGCATGCGCGCGCGCGTGCCTTCCTCCAGGCCAGGCACCCGCAGGATGGCCAGGCCATTGCGGATCGGCGCCATCGGGTTGCGCAATTCGTGCGCCAGCGTGGCCAGGAATTCGTCCTTGCGGCGGTCGGCGTTGCGCAGCGCTTCCTCGGCCTTCTTGCGCTGGCTGATGTCGAAGAAGACGCCGACGAAGCGCACCGGCTCGCCGGCGTCGTCGTAGAAGAACCTGCCGGCCGCCGAAACCCAGATCTTGCGGCCGTCGACGCGCCGGTACCGGTGCTCGGAGCGGAACACGTCGTGTGCCGCCAGCGCGCGCTGCCACTCGGCCTGCAGCGCGGGGACGTCCTCGTTGGGGATGGAGTTCAGCCACATCGCCATGCTCGCTTCGCCGGTGGGCGTGGGTTCCATGCCCAGCACTTCGAAGCGGCTGCGCGACCACAGCATGCGGTCGTTGGCCATGTCCCAGTCCCAGGTGCCGGCGGCGCCTATGGCCATGGCCAGCTGCATGCTCTCTTCGGCCGCCCGCAGCGCCTCCTGCGCTTGGCGCGCGGCATCCTGCGCGCGGTGGCGCTCGGTGACGTCGAGCAGCACGCCGCGTGCCGTGACGGCCTGGCCGAAAGCATCCTGCTCGAACATGCCGCGCCCCATCACCCAGCGCGGCCCGCCGTCTTCGGCGGTTGCGCGCGTGCGGGCCTCGAGTTCGTAGGGCTTGTGGAGCGCCATCGCCTCCTGCCACACCGCCTGCGCGGCCGGCCGGTCGTCGGGGTGCAACGCCTCCTGCCAGTCGGTGACCGTGAACTCGCGCCGGCCGAGGCCCATCAGCGCCTCGCCGCGCTCGGACCATCTGCCGCGGCCGGTGACGAGGTCGAGCTCCCAGGTGCCGACGCCGGCGCCCTCGGTGGCGGCCCGCAGCTTCTGCTCGCTGGCGCGCAGTGCGGCGGCGGCTTGCGCCGACTCGGTGACATCGACGCTGGAGAAGAAGATGCCGCAGACGCGGCCGGCGTCGTCGCGGATCGGCTGGAACACGAAGTCGAACAGCCGGTCCTCCGGCGGCGCATCGCGGCTGCGCCGCAGCGTGACCGCCATCGACCGGCCGACGAAGGTGGTCCCGCTGCGAAAGACCTCGTCCAGCAGCTCGTAGTAGCCCTGGCCCTCCAGGTCGCGCAGGGCCTCGCGCACCGTCTGTCCCACCATGTCGGTGTGGCCGGTGAGCTCGTGGACGGCCTTGTTCGCGACCTCGATCACGTGCTGCGGCCCGTGCAGCACCGCCAGCAGGTTGGGCGCCTGCGCAAACCATTGCTGCAGCCGCCGGTACTCGTCGTGCCGGTTGCGGTCGGCCCGCACGCGGTCGGTGGTCTCGTCGATCAGGCACAGCACGCCGGCGACCCGGTCGCCCTCGTGCACCGGGCTGCAGGCCACGCTGAACCAGCACTGGGCGTCTGCGCCGTCGCGCCGGATGGTGCACTCGACGTCGTCGGCCTGCACCGCTTCGCCGGCGAGGGCCTGCTCGTGCAGCGGCCCTATGCAATGCCAGATCTCGGGCCAGACCTCGCGCAGGGGGCGGCCCAGGGCGGCCGGATGCCGGTCGCCCAGGATGTGACGGTAGGCGTCGTTGTACAGCAGCGCCAGCTGGGGCCCCCAGGCCACGTACATCGGGCGGGGGGCGTTGAACACCACGCCAGCCACGGTGCGCAGCGCCTGTGGCCAGCGCGTGGATTCCCCCAAGGGCGTGGACGCCCAATCCTGGGCCTGGAGGAGGCGTGCGACCTCGCCCCGGGCCGGGAGCAAGCTGGAGCTCATGCGTGGTGGTGCGGGAGCTGGGCGGCCCATGGTAGTGGCAACCGCGGGCCGCCTCAAGCAGACCCCGCGCGCGACCTTGGCAGAATCGGCCCATGCAAATCACCAAGGACACCGTCGTCACGCTGGCGGTCAGGATCGCCGACGTGCACGGCCGGCTGCTCGACCAGAGCAAGGGCGCCGAGGCCTACCTGCACGGCGGCTACGGGAATACCCTCGACAAGATCGAGTCGGCGCTGGAAGGCCGCGAGACCGGCTACCAGGCCACGCTGCAACTCCCCGCGCAGGATGCTTTCGGGGAGCGGGACGAGAGCCTGGTGCGCACCTTGCCCAAGCGCGAATTCCCGCCTGGCGTGAAGGTGGGCGGCGTGCTGGAACTGCCGGACGACCAGGGGCGTCCGCAGCCTTTCCGCGTGGCGAAGATCAAGGGCGACACCGTCCACCTGGACGGCAACCACCCGCTGGCCGGGCAGGAGTTGCGATTCATGCTCAAGGTGCTGGGCGTGCGCGCGGCCACGGCGGAGGAAATCCAGCATCGCCACGCGCACGGCGAGCACGGGCACCACCACCACTGACGCGGGAGCTTTTCCATGAAGTTCCGCATGGCGGAGAACTCGCTGTTCGCGGTGCTGCTGCGCTCGCCGTGGTGGATCAGCATCGCGGTGGCGCTGGCCCTCGTGGCCCTGACGCAGGCGCTGCTGCCGCCGGACTACCGCACCGTGGGCAGCATGGGCGCGCTGCCCTTTTTCGTGATCGGCGCCATGGCGTTCTGGCGCCAGCTGGGCGCGCCCAGCCCGGCGCAGGCGCAGGCGCTGCTGGACGGCGCCGCGAAGATGTCCTGGGCCGATTTCGAGCAGGCGTTGCGTGCAGGGTTCACGCGCGAGGGCTGGACGGTGCGCGCGGGGCAGGGCGGCGCCGACCTGGTCCTGGAGCGCAACGGCCAGGCTACGCTGGTGTCGGCACGCCGCTGGAAGGCCGCGCGGCATGGCGAGGATGCCCTGCAGGCGCTGGACCAGGCAGTGCAGCGGCAGGAAGCGGGCCGCGGCATCTACGTGGCCCTGGGCGAACTCACTCCGCAGGCGGCGCGGTTGGCCAAGGCGCGGCGGATCGAGGTGCTGCAGGGCCCGGCATTGGCCAGGCTGCTGCGCTGAGGCCGGCCGCGGTCAGGGGCGGTCGGAGGGCGCCAGCGTGATTCCGTGGCGCAACTGTCGCGCGTGGACCGATTCGCCGGTCAGCCGCCGGCAGGCGTCGTTGCCCAGGAAGGCGTCCAGGCGCTGATCGGCGGCGGCTCGCTGTCCGGCGCGCAGCTCGGCCAGTGCGAGCTGGTAGTTGGCCATGCAGCTGGATTCGCCGGCCCGCAGCATCGCGGCCTGGTACAGGCCCGGGTCGCGGCCGAGCACCGCCTGCGCGGCCTGGCGGAACGACTCCATCGCGCCCTGGAAGTCCTGGCGCAGGTAGAGCGACTCGGCAGCGCTCAGCAGCGAGTTGTATTGCCCGGGGACCGCGGTTGCCGCCGTGCCTGCCGGGCCGCCGCTGCCGGTGGCGCAGCCGGCCAGCGAAGCCGCCAGCGCGAGGCTGGCCGCCAGCATGAGCGGCCTCGTGCGAAGGATGATTGGCCTCGGGTCCATGGTCGCCCTTTCGCGGTATACGGAACGCCAGTCTATGCCGTGCCGGCGATGCGCGGGCGACTCGCGGGCGACTCGCGGCCTGCGTTCGCGGCTAAACTGACCAGTCTGCGCGCGACCCGCGCGGACCCCTGAGGAAGGCGACGGCTTACCCGCCGTCGCGTTCCGATCCTTGCAGACTGTTGGCGCGCCAGAAGCGCGCGGAGCGATTGCATGAGCGAGCACCAGCCCCTGCGGCTGCACGTGCCGGAGCCCTCGGGGCGGCCCGGCTGTGCCACCGACTTCTCCTACCTCCATGTCTCGGAGGCCGGCGCCGTGCGAAGGCCGCCGGTGGACACCACCCACTTCGACACCGCCGACCTGGCCTACGGGCTGATTCGCGTGCTCGATCGGGAGGGCCGTGCGGTCGGTCCGTGGGCGCCCGACCTGTCGACGGCGCAGTTGCGCAAGGGCCTGCGCGCGATGATGCGCACGCGCATCTTCGACGCCCGCATGCTGGTCGTGCAGCGGCAGCGCAAGATCTCCTTCTACATGCAGGCGTTGGGCGAAGAGGCCATCGCCTGCGCCCAGGCTGCGGCGATCGAGCCCGGCGACATGTGCTTCCCGACCTACCGCCAGCAGGGCCTGCTGCTCAGCCGCGACGACATCCCGATGGTCGAGCTGATGTGCCAGCTCATGAGCAACCAGCGCGACCCGATGAAGGGCCGGCAGTTGCCGGTGATGTACTCGTACAAGCGGGCCGGCTTCTTCTCCATCTCGGGCAACCTGGCCACCCAGTTCATCCAGGCGGTGGGCTGGGCCATGGCCTCGGCCATCAAGGGCGACACGCGCATCGCCTCGGCCTGGATCGGCGACGGCGCCACCGCCGAAGCCGACTTCCACACCGCGCTGACTTTCGCCCACGTGTATCGCGCGCCGGTGATCCTGAACGTGGTGAACAACCAATGGGCGATCTCCACCTTCCAGGCGATCGCGGGCGGCGAATCCACCACCTTCGCCGCGCGCGGCGTCGGCTGCGGCATCGCCTCGCTGCGGGTGGACGGCAACGATTTCCTGGCGGTGTACGCGGCGTCGCGGTGGGCGGCCGAGCGGGCGCGATCGAACCTGGGGCCGACGCTGATCGAATGGGTCACCTACCGGGCCGGGGCGCATTCGACATCCGACGATCCGTCCAAGTACCGACCCGCCGACGACTGGCAGCGCTTCCCGCTCGGCGATCCGATCGAGCGCCTGAAGCAGCACCTGATCGGGCTGGGCGCCTGGTCCGAGCAGGAGCACGAACAGGTGCGGCTGGAACTGGAAGCCGAAGTGGCCGCCGCGCAGAAGGAGGCCGAGAGCTACGGCACGCTCCTGGACAGCCACATCACCAGCCCGTCCGCCATGTTCGAAGACGTGTACGCCGAGATGCCCGCGCACCTGCGCCGGCAGCGGCAGGAATTGGGGGTATGAGATGAACAAAGACAGAACTCCCTTACGCAGAAGGCGCGAAGATTGCGCAGAAGTCGCGAAAGAACTTCCATTGAATGCTGCTTCTGCTTCTGCTTCTGCTTCTGCTTCTGCTTCTGCTTCTGCTTCTGCTTCTTCTGCGTCCCTTTTGCGCCTTCTGCGTACGGATGTCCGCGTTCTTCACGAGGAGGCTCCATGCTGACCGAAACCCGTGAAGCGCCGGCCGTCGAATCCGCCGCCGGCGAGAGCAGGCAGATGACCATGATCCAGGCCCTGCGCTCGGCCATGGACGTGATGATGGCGCGCGACGACAACGTCGTGGTGTTCGGCCAGGACGTGGGCTACTTCGGCGGCGTGTTCCGCGTCACCGAAGGGCTGCAGGCCAAGTACGGCAAGAGCCGCTGCTTCGACACGCCGATCAGCGAAGGCGGCATCGTCGGCGTGGCGGTGGGCATGGGCGCGTACGGCCTGCGCCCGGTGGCCGAGATCCAGTTCGCCGACTACTTCTACCCGGCCTCGGACCAGATCGTGTCGGAGGCGGCGCGCCTGCGCTTCCGCTCGGCGGGCGACTTCACCTGCCCGCTCACCCTGCGCATGCCCTGCGGCGGCGGCATCTACGGCGGGCAGACGCACAGCCAGAGCCCGGAGGCGCTGTTCACCCACGTGTGCGGCATCCGCACGGTGATGCCCAGCAACCCCTATGACGCCAAGGGCCTGCTGATTGCCGCGATCGAGTGCGACGACCCGGTGATCTTCCTGGAGCCCAAGCGCCTGTACAACGGCCCGTTCGACGGCCACCACGACCGGCCCGTGGTGCCGTGGTCCAAGCACGAGATGGGCAAGGTGCCCGAGGGCTACTACCGCGTGCCGCTGGATTCGGCCGCGGTGTTCCGGGCCGGCTCGCAGGTCACGGTGCTGACCTACGGGACCATGGCGTGGGTGTCGGAGTGCGCGGCGCGCGAGGCGGGGGTCGACGCCGAGATCATCGACCTGCGATCGATCTGGCCGATGGACCTGGACACGGTGGTGGCATCGGTGAAGAAGACGGGCCGCTGCGTGATCGTGCACGAAGCCACCAAGACCAGCGGCTTCGGCGCCGAACTGTCGGCGCTGGTGCAGGAACACTGCTTCTATCACCTGGAAGCGCCGATCGAGCGCGTCGCCGGCTGGGACACGCCGTATCCGCATGCGCAGGAGTGGGCGTACTTCCCGGGGCCCGATCGCGTGGGCGCCGCGCTCAAGCGCGTGCTGGAGGGCTGAACGATGGGAATCTACGCAATCAAGATGCCCGACATCGGCGAGGGCATCGCCGAAGTGGAGCTGGTCGAGTGGCGCGTGCAGCCCGGCGACGAGGTGAAGGAAGACCAGGTCGTCGCCGACGTGATGACGGACAAGGCAACCGTGGAGATTCCGTCGCCGGTGGCCGGCAAGGTGCTGGAGTTGGGTGGCAAGCCGGGTGAGCTGATGGCGGTCGGGGCCGAACTGGTGCGGATCGAGGTGGCGGGGGAGGGGAATGTGAAAGCGCGATCCGATGCGCCGGCGACGGCAGCGGCGGCAGCGGAGATCTCCGACTCCCTCCCCCTCCGGGGGAGGGCTGGGGAGGGGGCACGCGCGG
>JAKFEA010000285.1:0-1618 GCA_036675905.1 Acidovorax sp. | reverse complement strand
GGGGCCCGGCACGGTGGAAGTGCGCACCGCGGTCGACACGGCGGCCGGGCTGGTGCGCCTGTCCGTTGCCGACACCGGCATGGGCATGGACGAGCACCTGCTCGGTCGCCTGTTCAACCCGTTCTCGCAGGCCACCCAGGACATCGCACGCACCCAGGGCGGACTGGGCCTGGGCTTGGCCCTCACGCGCGGGCTGGCCGAACTGCACGGCGGGACCATCGTTGCGCAAAGCGAGGGCCTGGGGCGCGGGTCCCGCTTCTGCATCACGCTGCCACTGGCGCACGGCGCGGTGACGGCCGGCACGTCGTCAGGCGCGGCCAGCGCCTGAACGCTGCATCGCCATCGCCAACCCCAGCGACGCCAGTGCACCGATCGCCCCGGCCAGGTACACCGCGTCCAGCCCCGCCTGCAGCGCCAGCAGCCCACCCAGCGGACCGGCCAGCCCCATCGACAGATCCTGGAAAGCCACGTAGCCCCCCATCGCCGCGCCGCGGCTTTCCGGCGGCGCGCGGCGCACCGCTTCCACGCCGAAACCCTGGAACGCCAGCGCATAACCGCCTCCCGTGAGCGCGGCGCCCACGCAGGCCATCAGCTCGCTGGGCGCCCACCAGATCATCAGCTGGCCGACGGCTTCGACCGCCACGCACACCGCCGCCACGCGGGCGCCGCCGAGCTGGTCCGGCAGGTGCCCCACCAGCAGCCGCGCGACGATGAAGCCCGCCCCGAGGCTGGTGAACGCCAGCGCCGCGCTGCCCCACCCGCGTTCCACCCACAGCAGCGCCACGAAGGCGTTGATGGCGGCATAGGCGAACGAGGACAGCGTCAGCGCCAGCCCGGGCAGCTTGACCAGGCCCACCACCTTGTAGAACGCGGGGCGTTCGACGTGCGGCGGGCGCTCGCCGTGGATGCCGGCCACGATCGCCAGCGTCAGCAGTGGCACCAGCACCGTCGCCCACGCGATGCCGGCGTAGCCCCAGCGCGCATAGACCCAGCCGCCCGCCGGCGCCCCGGCTGCGTAGGCGCCGAACAGCGCCATGCCGATCCAGCCGATCACCTTGCCCGAGTGCCGCGGCCCGAGACGCGCGATGCCCCAGCTGAGGGCTGCGGTGATGACGAAGGGCTCGGCGATGCCGGTGAGCAGGCGCGCGGCGACGAGCAGGAAGTAGGACAGCGTCGGCTGCTCCATGAATGCGAGCGACACGAAATACACGCCGCCCACGCCGCAGACACCGAGCAGCCCCAGCGGCACCGCCACCTTGGGCCCGCGCCCGTCGCTCACCTCACCCGCCCACAGCCGGCCGACCAGGATCGAGGCGACGTACTGGGCGCCCATCACGACGCCGACGAAGAAGGTACCGAAGCCCAGCGTGTCGTTCACATGCCGCGGGAGCACCGGGAACGCCATGCCCATGGCGAAGAAGCCGGTGAAGACGGCCAGCATCAGGGGCAGCAGGGGGAGAAAGGCCGAGAACAGCGAGCCTGCTTGCGACACAGGCGAGATCGGGGAGGAAGTCACCTAACGGTGGCCGCGCGAGTCACGGAAGGAACACCCTTGGCGCGCAATGGCCTACTGATACAAGAGCCGCAGCTGGGGCTCGATCACCCGCCGACGCCACGG
>JAKFEA010000284.1:0-2076 GCA_036675905.1 Acidovorax sp. | reverse complement strand
ACGATGCCCAGCGCAGAGCCGTCCAGCGCCACCAGTGGGTGGCCGGCATAACTGTCCAGGCAATGCGTGACCGCGTCGGCGTCGTTCGGGAAGAGCGCCTGCAGGCCGGCCGGGTAGGCGCGGAAGCGCTGGCCGAGC
This sequence comes from Acidovorax sp., assembly GCA_036675905.1. Taxonomy (GTDB): domain Bacteria; phylum Pseudomonadota; class Gammaproteobacteria; order Burkholderiales; family Burkholderiaceae_C; genus Ramlibacter. The sequence continues at coordinate 1,938 of JAKFEA010000284.1, read as the reverse complement.
ACCGTCTCGCAAGGCGTGCCGGTCACCGGGTAGCTGACGCCCTGCGTGACTTCGCCGTCGAAATACATGGCCAGCATCCGCAGCGTGCAGGGTTCCCCCGGATCGAAGCGCGCGATGAACGCGGCTTCCACGTGCAGCAGCGTCGCCAGCAACCGCACCAGTTCATCGAACACGGTGCCGCTCGGCGAAGCGGATACGGCCAGTGCCACGGCCCGCAGTGCCTCGTCGGTGCGCTGGCGCTCGATTTCCGAAGCCATCCGGGCGGCCACGATGCTGAGCATGGCCTGCGCGTGGTCGACGTCACCGCCCGCCACGGGCTTGCGGTCCAGCGCGGCCAGCAGGCCGAGCGGCTCGCCGTCGCTGTCCATCAGCGGCACGGCGGACAGCGAGTCCATCCGGCTCGATGCGAACAGGCCATCCGGGGCAAGCCGCGGCATGAGCCCACGGGCGACGAAATGGTGGGTCCGGCCCTGGGTCGCCGCGGCCGGCAAGGCCACGGCGGGAAATTCGAAGTTCTCGGCGATGCAGCAATCGAGCCGGACGGCCAGCGTGCGAAGGGCCGTGCGCGCGTCATCGGTGAAGACGGCAACCAGCACCATCGCGGCCGGAAGGCCGGTGGCCAGTTCCCGCACCAGGCCGGCAAAAAGATCCGTCCCGCCGGGTTGCCCCGCAGCCAGGGCGAGGCGCCGCAGCGCCTGCACCGGGGAGGCGGACTGGCCCCCGGATGCCGGCGGGCGCGGTGGCGCGTGCCTGCTCATGGATCCAGTCTAGGACGCGGCACGCGCTGCCGGGCACGGAATTGCCGGGCGAATACACAGCCGATACAAGCCGGTTGCAAGAAGGCCCCGCGCTGCCGGCGGGCAGGCGGGGCAAGGTGGCGAAGCACGACGGCTGGCGGCTCAGCGCACGTCCTGGCTGCCGGCGAGCATCGTGTCGGTGGGGTGCACCGGCGCCTGCGCGAAGTAGGCGGAGCCGCTGTCTTCGGAGTTGAGGGCGTGGACCCGGTCGCGCGCACCGATGTACTCGGCCGTGGCCTGCGCGCGGGTGCGGCCGCTCATCAGTTGTTCCGGCGCGTTCGCCTGCATCCTCCATTCGGAGGCGGCTGCGGTCAGGGTGTCGCGGTTGCCCATCACCTCGGCCTGCACTTCGGCGCGGCTGCGGCTGCTGACGAACGGGGTCGCGGCGGGGGTGGCGATCGGCCCCTCGGCAATGGCACTGCCGGTCATCAGGGCCGAGAAGGCGGCGACGACGGTGCTGCTGGAGGCGATGGCGGAAACGAAGCGGCGGTTCATGACGATCTCCTGAGCGAAGCGATTCGATGGAGGGACAAGGCGGCCTTCGCTCTCTTCTTCCGCCTTGCCCCGTGGCATGGGAAGGAGTGTGGAAAGCGCCGGTATTCGCCCGATGTCGGGCGGCCACCGTTTTGTATCGCGCGGGTATTCGTGCGGACGAGCTGCCCGCGCCCGGGCAAGGACTACGATCGACAGGCACACGAGCCATCCGCACGGGTTCCGGGGCGGGTGCGCGCAGTCGCACGGCTCCCGCTGGCCGTGCCGGATTCGAGGGATTGACACGCCATGGACGACATCGAAGTCGCAGACAACCCCTCCCGTCGCCGCTTCGAGCTGCGGCAGGGAGGCGAGGTCGCCGCTTTCTCGGAGTACAACGCGGTGAAGGGGGCGCTTCTTTTCACCCACACCGAGGTGCTGCCTGCCCATGTAGGCAAGGGCCTGGGAAGCCGGCTCATCGCCTTCGCGCTGGGCGAGGTCCGCCGGCAAGGCCTGCAGGCGATTCCTGCCTGCCCGTTCGTGGCGGCCTACATCCGCAAGCACCCCGAGTACCTGGACCTGGTGGCGGAGAGCAGCCGGCGCGCGTTCCTGAAGTGACGGTGCATCCCGGGCGTGTGCGCCGTCGCTGCGGATGCTGTGGGGTGTGGCC
>JAKFEA010000283.1:0-5083 GCA_036675905.1 Acidovorax sp. | reverse complement strand
ATCCACACCCGCATCGGCGCCGCCGACGACCTGGCCAACGCCCAGTCGACCTTCATGCTGGAGATGACCGAGGCGGCGCAGATCCTGCACGCCGCCACGCCGCAGAGCCTGGTGCTGATGGACGAGATCGGGCGCGGCACGTCCACGTTCGACGGCCTGGCGCTGGCCTCGGGCATTGCCGCCCACCTGCACGACAAGACGCAGGCGTTCACGCTGTTCGCCACCCACTACTTCGAACTGACCGAATTCCCGGCCAGGCACCACGCGGCCGTGAACGTCCACGTCAGCGCCACCGAATCGGGCAGCGACATCGTGTTCCTGCACGAGATCCAGCCGGGGCCGGCCAGCCGCAGCTACGGCATCCAGGTCGCGCGCCTGGCCGGCATACCCGCGGCCGTGGTCAACCATGCCCGCCATGCGCTGGCGGCGCTGGAGAGCCAGCAGGAGCTGGCCCGCGAGCAGGTCGACCTGTTTGCGGCGCCTCCGCAGCCCGCAGAGCAAGGGCCCAGTCCGGTCGAAGCCGCCCTCGCACAGCTCGATCCCGATACCATGAGCCCACGCGAGGCGCTCGATGCGCTGTATGTGCTGAAGAAGAAGCTGGACCAGTGATGACCCCCACGTTGTCATCCCGGCGCAAGCCGGGATCCATCTCCCGAGCGACGTTCGTGCGCGCACGACGATCGGGAGATGGATTGCGGGTCAAGCCCGCAATGACAAGTTCCCCATGACGTACTGCGTAGCCATCAAGCTCGACGCCGGGCTGGTGTTCCTGTCGGACTCGCGCACCAACGCGGGGGTCGACCACATCAGCACCTTCCGCAAGGTCACCGTGTACGAGCGGACGGGCGACCGCTTCATGGTGCTGCAGAGCGCCGGCAACCTGTCGATCTCGCAATCGGTGCGCGAGCTGCTGCCGGTCGAGCACGTGAAGGACGCCGAAGGCGGCGACCCGATCACGATCTGGAACTGCCGCACGATGTTCGACGCGGCGCGCGTGCTGGGCCAGGCCGTGCGCCGGGTGCACGACCGCGACGCCGAGGCGCTGAAGGCCGCGGGAGTGGAGTTCAACGCCGCCCTGCTGTTCGGCGGCCAGGTCCGCGGCGAGGAGATGCGGCTGTTCCAGGTCTATTCGGCTGGCAACTTCATCGAGGCCACCCCCGACACGCCCTACTTCCAGGTGGGCGAGGCCAAGTACGGCAAGCCGGTGCTCGACCGCGTGGTGCGCCCCGGCATGCCGCTGGCCGAGGCGGCCAAGTGCGCGCTGGTGTCCATGGACTCGACCATGAAATCGAACCTGTCGGTGGGCCCGCCGCTGGACCTGGTGGTGTACGAGGCCGACAGCTTCCACAGCGACAGGCTGGTCAGCATCGACATGGCCAACCCCTACTTCCGCATGCTGCATTCCAGCTGGGGCGAGAAGCTGCGCGAGATCTTCGACGCCTTGCCGGACCCCGTGTGGGACGACCCGCAGGCCGGCACGCCGCTGAAGGTGCAGCACCCGAAGGACCGGCCGATGGACAAGGTGACGGCGGGGTGAGGGGGCAGCTGATGCACGACCGGACTTTCCCCTCCCCCTCTGGGGGAGGGCAGGGTGGGGGCGCCCGGCGCCGCGCGTGCCCCCACCCCAACCCTCCCCCGGAAGGGGAGGGAGCAAGGCGCCAGGCCGGATGTCCCTGATCGTCTTCTCCCACGCCAACAGCTTCCCCGCCGCAACCTATGGCGTGCTGTTCAAGCACCTGCGCTCACGCGGTTTCGTCGTCAAGGCGGTCGACAAGTTCGGCCATGACGAGCGCTACCCGGTCACCAGCAACTGGCCGCAGCTGGTGCAGCAGCTGCATGACTTCGCCGAGCGCGAGGTGCAGAAGGCGGGCGAGCCGGCGCACCTGGTCGGCCACTCGCTGGGCGGCTTCCTGAGCATCCTGTGCGCGGCGCGCCACCCGCAACTGGCGCGCGGCGTGCTGATGCTGGACTCGCCCCTGCTCGGGGGCTGGAAGGCCACCGCGGTGGGTGCGGCCAAGCGCGCGCAACTGGTCGGATCGATTTCGCCAGGCCGCATCAGCCGCGCGCGCAAGAACCGCTGGCCGAATCGAGAAGCCGTGTTCGAGCACTTCCGCCACAAGCGGGCGTTCGCGCATTGGGACGAGCAGGTGCTGCACGACTACGTCAACCTGTGCACGCATGACCAGGATGGCGAGCGCGTCCTGGACTTCGACCGCGAGATCGAAACCGCGATCTACAACACCCTGCCGCACAACCTGCCGCAGGTGCTGGGCCGTCATCCGCTGCGCTGCCCGGCGGCTTTCATCGGTGGCTGCCAGTCGCAGGAGTTGAAGCAGGTCGGGCCGGGCCTGACGGCCAAGGTCACGCAGGGCCGAATGGCGATGATGGACGGCAGCCACCTGTTCCCGATGGAAAAGCCGCTGGCCACCGCTGCCGCCATCGAAGCGGCGCTGCGCGCGATGGAGCAAGGTCGCTAGCCGCAAGGCCGGCACGGGCCGGCAACTCACTTGGACTTGGGGCGTTCCTCGTCCGGGTGGACACGGCGGGTGCGGTAGTCGTTGCGGCGCAACTGCTCGAGTGCCGTGGCGGCGCCCTTGCCCCAGGTTCGCTCGGCCTCCCCGGGCGCTTCGCGCGAGGGGCGCTCGGGTTCCGTCTGGGCCGGGTCAGCCGGCTTGGCCGCGCCGGTTCCGGGCTTGTCCTGTTTCATCTTCCCGTCGTGCCTGCAGGTGCAGCCGAGGCAGGCTGCCGCTGGGGGTGATGATGGTCGGCATGGCCGCACATCCCTGTGGCCGCAGGCCGACGGCGCGGGTAGGACATCGCGCACGGGGCCGAGCCGCAGGGGCGCCCTACCCGTGCCACTCCACCCAGCCCATCGACGACGTCAGCAGCACCAGCAGCCCGAAAGCGATGCGGTACCAGGCGAACGGCGTGAAGCTGTGGCTGGAGATGTACCGCAGCAGCCAGCGCACGCACACCCACGCACTGAGGAAGGAAAACAGCAGGCCCACCCCGAACATCGGCAGGTCCTGCATGGACAGCAGCGCGCGCTCCTTGTACAGCATGTACACGCCGGCGCCGACCAGCGTCGGGATCGCGAGATAGAACGAGAAGTCGGTGGCGGCCTTGCGCGACAGCCCCAGCAGCATGCCGCCGATGATGGTGGCGCCGCTGCGGCTGGTGCCGGGAATCATGGCCAGGCACTGGACCAGGCCGACCTTGAGCGCGTCCATGGCGCCCATCTGGTCGACGTCGTGGATGCGCACGCTGGACTGCTGGCGGCGCTCGGCCCACAGGATCACCAGCCCGCCCACGATGAAGGTGGTGGCCACCACCCCGGGCGTGAACAGGTGCGCCTTGATCGCCTTGCCCAGCAGCAGGCCGAACACGATCGCGGGGAGGAAGCCGATCGCCACGTTCAGGGAAAAGCGCTGCGCCTGCTTCTCGGTGGGCAGCGCCACGAGGGTGGAGCGGATCTTCTGCCAGTAGACGATGATGACCGCCAGGATCGCGCCGGTCTGGATCGCGATGTCGAAGACCTTGGCCTTCTCGTCGTCGAAACCCAGCAGGGCGCCGGCGAGGATCAGGTGGCCGGTGCTGGAGATCGGCAGGAACTCGGTCAGCCCCTCCACCACCCCCATGACTGCGGCCTTGGCCAGCAGGACGACATCCACGCGCGCTCCCTTCGACGAAAGCGGGGGATTATCGGTTGCTCAGCGGTGCGGCTGCGGGAAATGGTCCGTTCGAGTTCGCGTCAGCCCGCCCGCAGCGCCTCGCGCAGCTGCGACGCGCAGATCTGCACGGCCACGTTCGCCTCGTCGATCACCTTGCCCATGGTGATGAAGCCGTGGATCTGGCGCTCGAAGCTGACCAGCGCGGCCTTGTTGCCGTTCTCGCTGAGCTTCTGCGCATAGGCGACGCCCTCGTCGCGCAGCGGGTCGAAGCCGGCGGTCATCACCAGCGCCGGCGGCAGCCCCCGGTGGTCGTCGTGCAACAGCGGCGACAGGCGCCAGTCCAGGTCGCCGCCCTGCCCGGCCACGTACAGGTCATGGAAATAGGTGATGGTGTCGCGGGTGAGCAGGTAGCCCTCGGCGTTGCTGGTGTGCGAGGGCCAGCCGCGGCGCTGGTCGGTGGCCGGGTAGATCAGCAGCTGGTACGCGATCGGCAGCCCCTTGTCGCCGGCATCGCGCTCGGTCAGCGCCACCACGGCCGCCAGGTTGCCGCCGGCGCTGTCGCCGCCCACGGCGAAGCGGGAGGCATCCAGGCCCAGCTCCTGCGCGTTGGCGTGGATCCAGCGCGTGGCGGCGATCGAGTCGTCCACGGCGGCCGGGAACGGATGCTCGGGCGCGAGCCGGTAGCCGACCAGCAGCACGGCGGCATTGGCTTCCTGCGACAGCCGCTCGGCGAGGCCGCGATGCGAATCGATCGAGCAGACCACGAACCCGCCGCCATGGATGTAGAGGATCGCCCCATCCTCCTTGGTGACGCCCTTCGCGGTGATCAGCTCGGCGTCGGCATCGCCGAGGCTGATGCGCTCGCGCGTGCATTCGACATCGGTCTGATGGACGAAGAGCTTGTCGACCGCGCTGCGGATCGCCGCCAGCGGCGTCTCCGGCGTGAACGAGCTGAACGTCTTCTTGATATCGTCGATGACTGCGTCGAGTTCCTTCACTGCTCTCTCCCTTGCTGAGCCCTTGCGGCTTCGATCTGATCGCGTTGTAATTCGCACGCGGGCTTCGGGCTAATCTTTCTTTCCAATGCGGAACGATTGCAAGGCGGGCGACGTCCAGAATGCGACCCGCTGCAAAATCCGTTCGCGGTGAGCCTGTCGAACCGCCTTCCTTTCTTGCTCAGAGAAGAAAACGCCTTCGACAAGCTCAGGCCGAACGGTTTGGGGTGACTTGGCTACTCTTGCAGCGGACTCGCAGCGCGGCGGCCTTGAGGTCACTTCGACAACGAAGTAACAATGACGAATACATGCGTTCGGCGCATCTACTCTGAACGTGACATCCGGTTTCCAATATCCTTCGCGTCGTTGCGGAAACGCATGGGCACAGACTGGAGCACGTTCGAGCAAGGGAGAGGT
>JAKFEA010000282.1:0-5237 GCA_036675905.1 Acidovorax sp. | reverse complement strand
CCTCATCCGCCGGTAAAAATCCGCATTTCACCTACAAGTCCGTCATCTTTCTGCCCATCCATGGCGTAGGAGCGCTCCTACCCATAGACTCGTCACCAAACGTAGTTTGAGGTGACTCGGATGAGCAGAAGGTTCTGGTCGCTGTGCCTTGCAGCGATGCTCGCCCCCTGTTTCGCGGCCGCCGCGGATGAGACGCAAAGGGGACTGGACACGCTCTGGGAAGTGCTGTGGCACCAGAGCGGCACGCCGACGCGCGTGGTCCGCTGGGAGAACGACATCCGCATGCGGATGACCGGCGTCGACCTGCCCCAGCACCGGGAGTACGTCACCCAGGCACTGCGCGCCGTCACGCAAGAGGCCGGCGTCCGGCTCATCGACGTGACCGACCAGCCCGGCGAGGCCTCCAACCTCACGGTCGAGATCCTTCCCGACACGGCCCTGCAGGACAACCAGCCCTGCGTCACCTTCCTGGACTTCCGCACCGAGGCCAAGGTCGACAGCGCCAACATCCAGATGCGCAGCCGCGATGCCTACCGTTGCGCCTACCACGAGGCCATGCACCTGATGGGCGTGCGCGGCCACCCCGGCGGCAACACCGTGCTGAGCTACTTCCCGCAGAAGGTCGATGGCCTGATGCCGCTGGACAGGGTGATGCTGCGCGCCTGGTATTCGCCGCGCATGAAGGGCGGCATGACGCCCTTCGAGGCGCTGCCGGTGCTGACGGACGAGCTGGTCGCCAGCCTGCCCGAAGCCGATCGACCGGCGGCCCAGCAGAGCCGTGACCGCTTCTTCGCGTCGACCGTCGAGCAGATGCAGGCCTATGCAGCCGGCCGCGGCGACATCCCGGCGATCGTCAAGCGCTCCGGCAAGGCCACCGAGGATGGCATCCGGCATGGACGCTCCGAAATGAGCTACTTCCTGGGCGTCGCCTACTTCGAAGGCGCCACCGTGACGGCCGACCAGAAGCAGGCACTCAACTGGTTCGAGCGCGCCGCCACGGCCGGCAACCGCCGCGCGCAGTCGTACCTGGCCGGCCCGGGCAGCTCGCGCTAAGCCTCGCCGGCGCTCAGAACACCCGAACGCAGAAGCCGCAGAAGGAAGAGAAGAGATATCTCTTCTGCGTCTTCTGCGCTCCTTTTTGCGCCTTCTGCGTTCGGTATCCGTCTGCGGCTTCTGCGAAAATCCGTGCTTTACAGAAAGCACGAGAACCATGGACGCAGAACGCACCAACCTCATCGGCAGCACCCTGGAAGACCTGCAGTCGCGCTGCGCCGATCTCCGGGGGTATCTTTGACTACGATGCCAAATCGGAGCGACTGAGGACCGTCAACGCCTCGCTGGAAGATCCCGCGGTCTGGAACGACCCCAAGAAGGCCCAGGAGCTGGGCCGGGAAAAGAAGCAGCTCGACGACGTGGTCGCCACGCTGCAGCAGCTGGACCGCGAGCTCTCGGACAACCTGGAGCTGTTCGAGATGAGCCGCGACGACGGCGATGAAGCCGGGCTCGTCACCATCGAGGCCGAGGCGCGCAAGCTCACCGAAACCGTCGAGGCGCTGGAATTCCGGCGCATGTTCGACAAGCCGGCCGACCCGATGAACGCCTTCCTGGACATCCAGGCCGGCGCCGGCGGCACCGAGGCTTGCGACTGGGCCGGCATGCTGCTGCGCCAGTACCTGCGCTATGCCGAGCGCAAGGGCTTCAAGGCCAGCATCGAGGACGAAACGGCCGGCGACATCGCCGGCATCAAGGGCGCGACGATCAAGATCGAGGGCGAGTACGCCTACGGCCTGCTGCGCACCGAGACCGGCGTGCACCGGCTGGTTCGCAAGTCGCCGTTCGACTCGGCCGGCGGCCGCCACACCAGCTTCGCCAGCGTGTTCGTCTACCCCGAGGTCGACGACTCGGTGGAGATCACCATCAACCCGGCCGACGTGCGAGTGGACACCTACCGCGCATCCGGCGCCGGCGGCCAGCACATCAACAAGACCGATTCGGCGGTGCGGCTGACGCACATTCCGACGGGTATCGTGGTGCAGTCGCAGGACAGCCGCAGCCAGCACAGCAACCGCGACCTGGCCTGGCAGCGCCTGCGCTCGCGGCTGTACGACCACGAGATGCGCAAGCGGATGGAAGAGCAGCAGAAGCTGGAGGACACCAAGACCGACGTCGGCTGGGGCCACCAGATCCGCAGCTACGTGCTGGACAACAGCCGCATCAAGGACCTGCGCACCAACGTCGAGATCTCCAACACCCAGAAAGTCCTGGACGGCGACCTCGATCCCTTCATCGAGGCGTCGCTCAAGCAGGGCGTCTAAAGGAACCACATGCGTGAAGGCCAATCCGCGGTGATCTACCGCGCCGACTACCAGCCGCCGCCGTACTGGATCGACACGGTCGAACTGGTGTTCGACCTCGACCCCGCCAAGACCCGGGTGCTCAACCGCATGAAGGTGCGGCGCAATCCCGACCTGCCGCGCCAGCCGCTGCGGCTCGACGGCGAAGACCTCAACCTGGCGCGCGTGCTGGTCGATGGCCAGGGCACCTCGTTCAAGCTGGACGACGGCCGGCTGGTGCTGGAGAACCTGCCGGAGGGCAACGAGCCTTTCGAGCTGGAGATCTTCACCACCTGCGCCCCGGCGAAGAACACGCAGCTGATGGGCCTGTACGTCAGCAACGGCTCGTTCTTCACGCAGTGCGAGGCCGAGGGCTTCCGCCGGATCACCTACTTCCTGGACCGGCCCGACGTGATGGCCAGCTACACCGTCACGCTGCGCGCCGACAAGCAGCTGTACCCGGTGCTGCTGTCCAACGGCAACCGGGTGGACTCGGGCGAGCTGGACAACGGGCGCCACTACGCGCGCTGGGTCGACCCGCACCGCAAGCCCTGCTACCTGTTCGCGCTGGTGGCCGGCCAGCTGGTGTGCCGCGAGCAGAAGGTGCTGTCGCGCGGCGGCAAGGAGCACCTGCTGCAGGTGTACGTGCGCCCCGGCGACCTGGACAAGACCGAGCACGCGATGAACTCGCTGATGGCCTCGGTGGCCTGGGACGAAGCCCGATTCGGGCTGGCGCTGGACCTGGAGCGCTTCATGGTCGTCGCCACCAGCGACTTCAACATGGGCGCGATGGAGAACAAGGGCCTGAACATCTTCAACACGAAGTACGTTCTCGCCAGCCAGGCCACGGCCACCGACACCGATTTCGCCAACATCGAATCGGTGGTCGGCCACGAGTACTTCCACAACTGGACCGGCAACCGCATCACCTGCCGCGACTGGTTCCAGCTGTCGCTCAAGGAGGGCTTGACGGTCTTTCGCGACCAGGAGTTCAGCCAGGACCTGGCCGGTGAGGCCTCGGCCCGTGCCGTCAAGCGCATCGAGGATGTGCGGGTGCTGCGCACCGCCCAGTTCCCGGAGGACGCCGGCCCGATGGCGCACCCGGTGCGGCCCGACCAGTACCTCGAGATCAACAACTTCTACACGGTCACGATCTACGAGAAGGGCGCCGAGGTCGTGCGCATGATGCAAACGCTGGTGGGCCGCGACGGCTTCGCCCGCGGCATGAAGCTGTACTTCGAGCGCCACGACGGCCAGGCCGTCACCTGCGACGAGTTCGCGCAGGCCATCGCCGACGCCAACCCGCAATCGAAGCTGCACGAGCTGCTGCCGCAGTTCAAGCGCTGGTACAGCCAGGCCGGCACGCCGCGCGTGAAGGCCACCGCGCAATGGGATGCCGCCACGGGCACGTACCGCCTGACGCTGTCGCAAAGCTGCCCGCCCACGCCGGGCCAGTCCGACAAGCAGCCGTTCGTCATTCCGGTGGCCTTGGGCCTGCTGGGGCCGGACGGGCGCGAAGCGGCCAACGGCCTGCACGTCCTCACGCAGGCGAGCGAGACGCTGGTTCTCGAAGGCCTGGCCGCCGAGCCCGTGCCTTCGATCCTGCGCGGCTTCAGCGCGCCCGTGTGCCTGGACTTCGACTACAGCGACGCGCAGTTGCTCGTCCTGCTGGCGCACGACACCGACCCCTTCAACCGCTGGGAGGCCGGACAGCGGCTGGCCGTCAACCGCGCGATGGCGGCGATCCGCGGCGAGGCCGGCGGCTCCATCCACCTGGACGCCCCCTTCATCGACGCCATGCGCGGCATCCTGCGCCACCCGACGCTGGACGCCGCCTTCAAGGAGCTGGTGCTCACCCTGCCGGCCGAGACCTACATCGCCGAACAGCTGGACGTGGTCGACCCGCAGCGAGTTCATGCCGTGCGCGAGGCCATGCGCGAGCAGCTGGCCAGCGCGCTGCTGCACGACTGGGCCTGGGCGTACGAGGAACACAAGGACAACGGCGCCTACCGGCCCGACCCGGTGTCGTCAGGGCGGCGCGCGCTGGCCGGCCTGGCGCTCACGCACCTGTGCATCGCCGCGCGCAAGACCCGCGATCCGGTGTGGCCGGGCAAGGCCTACCAGCGCTTCAAGGACGCGTCGAACATGACCGACCGCTTCAACGCGCTGGCGGCGCTGGTGGTCAGCGGGCACGAACTGGCCCGGTCGGCGCTGGAGCGCTTCCACGCGATCTTCAAGGACGAGCCGCTGGTGCTGGACAAGTGGTTCGCGCTGCAGGCCGGCGCGCCCGATCGCGGCGGCAACATCCTGCCGGTGGTGCGCCAGCTGATGCAGCACCCGGACTTCCACATCCGCAACCCGAACCGCGCACGCAGCCTGATCTTCAGCTACTGCAGCGCCAACCCGGGCGCGTTCCACCGGCCCGATGCCGCCGGCTACGTGTTCTGGAGCGAGCGCGTGATGGAACTGGACGCCATCAACCCGCAGGTCGCCTCGCGGCTGGCCCGCGCGCTGGACCGCTGGCGCAAGCTGGCCGAGCCGCAGCGCAGCGGCGCCCGCGAGGCGATCGCGCGCGTGGCAGCCAAGCCGGATCTGTCGAACGACGTGCGCGAGGTGGTGACCCGCGCGCTGGCGGAATGAGAGGAGCCCCATGACCAACATTTCCCTCACCCGCTACCTCGTCGAGCAGCAGCGCACGCATGGCCACATCCCTGGCCAGCTGCGGCTGCTGATCGAAGTGGTGGCCCGCGCCTGCAAGCGCATCAGCCATGCCGTCAACAAGGGCGCGCTGGGCGACGTGCTGGGCACGGCCGGCACCGGCAACGTGCAGGGCGAGATCCAGAAGAAGCTGGACATCATCGCCAACGAGGTGCTGATCGAGGCCAACGAATGGGGCGGCCACCT
>JAKFEA010000281.1:0-7582 GCA_036675905.1 Acidovorax sp. | reverse complement strand
CAGGCCGTCGACCAGCGAGGGCGGCAGCGCCGTGTCCTCCATCGCCCACAGCACCAGCGTGGGCAGGTCCACCGTCAGCATCTCGCGCGGCAGCGTCACGGCGGCGGCAGCCGGATCGTCGGGACGCGGCGGGCGCAGCGGCGAGGCGCGGTAGTAGTTGCAGCCGCCCACCAGTCCCGCACCGGGCGGGCCACCCGCGCGGCCGTTCCAGACCTCGCGGTATTGCGCCTTGAGCGCTTCGGTCAGCCAGGCCGCTCCGCCCAGCTGGGTGAAGAACGCCCACAGACGCCGGTAGTCGTCCTGCGCCAGCAGCTGCTCGGCGTCGGGACGGATCAGGAAGTTCATGTAGGCACTGGCCTGCTGCTGCTGCGGATTGCCCTGCAGCTCGCGCAGGAAGGTGCCCGGGTGCGGCGAATTGACGATGGCCAGCCGCTGCGTGAGCTGCGGCAGCTGGTTGGCCAGGTTCCAGGCGACGGCGCCGCCCCAGTCGTGCGCCACCAGGCATTCGAGCCGGCCGCCTTCGCTGGTGACCAGCGCGGCGATGTCCTGCACCAGGTGCTTGGCGCGGTAGGCGCTCACCTCGACCGGGGCGCTGGACTGCTCGTAGCCGCGCAGGTTGGGCGCGACGCAGCGATAGCCGCCGTTGTCCGGTTCCGCGAAGTGTTCGAGCAGCTCGTCCCACACGAACGCGGCTTCGGGGAAACCGTGCAGGAACAGCAGCACCGGTCGGCCGCGTGCGCCGGCGGCGCGGCAACTGAGGGTGATGCCGTGCGGCAACGACTGCTGGAACCGTTCGATCATGGGGCCTCCTCGTGCGTCCATTGCCACAGCAGCAGCGCGGTTTCGGGCACGCCTTGCCGCTTGAGGGCGGAGAACAGCTTGACCTCGCCGCCGGCGGCCTGCAGTCGCATGATGGACAGCGCCTTGGTCCCCTCGCTTCGATTCAGCTTGTCGGCCTTGGTCAGCAGCACCAGGAACTTCAGGCCCTGCTCCACGCGCGGGCGGATCACCTCCAGCAGGATCTCGTCCAGCTCCGTCAGGCCGTGCCGCGGGTCGCACAGCAGCACCACGCCGCGCAGGTTGGGCCGGCTGACCAGGTAATTGGCCATGACCTGCTGCCAGCGCTGCTTGTCCTGCCTGGGGACGGCCGCATAGCCGTAGCCGGGCAGGTCGGCCAGGACCGCGTCGACGGCGCCCTGCCTGCCCAGCGCGAACAGGTTGATGCTTTGCGTGCGCCCCGGCGTCTTGGACGCGAACGCGAGGCGCTTTTGCTGCGTGAGCGTGTTGATGCAGGTGGACTTGCCCGCATTCGAGCGGCCGACGAACGCGATCTCCGGGTGCTCGTGCGGCGGCAGGAAGTCCAGCGTGGGCGCGGTGGTGAGGAAGCGCGCCGTATGCATCCAGGACAGGGCGCGCTCGGCGGGGGCCTTCGCGCCCGCGGATCCGGACGCGGCGCCGGGGGCCGGCGGTGGGGTCATGGGCAGGGGGATTGCGGCCGGGGGGCCGGGGAGCGCCATTGTAGAATCTCGGGGTTTTGCGCCCGTAGAACCCGAACCGAGAGAACATGAAGTTGCACGCTAGCCTGCTCGCCGCCGCGCTCCTGGCCGCTTTGGCGCTCGACGCCTCCGCCCAGGCGAAGCCCGCCGCACCCGCCGCTTCCGCCCCGGCAGCGGCACCGGCGGCCGCGCAGCCGGCCAAGCCGGATGCCGCCGAGGGCGAGAAGCGCTACGCCGCGGTGTGTGCCGCCTGCCACGCGGCCGACGGCAATTCCACCATTCCGGCCAACCCCAAGCTGGCGCAGCAACACCCCGAGTACCTGGTCAAGCAGCTGCAGGACTTCAAGGACAAGAAGCGCGCCAGCGCGATCATGCAGCCCTTCGCCTCGCAGCTGGCCGAGCAGGACATGCGCAACATCTCGGCGTTCCTGGCCGGCTCCAAGGCCAAGCCCGGCTTCGCCAAGGACAAGGACCTGGTCGCCCTGGGCGAGCGCATCTACCGCGGCGGCGTGCCGGACCGGCAGATCGCCGCGTGCGCGGCCTGCCACAGCCCCAATGGCGCCGGCATCCCGGCGCAGTACCCGCGCCTGTCCGGCCAGCATGCCGACTACACGGCCGCCCAGCTGGCCGCCTTCCGCGACGGCACGCGCAAGAACAGCCCGCAGATGACGGACATCGCGGCCAAGCTCAACGATCGTGAAATCCGGGCGGTCGCCGACTACATCGCCGGCTTGCGATAAGGCAGGCAGCACACGGCCGCGACGGGAACCAAGCACCCCGGCGCGGACACTACAGCGGGCGGGGATCTTCGGATGCCCGCCCTTTTTTCCTTAGGTAGCCGATGACCGCTTCCGCCCAGGCCCCGCGCCTGGCCCCCGCCCCCTCCGAACGCCTGCGCAGCGGCCTGGAACTGCTGTCGTCGATGCGGTTCGCCATCGCGCTGCTGACGGTGATCTGCATCGCCTCGGTGATCGGCACCATCGTCAAGCAGCACGAGCCGGCGGTGAACTACGTCAACCAGTTCGGCCCGTTCTGGTCGCAGCTGTTCCTGTCGCTCAAGCTCAATGCCGTCTACAGCGCCTGGTGGTTCCTGCTGATCCTGGCCTTCCTGGTGGTCAGCACCTCGCTGTGCATCGCCCGCAACACGCCGAAGTTCATCGCGGACATGCGCAGCTACAAGGAGAACATCCGCGAGCAGAGCCTGCAGGCCTTCCACCACCGCGCCCGGGGCGTGTTGCCCGACGCGCCGGCCGACGCGGCGCGCCGCATCGGGCAGGGGCTGGTGGGCGCCGGCTGGAAGGTGCGGCTGCAGCAGCGCGCCACGCCCAGGGGCGAGGGCTGGATGGTCGCCGCCAAGGCCGGCGGCGCCAACAAGATCGGCTACATCGCCGCGCACAGCGCCATCGTGCTGGTCTGCCTGGGCGGGCTGCTGGACGGCGACCTGATCGTGCGCGCCCAGATGTGGTTCGGCGACAAGGCGCCCTACGCCGGCGGCGGCATGATCGCCGACGTGCCCGACAGGCACCGGCTGGCCGCCACCAATCCCACCTTCCGCGGCAACCTGCTGGTGTCCGAGGGCACCCAGTCGGGCACCGCCATCCTGTCGCAGTCCGACGGCATCCTGCTGCAGGAGCTGCCGTTCTCGATCGAGCTGAAGAAGTTCGTGATCGAGCACTACTCCACCGGCATGCCCAAGCTGTTCGCCAGCGACATCGTGATCCATGACCGCCAGACCGGCGAGGCGGTGCCGGCGCGCGTGGAAGTGAACCACCCGGTCAGCTGGCGCGGCATCGAGATCTACCAGTCCAGCTTCGACGACGGCGGCTCGCGCGTGAAGCTGGCCGCGGTGCCCATGGACGGCAGCGGCAAGCGCTTCGAGGTCGACGGCGTGATCGGCGGCAGCACCCAGCTCACGCGCGGTGCGACGAAGGGCAGCGACGACAAGCTGACGCTCGAATACACCGCGCTGCGCGTGATCAACGTGGAGAACATGGCCGACGGCACCGCCAGCGGCGTCGATCCGCGCAAGGTGGACCTGCGCGACTCCATCACCGCCCGCCTGGGCGCCGCCGACAGGACGGTGACGAAGAAGGAGTTGCGCAACGTCGGCCCTTCCATCACCTACAAGCTGCGCGACGCAGCCGGCCAGGCGCGCGAGTTCCACAACTACATGCTGCCGGTGGACCTCGGCGAGGGCGTGCCGCTGTTCCTGCTGGGCATGCGCGAGAACCCGTCCGATGCCTTCCGCTACCTGCGCGTGCCGGCCGATGCGGAAGGCAGCATGGACGGGTTCCTGCGGCTGCGCGCCGGCCTGGCCGACCCGGCAATGCGCGAGGAGGCGGTGCGCCGCTATGCGCGCAACGCCACCGATCCGGCGCGGCCCGAAGTGGCGCAGCAACTGGTCGCATCGGCCAGCCAGGCGCTGGCCCTGTTCGCGGGCGATCCCGCCGCCGGCGGCAAGGGCGCGGGGCTGGCCGCCGTCTCCGAGTACCTGGAGGCCCGCGTGCCCGAGGCCGAGCGCAGCCGCGCCGGCGAGGTGGTGGTGCGCATCCTGGGCGGCGTGCTGTTCGAGCTGGCCGAGCTCGGCCGCGAGCGCGCCGGCCTGAAGCCGCTGGAGGGCGGCGAGCGCACCCAGGCGTTCATGGCGCAGGCGCTGCTGGCGCTGGGCGACGCGCACCTGTACCCGGCGCCCATGACCTTCGAGCTCAAGGATTTCCAGCAGGTCCAGGCCAGCGTGTTCCAGGTGACAAGATCCCCCGGCCGCAATGTCGTCTACCTGGGCTGCGCTTTGCTGATCTTCGGCGTTTTTGCGATGCTCTATGTGCGCGAGCGCCGCCTGTGGGTGTGGCTCGGCCCGGCCGCGTCCGGCAGCGAGGCGGCCATGGCGCTGTCCAGCAGCCGCAAGACGCTGGAGACTGACCGCGAGTTCGACCGCCTGCGCACCCAATTGCTCGGATCCCCATGAACACCGCCACCCAGACACTGACCCTCCACGAAGGCTTTTTCGCGCGCCGGCGTCCACTCGACTGGGTGTTCGCGCTGCTGGTCGCGGCAGGCGGCCTGTTCGCGTTCAGCCGCTATTCGGCGCACATGGACGTGTACGAGAAAGGCATCCTGCTGGCCAGCATCCCCACCGCCGTCTGGCTGGGCTGGTTCTGGCGGCCGCTGCAGGGGCTGATGGCCGTGGTGGCAGGGCTGTCCCTGTTGGGCATCGGGTCCTACCAGGGCTCGCTGGCGCGCGCCGACGAGGTGTTCTGGCTCAAGTACTTCCTGTCCAGCCAGTCGGCCATCCTGTGGATGAGCATGCTGTTCTTCATGAGCACGGCCTTCTACTGGATCGGCATGGTGGGTCGCAGCGAGAGCGGCACGATGGAGCGCATCGGCTCCCGGCTGGCCTGGGTGGCGGTCACGCTGGCGCTGGTCGGCACCATGGTGCGCTGGTGGGAGGGCTACCTGATCGGCCCGGACGTCGGCCACATCCCGGTCAGCAACCTCTACGAGGTGTTCGTGCTGTTCTGCTGGATGACGGCGCTGTTCTACCTCTACTTCGAGCAGCAGTACGGCACGCGCGCACTGGGCGCCTTCGTCATGCTGGTGGTCAGCGCGGCCGTCGGCTTCCTGCTCTGGTACACGGTGGTGCGGGAGGCGCACGAGATCCAGCCGCTGGTACCGGCCCTCAAGAGCTGGTGGATGAAGCTGCACGTGCCGGCCAACTTCATCGGCTACGGCACCTTCGCGCTGTCGGCCATGGTGGCCTTCGCCTACCTGATCAAGCAGCAGGCCAGCGAAACGCGCTGGTGGAAGCTGGCGCCGCTGTGGCTGCTGGGCGTGGTGCTGTGCTTCGAGCCGGTGGTGTTCCGCCGCTCGCAGGAGCCCGGCGGCAGCTACTGGATCGTGTACTTCGGCATCGCCGCGCTGATCGTGGCCGGCATCCTGTGGGGCCGCCAGCGCATCGCCCGGCGCCTGCCTGAGCTGGAGGTGCTGGACGACGTCATGTACAAGTCGATCGCGGTCGGCTTCGCCTTCTTCACCATTGCCACCGTGCTGGGCGCCTTGTGGGCGGCCGAAGCCTGGGGCGGCTACTGGAGCTGGGACCCCAAGGAAACCTGGGCGCTGATCGTCTGGCTCAACTACGCCGCCTGGCTGCACATGCGCATGATGAAGGGGCTGCGCGGC
This sequence comes from Acidovorax sp., assembly GCA_036675905.1. Lineage (GTDB taxonomy): Bacteria > Pseudomonadota > Gammaproteobacteria > Burkholderiales > Burkholderiaceae_C > Ramlibacter. Next base: position 1,910 of record JAKFEA010000281.1, on the reverse strand, counting down.
ACGCTGTCGGCCTGGTGGGCGCTGGTCGGGCTGGCCGTGACCACTTTCGCCTTCCTGGGCGTGAACATGTTCCTGTCCGGGCTGCACAGTTACGGCGAACTCTGAATCCGGTGCGGGGTCCCAGCGCGTACCGGCACCAGTCCATTCAACGCGAAAGGGGAACCCATGCTGATCAAGACCGGACGCGAGGGCCACTTCCACCCCGTCACCAGCGAGATCACGCCGCAGGCGATCTACCAGCGCCGCCGTGACCTGCTCAGGCTGATGGCCGGCGGCGCCGCCGGTGCGGCTTTGGCCGGCTGGGCCTCGCGCGAAGCGCGGGCCGCCGTGCAGCGGGCCAACAAGCTGCCGCCGCTACCGGGCCACCCGTCGGCCGTCGCGGGCGCCGTGACGATGGAAAAGCTCACGCCCTACGAGGACGCCACCGGCTACAACAACTTCTACGAGTTCGGCACCGACAAGGCCGATCCGGCGCGCAATGCCCACACGCTGCGCACTTCGCCCTGGACCGTGGAAGTCGACGGGCTCGTGAAGAAGCCGGCGAAATTCGCGCTGGACGACCTGCTGAAGCTGGCGCCGCAGGAAGAGCGCATCTACCGGCTGCGCTGCGTCGAGGGCTGGTCGATGGTGATCCCCTGGGTGGGGTACTCGCTGGCGGAACTGGTCAAGCGCGTCGAGCCGCTCGGCTCGGCGAAGTTCGTCGAGTTCCACACGCTGGCCGACCGCGCCACCATGCCCGGCATCCGGTCCAGCGTGCTGGACTGGCCGTACATCGAAGGGCTGCGCATGGACGAGGCCCTGCACCCGCTGACGCTGCTGTCCTTTGGCATGTACGGCGAGGTGCTACCCCGGCAGAACGGTGCGCCGGTGCGGGTGGTGGTGCCGTGGAAGTACGGCTTCAAGAGCGCCAAGAGCCTGGTGCGGATCCGCTTCACCGAGCAGGAGCCGAAGACCGCGTGGAACAAGGCCGCCGCCAACGAGTACGGCTTCTATTCCAACGTGAACCCGAACGTCGACCATCCGCGCTGGTCGCAGGCGACCGAGCGGCGCATCGGCGAAGGCGGCCTGTTCGCCAAGCGACGCAAGACCCTGCTGTTCAACGGCTACGAGGCCCAGGTCGGGCAGCTCTATGCGGGCATGGACCTGAAGAAGAACTATTGATGGCCGTTGCCGCGTCCAGGCGGCGGTCGGTCTGGTTGCATCCGGCCGCGAAGCCCCTGCTTTTCGCCGTTGCCCTGCTGCCTTTCGCCTGGCTGTTCTACGCAGCAGCGACTGACCAGTTGGGCGCCAACCCGCAGGAACACCTGATCCGCTCGCTGGGCGACTGGACGCTGCGCTTCCTGTGCCTGACGCTGGCGGTGACGCCGCTGCGGGTGCTCACCGCACAGCCCGCGCTGGCGCGCTTTCGCCGGATGCTGGGGCTGTTCACGTACTTCTATGCCTGCCTGCACCTGGTTTCCTATGCCTGGTTCGACATGGGCCTGGACGTCGAGGAGATCGCCGCCGACATCGCCAAGCGGCCGTTCATCCTGGTCGGCTTCACCGCGCTCCTGCTGCTGACGCCGCTGGCGGCGACGTCCTTCAACCGGGCGATCCGCTTCCTGGGGGCGGTGCGCTGGCAGGCTTTGCACCGCGTCGTCTATGCAGTTGCCGGGCTGGCGATCCTGCACTTCTTCTGGATGCGGTCCGGCAAGAACGACTTTGCCGAGGTGTTCGTGTACGCGGGCATCCTGGCCGTGTTGCTGGGCTGGCGCCTGTGGCGGCGCGTGCGCGCGCCGCGCCTGCAGCCGGGCTAGCCGACCAGCCGCTCGCCGCGCATCAGGTCGGCCGCCTGTTCGCGTTCGCGGATCACGTGGGCCTGGCCGCCATCCACCAGCACCTCGGCCGCGCGCGGCCGGGTGTTGTAGTTG
>JAKFEA010000280.1:0-2058 GCA_036675905.1 Acidovorax sp. | reverse complement strand
TCCGGGACAAGCTGGATCGATAGAATGCGCACTTCCGGCCGCCGTCGCGACCGCACCCCGACCCATGCCTGAATCCACAACCACAGCCCCGCCGCTGCTGGCCGCACGCGGCCTGGGCTTCGCGCGCAACGAGCAGCCGGTATTCGGTCCGCTCGATTTCGCCGTCGACGCGGGCGAGGCATTGCTGGTGCAGGGCGACAACGGCGCCGGCAAGACCACGTTGCTGCGGGTCCTCGCGGGGTTGTTGCGGGCGGATTCGGGTGAAATCAGCATCGACGGGCAACAGCCGAAGGCTGCGTTGCGTGCGCGGGCCATTGCCTACCTCGGCCACCTGCCGGCGTTGAAGGCCGACCTGAGCGCGCTGGAGAACCTCAACTTCCTCTGCGGCCTGCATGGCCGTCGTCGCGGGCAGATGCCGGGCAATGCGCTCGGGATCGTCGGCCTGGCCGGGTACGAGGACACCCTCGCCCGCCAGCTGTCCGCCGGCCAGAAGAAACGGTTGTCGCTGGCAAGGTTGTGGCTGGCGCCCGCGCCGTTGTGGCTGCTGGACGAGCCTTACGCCAACCTCGACCTCGACGGGATCAACCTGGTCAATCGCATGGTGCAGGCGCACCTGCGCAGTGGCGGCGCGGCGTTGCTGACCACGCACGGCGCGTATGCGGCGCCACCGGTGCGGACGCGGATGCTGACGCTGGAGAAACCGGTGCCATCGACATGATGTGGCCCGCGGCCAAGGCCCTGCTCACCCGCGACCTGCAGCTGCTGTGGCGCCGTCGCGGCGACGCACTGCAACCAGCGTTGTTCGCGCTGCTGGTCGTCGTGCTGTTCGCCCTCGCCCTCGGTGGCGAGGCACGGGCCTTGTCGAAAGTCGCTTCCGCCGTGTTGTGGCTGGCGGTGCTGCTGGCCGGATTGCTTGCGCTCGACACGCTGTTCCGCGGCGATGCCGAGGACGGTTCGCTCGAACAATGGATGCTCGCGCCGGTACCGCTGTCATGGCTGGTGCTGGTGCGCACGTTCACGCACTGGACGACGACGGCGTTGCCGCTGCTGGTCGCGACTCCGTTCCTCGCTGAGCTGCTGTACCTGCCACATGACGAACTGCCGGTGCTGCTGGCCTCGCTCGCCCTGGGCACGCCGCTGCTGAGCCTGCTCGGCGCCGTGGTGGCTGCATTGACCGTCGGGATGAGGCGCTCCGGTATCCTTGTCGCCTTGCTGGCGTTGCCGCTGTACGTCCCGGTGCTGGTGTTCGGCGCCGGCAGCGTGGCCGCCGCGGCGCAAGGGCTCGACCCGATCGGTGCCTTGCTGCTGCTGGGTGCCGGCCTGGTACTGGCGTTGGTGCTGGCGCCGCTTGCCGCCGCCGCGGCCATCCGCATTGCCTTGAGCTGAGTCGAAATCCGAATGTCGCCTGTCGTCCGCTGGTTCCACCAACTCGGCTCGCCGCCGTACTTCGACCGCTTCGCCGCGCGCTGGGCGCCGGTCGCATACATCCTCGCCGTGCTGGTGATGGCGTACGGGCTGTGGGCGGCGTTGTTCCAGGTGCCGGCCGACTACCAGCAGGGCGACAGCTTCCGCATCCTCTACATCCACGTGCCGAGCGCGTGGATGAGCATGTTCGTGTTCGGGCTGATGGCGCTGTACGCGGCGATCGCGCTGGTCTGGCGGATCAAGCTGTGCGAGATACTGGCGATGGCCTGCGCGCCGGTCGGCGCGGCGTTCACCGTGATCACGCTCGCCACCGGCTCGATCTGGGGCAAGCCGATGTGGGGCACGTGGTGGGACTGGGATCCGCGCCTGACCACGGAGTTGATCCTGCTGTTCCTCTATCTCGGCGTGATCGGCCTGTACAACGCGATCGACGACCGCCGCGCTGCCGCGCGTGCCGCCGGATTGCTGGCCATCGTCGGCGTCGCCCTGCTGCCGGTGATCCGCTATTCGGTGGTGTGGTGGAACTCGCTGCACCAGGGCCAGACGATCCGGCTGATCGGTGAATCGAGCATCGATCCGAGCATGGTGCCGCCCCTGGTGGCGATGATCGTCGGCACCAAGCTGTGGTTCATC
>JAKFEA010000279.1:0-2305 GCA_036675905.1 Acidovorax sp. | reverse complement strand
AGCCACCCGTCACTAAATAGGGACGGCTTAATCACTTTGGGCAGCGGGGGTAGGCATTACGGGGATTAATGAATGACCCGCTGCGTCACCAAGTGACACGAAACGTCAGTTTTCAAGCCCGTTAACGGGCCATTTGTGACCTATTTCACAATTTCTTGCGAGCCGTAGGGGCGGTGTAGGGGCGAGTAGGAGCAGCTTCCAGCCGCGAGCTCTTGCTCCCACCGTTGCCGTTGCCCCTGCCTGGTAGGAGCGGCTTCCAGCCGCGAGCTCTTCCCGTGCGTAGACGCAACAATCAAAGGCTCGCGGCTGGAAGCCGCTCCTACGTGGCGTGCTATGGGTTGGGGTATCGGCACCAGAGGTGGGGGTACTGACGGAAGTCTTGCACCAGCCCGGCGCGCACCGGGTTGTGCAGGCAATAGTCGACCACGGCATGCAGGTCTTCTTCCGCCCGCAGGGCATGGTCGTGGTAGCCGGGCTGCCACAGGGGCGCATCCCGCCCCAGCATCGGGTTGATCCGTTGCGATGTGAAGCTCTTGAAGCTGTGCATCAGCCGATCAAGCGATGTCCCGGTCAAGGACGCCACGAAGTGCACATGGTCGGGCATCACCACCATGGCGATCAGCTCGGCCCGCTCCTGGCGGTCGAGCCAATACAGGGCGTCCATCACCACCTGTGCGGCCGCAGCCGACGCCAGCCAGGGCGCGCGCTGGCGGCAGTTGGTGGTCAGCAGGTAGGCATGGCCGGGCTGGCTGTCACGTCCCAGGCGAAGGCGCGATTGGGCGGGCATGGGTGCTCTTCGCGAGGTGGATAAAGAGCAGGATGCCGAGGGTTCGGGGCCGTGGCTGTCAGCCGCTGGTGGGCTGCAGTGTAGGGAAACCGGCCGACGAAGCAGGAGCGGCGTAGAAGCGGCGTAGGAGCGGCTTCCAGCCGCGAGCTTTTGATTGTTGCGTCCACACACGGAAGAGCTCGCGGCTGGAAGCCGCTCCTACATGGCGGGGGGGGCAAGATCAGGCTCGCGGCTGGAAGCCGCTCCTACCTGGCGGGGGGTTACTCCATGCCGAGCTTTTTCAGCTTGTAGCGCAGCGCGCGGAAGGTGATGCCCAGTTGCGCGGCGGCCTTGGTCTTGTTCCAGCGGTTGTCTTCCAGCGCCTTCTGGATCGCGGCGCGTTCCAGGTTCTCGATATACGAAGGCAGCGCGCCGGTGCCGGGATCCAGGTCCATGGGAGCGGCGGCGGTACCGGCGGCCGTTTCCGTACGCGGCGGCTCGGGCGCGAGGCGCTGGCCGCTGGCGGCCGGCAGATGCAGGTCGCCAGTGTCGATGCGATCGCCATCGGCCATGGCCATGGCCCGCTCCAGGATGTTCTCCAGCTCGCGCACGTTGCCCTGGAACGGATATGCCGCCAGTGCCTCCAGCGCCCCCGGGGTCAGTTGCGGCGCGCTACGGCCATGGGTGCCCGCCAGGCGCGCGAGGATGGCCGAAGTCAGCTGCGGCAGGTCGCCGGTGCGTTCCCGCAGCGGCGGCACGCGCAGCTCGATGACGTTGATGCGGTAGTACAGGTCGTGGCGGAAACGGCCGTCGTTGGCCAGTTCGCCCAGGTCCTTGTGGGTAGCCGAGAGGATGCGCACGTCCACCGGCACCTCGGCGGAGGCGCCGACCGCGCGCACCGACTTCTCCTGGATGGCGCGCAGCAGCTTGACCTGCATCGGCAACGGCAGCTCGGCCACCTCGTCCAGGAACAGGGTGCCGCCGTTGGCGGCCTGGAACAGGCCGGGCTTGTCGGCATGGGCGCCGGTGAAGCTGCCTTTCTTGTGGCCGAAGAATTCGCTTTCCATCAGCTCGGCGGGAATCGCGCCACAGTTGACCGGGATGAACGGACCGGCGGCGCGCGCGCCCTGTTCGTGGATGGTGCGGGCGACCAGCTCCTTGCCCACCCCGGATTCGCCCAGGATGTAGACCGGGGCCTGGCTGCGGGCGACCTTGGCGATGGTGTCGCGCAGCACCGCCATGGCCGGGGAACCACCGAGCAGGCGGCTGGCCTGTTCCGGCGGCGGCGGCGGGGCGGGGGCGCGCTCGCTGTTGTTGAGTTCCAGCGCGTGCTTGACCAGGCCGCGCAGGACGTTGATGTCGACCGGCTTGCTGACGAAATCGAAGGCCCCGGCCTTGAGCGCTTCCACCGCCAGCTCGACGTTGCCGAAGGCGGTGATCATGGCGACGGGGGTCTTGGGGTAGGTGCGGGCGATCTCGGCGACCAGCTCGATGCCGTTGCCGTCGGGCAGGCGCATGTCGGTGAAGCAGAGGTCGTAG
>JAKFEA010000278.1:0-31457 GCA_036675905.1 Acidovorax sp. | reverse complement strand
CTCCCGCAACGGTTTCCAGGCGCTGGACCTGACGCACGACGAGCTGGCCAAGGAGCACCTGCGCCACATGGTGGGCGGCCATTCGGGCCTGGCGCAGGACGAGCGCCTGCTGCGCTTCGAGTTTCCCGAGCGGCCCGGCGCGTTGATGCGCTTCCTCTCGCACATGCAACCCAACTGGAACATCTCGCTGTTCCACTACCGCAACCAGGGCGCCGACTACGGCCGCATCCTGGTCGGCCTGCAGGTGCCGCAGGCGGACGGCTCCGCCTTCCAGGCTTTCCTGGACACGCTGGGTTATCCGTACGTGGAGGAAACCGCGAACCCGGCGTACCGATTGTTCCTGCGCGCCTGACGCGCAGGGTGATCGCCGCCCGGACGGACTCAGTTCGGGGCCGGCAACTCCAGGGTGATCGCCGGTTCGCCCTGCATGGAAGGCGCCAGCACGGCACGGCGCGGCTGCACCGACTGCAGCACCAGGCCTTCGTCGACCCGCGCGCCGATTCGGTAATGCTTGGCCGGCTTGCCGTCCACCACGATCAGCGCAGCGCCATGCTGCGACTTGTCGGCCACCACGCCAACCAGCTGGAAGCGGCTGGCGGCACTGGGCTGCGGGCTGGCGGCCTGCGCTGCAGCCCCTCCGCTGGCGCCCAGCAAGCGCGCGATGGCAGCCGGATCGGCCGGCGCCGGCTGGCGCAACCCCGCTGCGGCCACGGGACCGGACGCGTCCCCGCCCGAGACTTTGAGCCCCCAATAGGCCGCGCTCGCGGCCGCGGCCGCCCAGACGAGCAAGGTCACGCCCTTCACTGTCCGGTTGGCTGCGCCATTGCTCACCATGCGGCCATTATCATGGCAAGCGATTCGTGTCTGGACCTTCGATGACAACGCTGTTCTCCGCTTCGCGCCGCCTGCTGCAGCGCGGTTTCACGCTGATCGAACTGATGGTGGTGCTGGTCATCATCGGCGTGCTGGCGGCGCTGATCGTGCCCAACGTCCTCGACCGCGCCGACGATGCGCGCGTCACCGCGGCGCGCACCGACGTCAACAACCTGATGCAGGCGCTCAAGCTCTATCGGCTCGACAACCAGCGCTACCCCACGGCCGAACAGGGCCTGCAGGCGCTGGTGGCAAAGCCCTCCGCGGGTCCGGCGCCAGCCAACTGGAAATCCTATCTGGAGCGCTTGCCCAACGATCCCTGGGGCCGGCCCTACCAGTACCTCAACCCCGGCATCAAGGGCGAGATCGACGTGATGTCCTATGGCGCCGACGGCCAGCCGGGCGGCGAGGGCAAGGATGCCGACATCGGCTCCTGGCAATAAGGCCGGCGACCGTTTCCGGGCCGCCGCGGCGCGCGCCGGCGGCTTCACCCTGATCGAGCTGCTGGTGGTGGTGGCGATCATCGCCGCCGCCACCGCGGGCGTCAGCCTGGCCTTTCGCGACAACTCCGGCGCCCAGCTCGAGCGCGAGGCCCGGCGACTCTCGGCGCTGTTCGAGTCGGCCCGCGCGCAGTCGCGCAGCAGCGGCCGCCCCGTGGTCTGGCATGCCGTCCAGGGAGGCTTCCGCTTCGAAGGCTTGCCCGAAGGCACGCTCCCGGACCAGTGGCTGGACAACGCAACCGTGGTGCAGGACGGCACGCGCGTGGTGCTCGGCCCCGAACCCATCATCGGCCCGCAGGAGGTGCTGATCGGCTCCGCCGCCCTGCCCGGGAGGACCCTGCGCATCGCCACCGACGGCGTCCGCGCTTTCGCGATCCGGGACCCCGGCACGCCATGACGCCAGGACGCTGCCGCGGCTTCACGCTGATCGAGGTGCTGGTGGCGCTCGGCATCGTGGCGATCGCCCTGGTCGCAGGCTTGCGGGCCACTGCCGCGCTCACCTCCAACGCGATGCGCCAGTCCAGCGTGCTGCTGGCGCAGCTGTGCGCCGAGAACGAACTGGTGGCGGTGCGCCTTGCGCGGCAGATGCCCGGCGTAGGCACGCGCCGCAGCGCCTGCCGGCAAGGCAACGTCGACTTCGAAGTGGCGGTCACGGTGGCGCCGACGCCCAACCCGAATTTCCTGCGGGTGGACGCGCAGGTGTTCGAGGCCGCGGCGCCGGTGTTGCGCCTTTCCACCGTGGTCGGGAGGTACTGAGGTGCGCCCGCCATCCGCGGCCCGCGGCTTCACCCTGGTGGAATTGATGGTGGCCTTGTTCGCGCTGTCGCTGATCGCGGTGCTGAGCTGGCGAGGCCTGGACGGCATGGTGCGGGCCCAGCAGCAAACCGAGGCGCGCGCGGACGACGTGCATTCGCTGCAGGTCGGGCTGGCCCAATGGCGCACCGACCTCGACGCGCTGGTGCAACTGCCGCAGCTCACGGCGCTGGAATGGAACGGGCGCGTGCTGCGCCTGACGCGGCAGTCCGCCACCTCGCAGGCGGAGGGCGTGGTCGTGGTCGGCTGGAGCCGGCGCACCGAAGCGGGCGCCAGCCGCTGGATGCGCTGGCAGTCGCCGCCGCTGACCACCCGCGGGCAGGTCGAGGAAGCCTGGGCGCGCGCCGATGCCTGGGCGCAGGAACAGGCCGGCGGCGACAACGGCAGCGCCGTCGCGGTCACGGGCCTGCAGGACTGGCAGGTCTTCTTCTACCGCGGCAACGCCTGGACCAACCCGCTGTCCAGCGACGCCACGCAGGACACGCCCGCCGCCCCGGCCGGCCGACCGCAGCCGCCGGGCAACCGCACCGCGCAGCTGCCCGACGGCGTGCGCATCATCCTGACGCTGTCGACCGGGCAGGCGATCACCGGCGACCTGGTGAACGACTGGGTCCGGCCGACGGTCGGCGGGGGCAAGTCCTCATGAACCGCTTGGCGCAACGCGGCGCGGCCATCCTGACCGCCATGCTCACCGTCACGCTGGTGGCCAGCTTTGCGTCGGCGGCCTTGTGGCAGCAGTGGCGCGCGGTCGAGGTCGAGGCCGCCACGCGGGCGCGGCTGCAGGCCTCCTGGATCCTGACGGGCGCGCTGGATTGGTCGCGGCTGATCCTGCGCGAGGATGCACGCGCCGGCGGCGCCGACCACCTGGCCGAGCCCTGGGCCGTGCCGCTGAAGGAAGCGCGGCTGTCCACATTCCTCGCCGCCGACAGCACGGGCGCAGGCGAGGCGCTTACCGACGCGGACAACGTGTTCCTGTCCGGTCAGATCACCGACCAGCAGGCGCTGCTCAACATCAACAACCTGGTCGAGTCCGGCCGCATCTCCGAGACCGGCTACCGCAGCTTCCAGCGGCTGTTCGAGCTGCTCGGCCTGCCTGCGGCCCAGCTCAGCCGGCTGGCGGAGAACCTGCGTTTCGCGTCCGACATCAGCACCGACAACCGCTCGGCCTTCCAGGCGCCGCTGATGCCGCAGGAGGTCGACCAGCTGGTTTGGCTCGGCCTGCCGCCCGCCACCGTGGCCACGCTGAAGCCCTACGTGACGCTGCTGCCGGCGCGCACGCCGGTCAACCTGAACACGGCCGCCCCCGAAGTCATCCATGCGGCCGTGGGGGGAATCACCCTGGCCGAAGCCCAGGAGCTGGTGGCGCGGCGTTCGCTGTCCCCGTTCCGCGGCATCACCGACGTGGCCCGGCTCATGCCCCAGCACGCCGGCAGCTTCACCGAAGGCACGGTGAGCGTGTCGTCCCGCTTCTTCGAAGTGCGCGGCCGCTTGCGGCTGGACGCGTTGGTCGTGGAAGAGCGCTCGCTGGTGCAGCGCGAGGGCCTGGACGTGCGCACGCTGCGACGCGAGCGCGGCGTGCTCGAGCCGCCGCCCGCGTCCGGCCAGTCGCTCGCTTCTCGCTGAACGCCCGCGGGGACCCCACGGCAGAGTTGCTGCCGTCCCTACAATCCGAGCAGTCCCATGAGTTCGATCTACGTCCTGCTTCCGGCATCGCCCGTCACGGCCCAGACCGAGCTCGCATACGTGCTGTCGCCCGATGGCCGCAGCATCGCCCGCCACGGCAGCGCGCAGGCCATGCTGCTGCCGCCGGCCAGCGGCGCAGGCAGCGAAGTGGTGCTGGTCGCGCCCGCCTCCGCGCTGTCATGGCACCGCGCGGAACTGCCCAAGGGCGCGGGCCCGCGGTCCCCGCGGCTGCGTGCGGTGCTGGACGGCCTGCTGGAAGATCGGCTGCTGGACGAACCCGAGCACCTGCACTTCGCGCTCGAACCTTCACCGCCGGCCTCGGGTCCGTCCTGGATCGCGGCTTGCGATCGCGCCTGGCTGCGCGAGGCGTTGCAGCTGTTCGAATCGGCCCAGCGTCCGGTCACGCGCGTGGTGCCGGAGTTCGCACCGGAAGGCGAGACGGTCCTCTATGCCGTGGGCGAACCGGATGACGCGCGGCTCGTCTGCGCCGGCGCCGAGGGCGTGTTCGCGCTGCCGCTCGCCGCCACCTCGCTGGCCCTGCTGCCCTCGTTGCCCGAGACGGCGCCATTCGTGGCCGAGCCTGCAGTGGCGGCCCAGGCCGAGCAGTTGCTCCAGCACACGCCGCAGTTGCAGCAGCCGGCCGAGCGGCTGCTGGCCGCTGCCCGCAGCCGCTGGGACCTGGCGCAAATGGAGTTCGCCAGTTCCGGGCGTGCCCGCACCTTCAAGAAGCTCTCGGCCGGCTGGGCCGAACTGGTGCGCGCACCTCAGTGGCGACCGGCGCGCTGGGGCGCGGTGCTGCTGGTGGCGGTGCAACTGGTGGGCCTGAACGCCTGGGCCTGGAAAGAGCGCTCCGCCCTGGCCGACAAGCGCGAAGCCACGCGGGCTATCCTGACCCAGACCTTCCCGCAGGTGCGCGCGGTGGTCGACGCGCCCGTGCAGATGGACCGGGAAGTGGCCGCGCTGCGCCAGCTCACCGGGGCGACGTCCGCGCGTGACCTGGAGTCCTTGCTCGGCGCCATCGCCGCCGCCGCGCCGCAGGGGCGGGTGGCGACCGGGCTGGAATACAACGGCAGCGAACTGCGCGTGCGTGGACTGGCCGGCAATGAAAACGAGGCCCGGCCGATCGTCCAGGCCCTGCGCAGCCGCGGCTATGCCGCCACCGTGCAGGGCGAGACGCTGGTGGTGCGGCCGGAGGCGCAGCCATGAAGCTGCCCGCCCAATGGCGAGCCGCGTGGGCGCCCCTGGCTCCGCGCGAGAAGTTGCTGATCGCAGGCGCCGCCGCGCTGCTGGTGCTGGCCTTGTTGTGGGGATTGGCGGTCGCACCCGCGCTGTCGGTTGCGCGCTCGGCGGCCGCGCAGCACCGTGAACTCGACACGCAGCTGGCCCGCATGCGCGCGCTGCAGCAGCAGGCGCAAGCCCTCAAGGCGCAGCCCAAGCAAGGCTACGAGGAATCGCTGCGCCTGCTCGAGGCATCGGTGCGCGAGCGCCTGGGCACGACGGCGCGCATGACGGTGGCCGGCGACCGCGTGACCTTGACGCTGGCCGGCACCCCGGCCGACGCGCTGGCCGCGTGGCTGTCGCAGGCGCGGGTGAACGCCCGCGCCGTACCGAACGAAGCGCGCCTGACCCGCGCGGCCGCGGGGGGCTGGGATGGCACGCTGGTGCTGACCCTGCCGCCACGCTGAGGGAAGGCGGCAAGGGGTGGCACGCAACCGACTGGCTTCCGCTCCCGCCGCGCCCTGGCGCTGGGCCGGCGCCGGCCTGCTGGTCGGTCTGGCGCTCGCGCTGATCCTGTTCGCCCCCGCGCGCTGGCTGGCCGCACGCGTGTCCGCCGCCACCGACGGGCAGGTGCTGCTGCAGGATGCCCGCGGCACGGTGTGGAACGGCTCGGCCCAATTGGTGCTGACCGGAGGGGCGGGCAGCAGCGACGCGGCCGCCCTGCCCTCGCGCGTTCAATGGCGCCTGCGCCCGGCGCCGGGCGGCGTGCACGCGGTGCTGTCGACCGAGTGCTGCACCCCGCAGCCGCTGGCATTGGACTGGCGCCTGGGCTGGAACAGCCGTTCGCTGCGCGTGTCGGACGGACGCTCGCAGTGGCCCGCTTCGCTGCTGACCGGGCTGGGCACGCCCTGGAACACCCTGCAGCTCGAGGGCGAACTGGCGCTTCGCACCGAATCGCTGCTGCTGCAGTGGGCCCAGGGCCGGCTGTCGGTGGCCGGACAGGCCGAACTGACGGCCGAGCGCATGGCCTCGCGCCTGACCACGCTGCGGCCGATGGGCAGCTACCGGCTGGTGCTGTCCGGCGGTGACGTCCCCACGCTGCAGCTCTCCACGCTGGACGGCCCGCTGCGCCTGTCGGGCACCGGCCAATGGGTTGCCTCCCGGCTGCGCTTCAGCGGCGAGGCGAGCGCCGCACCCGAACGCGAAGCGGCACTGGCCAACCTGCTGAACATCATCGGCCGCCGCAACGGCGCCCGCTCCATCATCACCCTGGGCTGACCACCATGACACTCCAACGAGCACTCGCCATCCTGGCCGCCTTCGTGATGCTGGCTGCCGCCGCCGCCGTGCAAGCGCAGCGCGCCCGCGAACCCGTGACGCTGAACTTCGTCAACGCGGAGATCGATGCCGTGGCCCGCACCATGGCCGCGATCACGGGCCGGAACATCGTGGTGGACCCGCGGGTCAAGGGCACGATGTCGCTGTCCACCGAGCGGCCGGTGCCGCCGCAGACGGCCTTCAACCAGTTCGTCGCCACGCTGCGCCTGTCGGGCTACACGGTGGTGGAGTCGGGCGGCCTGCTCAAGGTGGTGCCGGAGGCCGACGCCAAGCTGCAGAGCGGCACCGTCTCGGTCGGCTCGCCGCCGGGCGGCGCGCAGATCGTGACGCAGATCTTCCGGCTGAACCACGAGACGGCCAACAACCTGGTGCCCATCCTGCGGCCGCTGATCAGCCCGAACAACACGATCAACGTGAACCCCGGCAACAACTCGCTGGTGATCACGGACTACGCCGACAACCTGCAGCGCATCGGCCGCATCATCTCGGCGCTGGACGTGCCCAATGCCACCGGCGTGGAAGTGGTCCCGCTGGAACACGCGCTGGCGCCCGACTTGGCGCCGGTGGTGCAGCGCCTGGTCGACAGCGGCAGCAGCGGGCCGGTGCCCGCCGCCGCGCAGGGGCAGGCCGACACGTCCTTCCGCACCACGGTGATCGCCGAGCCGCGCAGCAACAGCCTGATCGTGCGCGCCGCCAACCCGGCGCGCATGAACCTGGTGCGCAGCATCATCGAGCGGCTGGACCAGCCCACGGCCCAGAATCCCAGCGGCAACATCTACGTCGTGTACCTCAAGAACGCCGACGCGGTGCGCCTGGCGACCACGTTGCGCGCGGCGATGGCGGGCATGGCCAACGGCGCCACCACGACCACCACGACGGGCGTCGCAGCGCCGGCGGGCATGACGACCGCGACCACCACGATGTCGACCGCAGCCGGCGGGGCCAACCCGGCGGCCGCCGCCGCCCAGCCGCTGGCCCAGCCGTCCACCGGCGGCCAGATCCAGGCCGACCCGGCCACCAACTCGCTGATCATCACCGCCGCCGAGCCGCAATACCGCCAGCTGCGCGCGGTGATCGACCGGCTGGATTCGCGCCGCGCGCAGGTCTTCGTCGAAAGCCTGATCGCCGAGGTCAACGCCGACAAGGCGGCCGAGTTCGGCATCCAGTGGCAGAACGTGCTGGGCAACCGGGGCGACAAGAACATCGGCGTGCTGGGCACCAACTTCGGCGTCGGCGGCGCCAACATCGTCAACCTGACGCTCGGTGCCGCCACGGGCAACATCAGCGCACCGTCGACCGGCATCAACCTGGGCGTGCTGCGCAATATCGACGGCACCTACGTGCTGGGCGCGCTGGCGCGCTTCCTGGAGACCAACGCAGACGCCAACATCCTGTCCACGCCCAACCTGCTGACGCTGGACAACGAGGAGGCCCGCATCGTCATCGGCCAGAACGTGCCGTTCGTCACCGGCCAGTTCACCAACACCGGCGCCACCAACGGCTCCGTCAACCCGTTCCAGACCATCGAGCGCAAGGACGTCGGCCTGACGCTGCGCGTCAAGCCGCAGATCAGCGAGAACGGCACGGTGAAGCTGCAGATCTTCCAGGAGGTCTCCAGCGTGCAGCCGGCTTCGATCAACTCGCCCACCGGGCTGATCACCAACAAACGCTCGATCGAGTCCAACGTGCTGGTGGACGACGGCGCCATCGTGGTGCTGGGCGGGCTGCTGCAGGACGAGTACTCCGGCAACCAGGAAAAGGTGCCCGGCCTGGGCGACGTGCCGGTGTTCGGCAACCTGTTCCGCAGCGAGACCCGCACTCGCAAGAAGACCAACCTGATGGTGTTCCTGCGCCCGGTGGTGGTGCGCGACTCCGCCCAGACCGACGAGCTGTCGCTGGACCGCTATGACCTGATGCGCCTGAAGCAGGAGGCCGCGCAGCCGGCCCCCAGCGCCGTGGTTCCGGTCAATGCCGCGCCCATGCTGCCGGCGCCGGCTTCGCGGGTGCCTCCGGCCGCGCCGGTCGAGCCGGCGGGCATGCTGAATGCCGCTCCTCCCGGAACACCGGTGCCCGTCGCGCCCGCCGCCGCCCCGGCGCCGCTGCCACCCGCACCGGCCACGCCCACCCCGACCCGCTGATGCCCGCCCGCTACCCGCTGCCCTACAGCTTCGCCCGCGGCCAGCAGTTGCTGCTGGAGGACGATGGCTCGGCTCTCACCCTGTGGCACGGGGCCAGCCCGGCGCCCGGCGCCTGGAGCGAGGTGATGCGCAAGTTCCCGGTGCGATCGCTGCAGCAGCTGGACCCCACCGCGCTGGCCCAGCGCATCAGCGCCGCCTATGCGCAGGGCGAATCGAGCGCGGCCACGGTGGTCAGCGAGGTGCAGAACGAAGCCGACCTGTCGCGCATGATGCAGGAGCTGCCGGCGGTGGAGGATCTGCTGGAGACCAGCGACGACGCGCCCATCATCCGCATGCTCAACGCGCTGCTGACCCAGGCGGCGCGCGACGGCGCCAGCGACATCCACATCGAGCCCTATGAGCGCCATTCGTCGGTGCGCTTCCGCGTCGACGGCACCCTGCGCGAGGTGGTGCAGCCCAATCGTGCGCTGCACGCCGCGCTGATCTCGCGCCTGAAGATCATGGCCGACCTGGACATCTCCGAGAAGCGCCTGCCGCAGGACGGCCGCATCTCGCTGCGCATCGGCACCCGCGCGGTCGACGTGCGCGTGTCCACGCTGCCCAGCGCGCATGGCGAGCGCGCCGTGCTGCGCCTGCTGGACAAGAGCGAGAGCAAGCTGAGCCTCGAATCGGTGGGCATGACCGGCGACACTCTGCGACGCTTCCTCGGCCTGATCACGCAGCCGCACGGCATCATCCTGGTGACCGGCCCCACCGGCTCGGGCAAGACCACCACCCTCTATGCGGCGCTGTCGCGGCTGGACGCCGCCAGCAGCAACATCATGACCGTGGAGGACCCGATCGAATACGAGCTGGCCGGCATCGGCCAGACCCAGGTCAACGCCAAGATCGACCTCGACTTCGCCAAGGCGCTGCGCGCCATCCTGCGGCAGGACCCGGACGTGATCATGATCGGCGAGATCCGCGACTACGAGACCGCGCAGATCGCGATCCAGGCCTCGCTCACCGGCCACCTGGTGCTGGCCACGCTGCACACCAACGACGCGCCGAGCGCCGTCACGCGCCTGACCGACATGGGCGTCGAGCCCTTCCTGCTCAGCTCTTCGCTGCTGGGCGTGCTGGCGCAGCGATTGGTGCGCAAGCTGTGCCCGCACTGCGGCGGCCGCGGCTGCGGCGAATGCGGCCAGAGCGGCTACCAGGGCCGCACCGGCGTGTTCGAGTTGATGCTGGCCGATGACTCGATCCGGGCCCTGATCCACAACCGCGCGCCGGAATCGCAGATCCGCGAGGCGGCCATGGCCGCCGGCATGACGCAGATGCGCGAAGACGGCGAGCGGCTGGTGCGCGAAGGCATCACCTCGCCGGAAGAAGTGCTGCGCGTCACGCGCGACTGAGGGCGTTCAGCCGCGGTTCAATTCGCCGTCGCCCTCGCCCGGCGAGGGCTTGGCGCTGGGCTCCGGCGCAGCGGTCGGGTCGCGAGCACTGTCGGCCGGCATCTCGCGCGGCTGGTCCGGCAACGACGGCCGTTTCGCAACTTCGGACTTGCCCAGCGAGCCCACTGCAGGCTCTTCGGGGGCCTGCGGAATCCGCTGGTCGGCAGGCGAGCGCTTCATGTCGCGCGGATCGGGAGTGGTGTCGGCGGGCATGGTGACTTCCTTTCCTGTTCAAGGACTCTGTTCAAGGACTCTCATTCCCATGCTGGACCGGAGACGGCGCGGACGCCTTCGGCCCCGCGCCCGCCTTGCTGTCAGCACAGGCCGACAGGCACGCCGCCCACCGCGCGCGGGTGGGTTTTCCGCAGGCCGCCGCGTGCCGCCGATTGGCGATCATCCGCAGCGGGAGAAACACCGGATGGCCATCAACTTCAACGAACTCGCCCGGCAGCCGGCGCGCCGCAACAAGATCGTCACGGCCGCCGAAGCCGTGCGGCTGATCCACGACGGCGACACGGTCGCCACCGGCGGCTTCGTCGGCATCGGGTTCGCCGAGGCAGTCGCGGTCGCACTGGAGGCGCGGTTCCTCTCCACCCAATCCGAAACCGGCGCCGGCTCGCCGCGCGACCTGACGCTGGTCTATGCGGCCGGCCAGGGCGACGGCAAGCAGCGCGGCCTCAACCACCTGGGCCACGCCGGCATGGTGCGGCGCGTGATCGGCGGCCATTGGGGCCTGGTGCCGGCGCTGCAGAAGCTGGCGGTGGACAACGCCATCGAGGCCTGGAACCTGCCGCAGGGCGTGCTGTCGCACCTGTTCCGCGACATCGCCGCCGGCAAGCCGGGCACGCTCACGCGCGTGGGGCTGGACACCTTCGTCGACCCGCGCCACGGCGGCGGCCGCATCAACGAGCGCACCACCGAGGACCTGGTGCGGCTGCTGGAGATCGACGGGCAGGAGTACCTGTTCTACAAGGCCTTGCCGATCTCGGTCGGCATCATCCGCGCCACCACGGCCGACCCCGACGGCAACCTGACCATGGAACGCGAGGCGCTGACGCTGGAGGCGCTGGCCATTGCCACCGCCGCGCACAACTGCGGCGGCATCGTGATCGCGCAGGTCGAGCGCGTCGCCGAGCGCGGCACGCTGCACCCGCGCCAGGTCAAGGTCCCCGGCGTGCTGGTCGATGCAGTGGTGGTCGCGACCGACCCGGCGCACCACATGCAGACCTTCAGCGAGGCCTACAACCCGGCCTACTCCGGCGAAGTGCGCGTGCCCATGGACAGCCTCAAGCCCATGCCCATGAGCGAGCGCAAGGTCATCGCCCGGCGCGCCGCGCTGGAGCTCAGGGCCAACAGCGTGGTGAACCTGGGCATCGGCATGCCCGAGGGCGTGGCCGCCGTGGCGGCGGAGGAACGCGTGATCGACCTGCTCACGCTGACCGCCGAGCCCGGCGTGATCGGCGGCGTGCCGGCCAGCGGCCTGTCGTTCGGCGCCGCCACGAATGCCCAGGCCATCATCGACCAGCCCAGCCAGTTCGACTTCTACGACGGCGGCGGGCTGGACCTGGCGGTGCTCGGCCTGGCCCAGGCCGATGCGCGCGGCAACCTGAACGTGAGCAGGTTCGGGCCCCGGCTGGCCGGCGCCGGCGGCTTCATCAACATCAGCCAGAACGCCAGGACGGTGGTGTTCGTCGGCACCTTCACGGCCGGCGACCTGGCCGTGCAGGTCGAGGCCGGCAAGCTGCACATCGGCAGCGACGGCAGCCTGCGCAAGTTCGTCGAGCAGGTCGAGCACCGGACCTTCAGCGGCCGCGAGGCGCTGCGGCGCGGCCAGCGCGTGCTGTACGTCACCGAGCGCTGCGTGTTCCGGCTGGCGCCCGGCGCCGGGGGCGACGGCGTGCTGGAGCTGGTGGAGATCGCGCCGGGCGTGGACCTGGAGCGCGACATCCTCTCGAAGATGGCGTTTCGCCCCGAGATCGCGGCCGACCTGCGACTGATGGATGCCGCGCTGTTCGGCGAGGGCAGCATCGGCTTGCGCGAGCGGCTGCTGGAGCGGCCGCTGGATTCGCGCCTCGAGCTGGACCGCGAGCACCGCCTGCTGTTCATCAACTTCGAAGGCCTGAACGTGCAGGCGCCGCGGGACATCGAGGCGATCGAGCAGGCCGTGCAGCAGTTGCTGGAGCCGCTGGCGGCGCAGCAGCAGCGGGTGGCTGTGGTCGTGAATTACGACAACTTCAGCCTGCTGCCCTCGCTGCTGGACGATTACACGGCCATGGTGCAACGCCTGACGAGCCGCTACTACAGCCGGGTCACGCGCTACGGCACCGGCGGCTTCCTGAAGGCCCGGCTGGACGGACGGGCATCGAGCCAGTAGCTTGCGCGGCTTCGCCCGCCGGGCGGCGCATCAGTGTGCGCCGCACTTTTCATGAATGAGCCCCGGTGCAGGCCCTATGCTGTGCGCCGATGTCCCGGATCTCCCCTGCCCACGCGCTGCTCGCGCTCGTCGTCGTCGCCGTCTGGGGTACCAACTTCGTCGTGATCCGGGAGGCGCTGGATGCACTGCCGCCCCTGCTGCTGGCGACACTGCGCTTCTCGCTCGCACTGGTCCCGGCATTCCTCTTCCTGCCCCGGCCGCGGGTGGCCCTGTCCAACCTGGCGGGGTATGGGCTGCTGATCGGCGCCGGCCAGTTCGGCCTGCTGTACATCGCGATGAACGGCCACATCTCGCCCGGACTGGCCTCGCTGGTGGTGCAGACCCAGGTGTTCTTCACCATCGGCCTGGCGATGTGGCTGACCGGCGAGCGGTTGCGCGCCTTCCAGGTCGTGGCCGTGCTGGTATCGGCCGCCGGGCTGGCCGTGGTGGGCTGGCACACCGACTCCACCACCACGGTCGCCGGCTTGCTGATGGTGCTGGGCGCCGCCGCCACCTGGGCCGGCGGCAACATCCTGACCAAGCGCGCCGGCAGCATCAACATGGTGGCCTATGTGGTCTGGTCCTCCGCCTTCGCGGTGCCGGTGCTGTTTGCGCTGTCGCTCGCGATGGAAGGCTGGGACGCGATCGTGGCCGGGGTGCGGCAGGCCACCCCGGGCGTGTGGGCCGCGGTGGTGTGGCAGTCGTGGGCCAACTCGCTGTTCGGGTATGCCGCGTGGAACTGGCTGCTCTCGCGCTACCCGGCGGCGACCGTCACGCCGCTGGCGCTGCTGATTCCGGTGTTCGGCATGGGCGCTTCCGCCGTGTGGCTCGGTGAACCGCTGCCGGCCTGGAAGTTGACCGCGGCGGCCCTGGTGATCGGCGGGCTGGCCATCAACCTGTCGTGGCCGCGCGCAGCGGCGGTCAACGCGGTCAAGGCGGGCGCCGCGCGCTGAAGAATCAGCGGCGGCCGTCGCTGCCCGATTGCGGCGCCGGCAATTCGAGCCGGCCGAGGACATCGGAGCCGGCGCTCGGCGGCGGAAAGCTGACGCGGGCACTGATGTCGGCGCCGGCCAGGACGCGCAGCGTCAGTCCGTTGGCCCAGACGGCTTGCTGCAGCAGCAACAGCTCCAGGCCGTCGTCCAGGCGGCGGCGCGACGGACCGACGCCGACAGCCGTGGCCGGCTTGGCGCGCGGACCGAACGCGCTCAGGAAAGGCCCGGCGGCGCCCCTGCCGGGTTCGGTCTTCAACACCAGCCCGCTGCCATGCACCCGCAGCCAGGCCAGCAGGCACTCGACCACCGTGTACGCCGCCGACGCATCCATGAAGGCTTCGCCGGGCGCCAGGTCGAGTTCGGCGATTGCGCCGCCGCCGAGCGGGTCCATGCCGAGGTCGGCCAGCACGGCCAGCACCACTTCGCCCAGGTCAATGCGTTCGCGGAACTGCCGCACGCGTCCGCCGGCAAGCCGCGTGATCTGCTGGGCGCGCCGGCTGGCGTGCTGCAGGCGCTCGGACGCTTGCAGCAGCGCCTGCATGTCGCGGGCCGTGAGCCGGCCGCCCGCGGATTGCGCGACATGCTCCTGCACCGCACGCAGGAGGTCGGCCTGTTCATCCGCCAGCACGGACACGAGCAAGGGCCATCGATCGGCCATGCTCCATTGCCCGCCCGGCGGCGGAGCGCCGGCATCCGCCCACCGGCGCCGGCGCGCTGCCCGTACCTGCTCCATGGAAGTCTCCCGCTGCGACTGGACCCTTCAAGAGGGTCGCCGGATCCGCCGCGCGGGAGGGTAGGCGAGCACAGCCGTCGGTCGTAGGCGTTCTTCAATGCGGAGCCGTTCGGCTGCATGGCCAGCCGGCATCGCCCGACTACCACGCGCTGGCTTCGACCGCCCGCGCGACCCGGATTGCCCCGAATTCCCGGAATGCCCGCGCTTGGGGAGAGGCTTCTTAGAAGATGAATCTTTGACGAATCTTAAAATGCGCCTCCGAGGAAACCCTTATATGCCCACTCCCGATCTCTGTACCGAAGAAGAGGTGCATCGCCTGGTCCACGGCTTCTATGCCAAGGTCAGGCAGGACCCCGCGCTCGGCCCCGTGTTCGATGCCCACATCCGAGACTGGGATCCGCACCTGGCCAAGATGGTGGACTTCTGGTCTTCGGCACTGCGCGGGACTGCGCGCTTCCGCGGCACGCCCATGCCCAAGCACGTGGCGCTGCCGGAACTGAGCGCCGAGCTGTTCCGGCGCTGGCTGGCGCTGTTCGCCACCACCACGGCATCGCTGGGCAACCCGGCGATGCAGCATCGGGCCGATCAGCTCGCGCACCGGATCGCCGACAGCCTATGGTACGGCTGGCGACTCAGCCGCGGCATGGACGTGGCGGAAGGAGTGGTGTGATGGACAGCGCCGTCATCAGCCTGCTCGGGGCTTTCCTGCTGTCCATCATCGGACTGTTCGTCTTCATCTGGTCGCTGCGCAAGGGCCTGCTGGTGGAGAACCCGTCGGCCGCCTCGGTGATCTTCGCGCGCGGCGAGGTCGGCCGGGTGGACGACCCGGCCCTGCGCGAGGAGGGCCAGCGCTCGTTCCAGCAGGCGGCCCATCCGGATCCGCTGCCCCACGCCGACCCGGGCGACCTGCAGGCGCGCGTGGTGGCGGACCAGTCGACCGCCTTCCCGGTGTTCATGTTCGCGGCCTTCGCTTGCTTCTGGCTCCTGCTCGGCTCGATGGCCGGCCTGACCGCGTCGGTCAAGCTGCACGTGCCCGACTGGCTGGTGCAGCAGCCCTGGCTCACCTTCGGCCGCATCCGCACCGTGCACCTGCAGGCGGTGCTTTACGGCTGGATCACCAATGCCGCGCTCGGCATGATCCTGTGGCTGCTCCCGCGGCTGCTGCGCACCCACCTGCACGGCGCCGTCTGGACGCTGCTGGGCGGCGCGCTGATCAACACCGGCATCGCCGCCGGCATCGGCGCCATCGCCGCCGGCTGGAGCGACGGCATGGAGTACCTGGAGATCCCCTGGCAGGTCGGCCTGTTCATCGTGGCCGGCTTCGTGATGATCATCCTGCCGGTGCTCTACACCCTGGTGAACCGCAAGACCGAGCACCTCTACGTGAGCGCCTGGTACATGGTGGCCGGCCTTTTCTGGATCACGTTGCTGTACCTGGTGGCCAAGCTGCCGGGCGTGCACACCGGCGTGCAGCAGGCCACCATGAACTGGTGGTTCGGCCACAACGTGCTGGGGCTGTGGTTCACGCCGGTGAGCGTGGGGGCGATCTACTACTTCCTGCCCAAGATCATCGGCCGGCCGGTGCGCTCGTACAACCTGTCGATCCTGGGATTCTGGACGCTGGCCTTCTTCTACGGCCAGGTCGGCGGCCACCACCTGATCGGCGGCCCGGTGCCGGGCTGGCTGATCACGCTGTCGATCGTGCAGAGCCTGATGATGGTGATCCCGGTGATCGCCTTCACCATCAACATGGGCCTGACCCTGCATGGGCGCATGCACCTGGCGCGCTGGTCGCCCACGCTGCGCTTCATGATGTTCGGCGGGCTGATGTACATGGCGTCCTCGCTGCAGGGGTCGATGGAGGCGCTGCGCAGCGTCAACGCCGTCGCCCACTTCACCCACTACACGGTCGCCCATGCGCACCTGGGCGCGTACGGATTCGTCAGCATGGTGTTGTTCGGCGCCATCTACTTCATGATGCCGCGCGTGCTGAACTGGGAATGGCCGTTCCCCAGGCTGATCACCGTTCACTTCTGGCTGTCGGCCATCGGCATCGGCATCTACTTCGTCTCGCTGACCATCGGCGGCTGGCTGCAGGGCCTGGCCATGCTGGATCCGGCGCGCACCTTCATGGAATCGGTGACCCTCACCCTGCCCTACCTGCAGTGGCGCTCGATCGGCGGCGGCCTGCTGGTGCTGTCGCACCTGGTCTTCGTCGGCCACTTCATGGCCATGGCGCTGCGCTTCGGTCCCATGCGCACCGGCGCCGCCCTGTTCGGCGCTCGCCACCACCTGGAGCCTGCGTATGGAAAATGAAATCAAGCTCGCCGCCGGCGCCATGGTGGCGCTGGGCGTCGCCACCGCCGCCCTGGTGGTGCTGCCGTATGTGCAGGCCCGCGACATCACGCCGCCGCCCAAGCTCAAGCCCTACACCGACGCGCAACTGCGCGGCCGCGCGGTCTACGTGGCCAACGGCTGCGTGTATTGCCACACCCAGCAGCCGCGCGACCGCGCGCTCGCGCCCGACTTCGAACGCGGCTGGGGGCGGGCTTCGGTGCCGGGCGATTACGTCTACGACAAGCCGCACCTGCTGGGCAGCATGCGCACCGGGCCCGACCTGTTCAACATCGGCGCGCGCCAGCCGAGCAAGGACTGGCACCTGGGCCACCTGTACCAGCCGCGCGCCTACGTGAAGGACTCGATCATGCCGGCCTACCCCTACCTGTTCCGCATCAAGGACGCCGAGGAAGCCAAGCGGGAAGGCGACCAGCCCATTGCGCTGCCGCCCGGCTACGGACCGCGGGTCGACCAGGTGGTGGTGCCCACGCCCGAGGCGCTGGACCTGGTGAAGTACATGCAGGGCCTGGACCACACCTACCCGGTGCTGCCCGCACCGGCGGCGGCAGCCGCGCGCTGAACGAAGGAGGCACCGCATGGCCACACAAGCCCCCCCACCCACGCCGGCGCAGCTGCGCGAAGAGGCCGAACCGACCGAGCGCAGCCAGCCGATCCCCTTGATCGTGGCCGGCGTGACGCTGGCGATGGTTCTGGCCGGCGTCGGCTACATCCTGTTGTCGGAGCCGTTCGGCGCGGCCGCGCTGGGCGACCAGCGCACCGTGGCGGATCTGTCGGGTCCCCCGGCCGGCGCCGTCGTCGACGGCAAGCAGGTCTACACCGCCAACTGCGTGGCCTGCCACCAGGCCACCGGCGCCGGACTGCCGAACGTGTTCCCGCCGCTGGACGGGTCCGAGTGGGTCAGCGGCGAGCCGCGCGTGTTGGCCAACATCCTGCTGCACGGCGTCGCCGGCGAATTGACGGTGAAAGGCGCCACCTACAAGGGCGCGATGCCGGCGTTTGCGCAGCTCGGTGACGCGGAACTGGCGGCAGTGGCCAGCTACGTGCGCTCGAGCTGGTCGAACAAGGCCGAGCCGGTGGATGCCACGCTGTTCGCCGCCGAGCGCAAGGCGGTCGTCCGCGACCAGCCGTTCGACGGCGACGCCGGGCTGAAGGCGCTGGCCGCCGGCAGCAACTGATCGCGAAAGGGCGCCATGCGGCTCGCGCACATGACCGACTACGCGGTGCGCCTGCTGATCTACGTGGCGCAGCACCCGGAGCGGCGTTGCAACATCGCCGAGGTGGCCAATGTGTACCGGATTTCCGAGACCCACCTGATGAAGATCACCCATCAACTCGCGCTGGCGGGTTGGCTGCAGACCTCGCGGGGCAAGGGCGGCGGCATCCAGCTGGCCCGCGCGCCGGAGCAGATCCGGCTGGGGGACGTGGTGCGCACCATGGAGCCCGATTTCTTCATCGTGGAGTGCTTCTCCACCGGGAACACCTGTTCGCTCACGGGCAACTGCGAGCTGACCGGCATCATGGACGGCGCGCTGCACCAGTTCATGGACTACCTGGACTCGCACACCCTGGCCGACGTGCTGCCGCCTGCGCCGGGGGCGCCCCGGCGCATCCGCATCCATCGGCCCGCCAAGGTCGAGGCAGGCTGATGCTGCGCACGTCCATTGCCTGTGCCGTGCTGGCGCTGGGGGCCTGGTTCGGCGCCGGCTGGCTCACGCACGGCTTCCAGGTGTGGACCGCAGAAGGCGCTCGGCGCCTGGAGGTGCTGCAGCAACCGGTAGCCGTCCCCGCCGTTCCGATCCAGGGGGCGCACGTCGCGGAGCGCGACCTGCGCGAGTTGCTGGCCGGCAGCGGCCACGTCACGATCGTCGAGTTCATCTACACCCACTGCGAGAGCCTGTGCCTCGCGCTGGGCAACACCTTCCAGCAGATGCAGGCGACGTTGCGCGAGGAGCCCAGGGGTGCCGGCGTACGACTGTTGTCCGTCACGTTCGATCCGAAGCGCGACACGGTGGAGCGGCTGCAGTGGTATTCGACCAAGCTGATGAACGCCGACCCTGCGCTCTGGCGCTTCGTGCGTGTGCCGGGCGCTGCGGACACCCGGCAGCTGTTGGACCTGTTCCAGGTCGTGGTGGTGCCGGACGGCCGCGGTGACTTCCAGCACAACGGCGCGCTGCTGGTGGTCGATGCACAGGGGCGGCTGATCCGCATCTTCGACCTGGCGGAGCAGCAGATGGCGCTGGACTACGCGCGGCATCTGGCTGCCGAGGGTCAGCTGTGATGGTGCGGCTTGCGCTTCTGCGCCGGTGGGCACCCAGCCTTGCCTGCGGCTTGCTCCTCGTGCTCGCACTGCCGCCGGCGCGGCAGCTGCTGGAAGGCAGCATGAGCCTGCACATGCTGCTGCAGTTCCCGCTGGTCGTGCTGGCGGGCTATCTGCTGACGGGCAGCCTGCCAAGCCCGGTCGAAGACAGGCTGCAGCGCTGGAACGCCTACGGCCTCACCGGCCTGCTCGCCGCCGCCCTGCTGTTGGCACTGCTGATGATTCCGCGCCTGCTGGACCTTGCCCTGGTGGACATGCGGATCGAGGTGGCCAAGTGGATCGCCCTGCTCGCCGCCGGCGCGGCGCTGCGGCTGTCGTGGGCCAGGTCGGGGCTGCTGGGGCAGTTCTTCTTCCTGGGCAACATGCTGCCGATGACCGCCATGGCGGGGCAACTCTTCATCGACTCGCCATTGCGGGTATGCAACGCCTACCTGCTGGACGACCAGATCCGGGTAGGGCAGGGGTTGATCGCGGCTTGTGCCGTCGTGGGCATCGCCTGGCTGGCCCACGCGACGCGCGAACTGATGCGCCCGGCCGCGGCGCAAGCGAGCGGCTGAAGTCGCAATTGCGCTCCGAGGTCAGTACCCCGAGAACCAGATCACCAGCAGGAGCGCAGCCCCTGCGATGCCCGCGGCCAAGGGCTCCGACTCCAGCAGGAGCGGGGCGAAGCGCGACAGGAATCCTTTCATGGCTTCCTCTCCACGATGACTTGGGGGATTGTGCGCGCCTGAAAGCGCAGTGACTGGCCCTATCGGGCTATTGCCCTACTGACGTCCCGATGCCGTGCAACAACGGCATGGGGCAACCGGTCAGACTTCCTCGTTCAGCCGCTGGGTCAGGTGCAACTGGCGCCAAGGCGCAGGGGCACCCGGCCTTTCAGGCGCCGTCCCAGCGGCGCAGCACCAGGCTGGCGTTGGTGCCGCCAAAACCAAAGCTGTTGGAGAGCGCCGTGCGGATCGGCGCATCCACCGTGGTGCGCACCAGCGGCATGCCTTCGGCGGCCGGGTCCAGGGTTTCGATGTTGGCCGAGCCGGCGATGAAACCCTGTTGCAGCATGAGCAGGCAATAGATCGCTTCCTGCACGCCGGTAGCGCCCAGCGAGTGGCCGGTGAGCGACTTGGTGGACGAGAACCGTGGAATCGCGTCGCCAAACACGGCCTTGATGGCGCGCAGCTCCGGTACGTCGCCCACCGGCGTCGAAGTGCCGTGGGTGTTGATGTAATCGATCGGCTGCTCGAGCCCGGCAATCGCCTGCCGCATGCAGGCAATCGCGCCGTCGCCCGAGGGCGCGACCATATCGGCTCCATCGGAGGTCGCGCCAAAGCCGACGACTTCTCCCAGGATGGTGGCGCCGCGCGCCTGTGCGTGCTCCAGGCTCTCCAGGACGACGGCGCCGCCCCCACCCGAGAGCACGAAACCGTCGCGGTTGGCGTCGTAGGCGCGCGAAGCTTTCTCGGGCGTCGCGTTGTAGGCGCTGGACATCGCGCCCATGGCATCGAACAACATGCCCATTCCCCAGCTGACTTCCTCGCCCCCACCGGCAAACATCACGTCCTGCATGCCCCACGCGATCTGCTGCGCGGCAGCGCCAATGCAGTGCGCCGAGGTGCTGCAGGCCGAGGTGATGGAGTAGTTGATGCCCTTGATGGCAAAGTTGGTCGAGAGGCAGGCCGACACCGTGGAGCTCATGCACCGCGTCACCTGGTAGGGCCCGACACGGCGAATGCCCTTGCTGCGCAGGATGTCGGCCGACTCGATCTGGTTGGCCGGCGAGCCGCCGCCCGAACCCATGATGAGGCCGGTGCGCGGGTGCGACACCTGCCCGGGCGTCAGCCCCGATTCGGCAATGGCGTCCTGCAGCGACACATGCGCGTACGCCGCGGCGTCGCCCATGAAACGCAACTGCTTGCGGTCGATCAGCGCTTCCAGATCGATCTGCGGCACGCCTGCCACCTGGCTGCGCAGGCCCATTTCGGCAAATTCCGGCATGGCGCGGATGCCCGGTCGGCTGTCCCGCAGCGACGCGGTGACCGTCGCCTTGTCGTTGCCAATGCACGAGACGATGCCCGTGCCCGTGATCACCACGCGTCTCATGAAGTCTCTCCTGTCGCTGGGGCAGCAGCCGGGGCGTCGTCCTTCTTGAACAGGCCGACACGCAGGTCGCTCGCCACGTAGATTTCCTGGCCGTCGACCAGCAGGCGGGCATCGCCGATGGCCATGACGAGTTTGCGCTTGATGACGCGCTTGATATCGATCTCGTAGGTGACGAGCCTGGCGCCAGGCCCCACTTCGCCAGTGAACTTGACCTCGCCCGCACCCAGCGCGCGCCCCCGGCCCGGCAAGCGCAGCCAGGTCAGGTAGAAACCGATCAACTGCCACATCGCATCCAGCCCCAGGCAGCCCGGCATGACGGGATCGCCCTGGAAATGGCAGGCAAAAAACCACAGATCGGGACGCACGTCGAGTTCGGCGCGAATCAGGCCCAAGCCGTGTGCTCCGCCGTCGCTGTCGATATGGGTGATGCGGTCGAACATCAGCATCGGCGGCAGCGGCAGACGGCCGCTGTCGGGCGAGAAGAGCCGCCCCTCGCCGGACGCGATCAGTTGTTCGTACGAAAAGGAATCTGCCATAGGAGTGGTGGGTGCCCCTCGCGGGCTGGCACGCGTCTTCCGGTGCCGTGGCGCCAAGTGCGTGATCAGGTAGGGTGTCTACCCTCGATTGTAGAGAGACACTTTGTGCCCTCTTCTTGTAGCCTGGCACGAAGAGCGAGACCAGTACACGAGCTACCCCAGGAGCACGCGGATCAGGCCAGCGGGCAAGCGCATCGGAAAGACGAAACCCGCATGAAATCAGGATTCCATGCGGGTTTCAAAGGTGGTGGCCTGGGGCGGAATCGAACCACCGACACGCGGATTTTCAATCCGCTGCTCTACCAACTGAGCTACCGGGCCGTGAGCCGGAAATTATAGCCTAGCCCCCTGTGCGCTTTCCGCGCGAGAGGTCCACGCCCAGCTGCTTGAGCTTGCGGTAAAGGTGCGTGCGCTCCAGCCCCGTTTTCTCGGCCACGCGGGTCATGGAGCCGCCTTCCTTGGCCAGGTGGAACTCGAAGTAACACTTCTCGAACTCGTCGCGCGCGTCGCGCAGGGGCTTGTCCAGCTCGAAGGTCTGGCGCGCCTGCGGGCCCATCTCCACCGGCGCCGGGATGGTCTGGCCGCCGGTCATGGCGGCTTCCACCGTCAGGTCGGCCATCGCCGCGGGCGGTGGCGAGATGTAGCCGGGACCGGGCTTGGGTCGCAGCACCGGGCCGTTGCCGCCGGCCGACTCGCGCGACAGCGCCGCCTCCACCGCCTTGAGCAGCTTCTGCAGCGTGATCGGCTTCTCGAGGAAGGACTGGGCGCCGATCTTGGTGGCCTCGACGGCGGTCTCGATGGTGGCGTGGCCGCTCATCATGATCACGGGCATGGTCAGCTGGCCGGTACTGGACCATTCCTTGAGCAGCGTGACGCCGTCGGTGTCCGGCATCCAGATGTCCAGCAGCACCAGGTCGGGCCGGGTGGCGGCACGGGCGGAGCGCGCCTGGGCAGCGTTCTGCGCCAGCTCCACCGTGTGGCCTTCGTCGTTGAGGATCTCCGACAGCAGGTCCCGGATCCCCAGTTCGTCGTCGACCACCAGAATATTTGCCATGTTGCTTTCGAATGCAGCGCCGCCAGGGTGTTGTCAGGCCGCAACTGCGAATGATAGCGAGACTTGAGCCCCCAGGACGATGCCCTCCTCGACCCGGTTCTTCACGTCGATGCGGGCGCCATGCTCGTCGGCGATCTTCTTGACCACCGCCAGGCCCAGCCCGGTGCCCTTGTCCTTGGTCGTGACGTAAGGCTCGAACGCGCGCTTGAGGATGTAGTCGGGAAAGCCGGTGCCGCTGTCCTGCACCAGCAGCCGCACGCGCCGGTTGGCGGCATTCCACTGCGTGCGCACCAGCACCTCCTTGCGCGCCGAGCCTTCGGTGGCGTCCTGCGCGTTCTGCAGCAGGTTGTGGACCACCTGCCGCAGCTGCTGCGCGTCGCCCAGGATGGGCGGGCACGCCGGATCGAGTTCGGCCCGCACCGGCACGTGGGCGCCTGCGCCGGCCTCGCCCTCGCGCACGTACAGGTGCAGCACGTCGGACAGCAGGCCGTTCAGGTCCAGCGGCTTGAGCTCGGCCGCCGGCAGGCGCGCGTAGTCGCGGAACTCGTTGACCAGCCGCTTCATCGCGTCGACCTGGTCGACGATGGTCTGCACCGACTTGTGCAGCACGGCGCGCTCGGGCTCGGCCACCTTGTTGCCCAGCTTGTGCGCCAGCCGCTCGGCCGACAGCTGGATCGGCGTCAGCGGGTTCTTGATCTCGTGCGCCAGCCGCCGCGCCACCTCGCCCCAGGCCTGCGCCCGCTGGGCCGAGACGATCTCCGAGATGTCGTCGAACACCACCAGCCGGGCCGTGGTGCCCGGCTCGTCGCCCGGCATCAGCGCGCCCCGCGCCACTAGCGTGATGGCCGAGCTCTGCGCCGGCGAGCCGGCCTGCGCCGGGTTGAGCTCGAACGACTGCTGCCAGTGGTCCGGCCCCTGCGGACGCTGCTCGTTGATGAACTCCTCGAACTGCGCCAGCAGTGCGGCGCCGAACGCCTCCAGCCCCGGCACGGCGGCGAGCGGTTGGCCCTGGTGCGTGGACAGCGGCACGCGCAGGATGCGCGCGGCCCCGGGATTGGCGGTGTCGATGCGGCCCTGCTCGTCCAGCACGATCACGCCGGCGGTCAGGTTGTCCAGGATGGTCTGCAGGTGCGCACGGGCGGCGTTGACCTGCACCATGCTCTGGTCGACGGCCGTGCGCGCGTCGGCGAGCTGCTGCGTCATTTCGGCGAACGACCGCGTCAGCCCGCCCAGTTCGTCCTTGCCCAGCAGCACCGGCTTGGGCGACAGGTCGCCCGCCGCCACCTCGCGCACGCCGGCCGCCAGCAACAGCAGCGGCCGGGCGAGCTGGTTGCCCAGCAGCACCGCCAGGAAGACCGCGCCGAACACGGCCAGGAACAGGCTCAGCGTCAGCGTGCCGATGTACATGCGGCGCAGCCCCTCGCGCGCCAGCGCGCGCTCCTGGTACTCGCGATAGGCCTCCTGCACCGCGATCGCATTGGCGACCAGGGTGGGCGGCAGGCTCTGGGTGGCTTGCAGCACCCGGGGCTCGCCCACCAGGCCGAGGCCGCTGGGCACCACCGCCAGGGCCTTGATGCGAGCCTGGCTCACTGCGCCGGGGCTGGGATCCTCCAGCCCCTCGATGACGGACATGGATCGCTGGTTGCGTGCCGCCCGCAATTGCTGCGGCGTCGGTCGCTCGGGGTTGAGCAGGAAGCGCGACTGCCCCGCGCTGGCGGCCAGCTGGCCGTTGCCGCTCCACAGGATCAGGTCGTTGGCGGCGAGTTGCTCGCGCATGCGCTCCATGGCCAGCGGCGCCGAAGTGTCGGGCACCTCGGCCAGCTGGGTGGCGGCGATGCGGGTCTTGTTGGCGAGATCGGCCGCCAGTGTGTCCAGTGTCGAGCGGCCCAGGCTCAGTCCCGCATCGAGCGCCCCTTCCACCTTCACGTCGAACCAGCTCTCGATCGAGCGCGAGACGAACTGGTACGACACCACGTAGATCAGCAGCCCGGGCAGGAAGCCCACCAGCGCGAAGATCATGGCCAGCTTGACCAGCAGCCGGCTGCCGAACTTGCCGCGCCGCACCCGCGACCACAGCCGCACCACCACCCAGCCGATCACCAGCAGCAGCAGTCCGGCCACCACCATGTTCAGCGCGAACAGGCGGCCGTAGTTGCGCTCGTACAGCTCGCGGTTGCCGGTGGCTTGCGTCAGCAGGAACAGCAGCACGATGCCGATCGCGGTCACCACCGCGGCGCCCACCAGCAGGGCCCAGCGCACCGCGCGCTGGCTGCCGAAAGTGGGCCGCGGCGGGCCCGAAGCCTGCGGGTCCATCAGCGGACGTTCTCCAGCGCCAGCCGCTGCGTGCGCGCGGCGGTCAGGCTCCAGTCGGACTGTCCGACCGCGCCGATCTGGAACGGCCGCGGCAGCTGCGACACGTCGAGCCGGAAGCGGAAGTCCACGCTGTAGCGGGCGTCCGGCTCCAGGTCCGCGAGCTCGGCGATCTTCCAGCGCGAGACGTGCTGGATGGCGGCCAAGGCCTCCTCCTGGCTGTCGAAGGTCTGGCCGAGCGCCAGGCCCGAGCTGCCGATCGGCGTGGGCGACACCTGCAAGCGCCAGCGGCGCGTGAGCGGCTGGTAGGACAGCCGCATGTAGCGAGAAGCGCCGGCCACGTGCTTGTCGTACCAGTACCAACGGTCGCGCAGCAGCGAGGCATCCGCCACGAAGAACATCGGGATGCCCTTGAGCAGCGCGTCCTCCACCGGCGGCGGCAACTCGAATCGCACGCTGGCGCTCAGCAGCACCCCTTCTTCGGATCGCTCCAGCCGCAACTGCGTGACCTCCGCGACTTCGGCGCGGGCGGGCGCGGCTGCCAGGGCCAGCGCCAAGGCCAGCGCAAGCGCGCCCCAGCCGCGCTCAAGCAGCCGGCGCAGCGCGCTTTTCCAGCAGCGCGTAGAAGAACCCGTCGTGGTCACCCTCCGGATTGTCCCGGACGGCTTCGCCCGCGGCCGCCGATGAGGGCAGCAAATGGCCTGGCGCCGGCAGCAAAACCGCCGCTTTGTTGTGTGCAACAAACGCCTGCGCGCGCTGCTCGCCCTCCTCGCGGAACACCGAGCAGGTGCAGTACAGCAGGCGGCCGCCGGGGCGCAGCAAGGGCCACAGTGCCTCCAGCAGCCGGTCCTGCTGCGCCGCGAGCCGGGCCACGTCGCCCGGCCGGCGCAACCAGCGCACGTCGGGATGGCGGCGCACGATGCCCGATGCGGTGCAGGGTGCGTCCAGCAGGATGCCGTCGAAAGGTTGCCCGTCCCACCAGTCGTGCACCGCGCCGGCATCGGCGGTGACGATGCGAGCCGACAGGCCCAGCCGCTGGAGGGTGTCGGCTATGCGCTCGGCGCGCTGCGGGTCGACTTCGAGCGCCGTGAGGTCGGCGTCGACCCGCTCCAGCAGGTGGGCCGTCTTGCCGCCGGGCGCCGCGCAGGCATCGAGCAGGCGCAAGGGCTGCCCGGGCGATGGCAGCAGGCCCTCCAGCAGCAGCGGCGCCGCCAGCTGGGCGGCTGCGTCCTGGACCGACACCCGCCCTTCGCGGAACCCGGGGATGTCCTGCACGGGGCGCGGTTTCGCCAGCGTGAGGCCGTCCTCGCCAATGGCCGACGCTTCCATGCCGGCATCGCGCCAGGACTGCAGCAGCGCCGGCCGGTTGCTGCGCCGCACGTTGACCCGCAGTGTCATCGGCGGCTGGCTGTTGCCGGCCCGCAGGATGGCCTGCCATTGCTGCGGGTGGTCCTTTTGCAGGCGCTCGATCCACCAGCGCGGATGGTTCCACATCGCGACCGGGTCGCCGTCGGTGGTCGCCACCAACTTGTCGCGCTCGCGCAGGAACCGGCGCAGGCAGGCGTTGAGGAAGGCGGACTGCGCCGCCGTGGCCGGCGAGCGCTTGGCCGCTTCCACCGCCTGGTCGACCAGCGTGAAGGGCTCATACGGCGCCCCGTCTTCGCGCCAGCACAGCGCCAGCGCGGTGCACAGCAGCGCATCGGCGTCGGCTGGCGGGACGCGACGGGCCAGTTGCCGCCGCAGCGCCTCGGCGCGGCCCATCTGCCGCAGCGCGTGGAAGGACAGCGCCTGCGCGGCTGCGCGCAGGTCGGCCGGTACGCGCGCCAGCGCCGGCGTGGCCGACTCGCCTGCGCGCACCGCCTGCACCACGGAAGCCGCGGCCTGCAGTTGCCGCCAGAGGGGAAGCGAGGAACCGGCCCCGCGCTCGCTGGGCCCGGATGGGCGGGACGGCGGTGCCGGCATGCGTGTGGGCCCAATCCGTGGCTCAGAGAGCCGTTGCGCGGATGCCCGGCATCGCTTCGATGCCGCGACCGGGGCGGAAGCCGAACAGCCAGGCCAGCAGCAAGGCCGGGAACTGGGCGATGCCGTCGTTGTACGCCTGCACGGCCCCGGTGAATCGCTCGGCGGCGGCCGCGCACTGCGCGGTCATGTGCGCGCGCCGCACGGTCAGGGTCTCGGGCAGGCGCGGACCGGCGAGGTCGTGCGCATCCTCGCGCTCGGCGCGCTCCCAGGCCATGGCCAGTACCGACTGCGCGGCCGCCAGCGCCGCAATCCGGTCCGGAGCCAGCGGCTTGTGGCGCGCCGAAGCCAACGAGGCTTCCAGCTGCGCCGCCGCGCCCTGCAAGCCGCCCCAGAACGAGCCCTCCATGCCGTCGAACAGCGAGGCCGGGTGCTCCCCGTCATCGGGCAGCAGCTGCTGCACCAGCTGCACCTGGCGCGCGAGCTCCGTGTCGAGGTCGGCGAAGCTGGCGCCGGCATCGCCACGCAGGCGCACCAGCCGGTTGTAGGCGCCCACGGCCCAGAACAGCAGCACGGCCGCGGCGACCCAGGTCATGACGGAGTTGGACATGCGGGCAAGCAATGAAAAAGCGCCCCACCCGCATGTGCGGATGGGGCGCCCAGTGTAGTGAAGCTTCGGGGACAGACCGGAAGCGAAGCGCTTACTCGGTCGGGCCGCCCTCGGCTTCCGGTCCACCGGCTTCGGCCGTCACGCCGGCCAGCTCGGCCGCTTCGGCGTCAGCGATGGCGCGGCGCTCGGCCTCGTCCATCTGGTCCTTGGCCTTGCGCGCCTGGTGGTAGGCCATGCCGGTGCCCGCCGGGATCAGGCGGCCGACGATGACGTTCTCCTTCAGGCCGCGCAGCTCGTCGCGCTTGCCCATGATGGCCGCCTCGGTCAGCACGCGCGTGGTTTCCTGGAAGGACGCCGCGGAGATGAACGAGTCGGTCGACAGCGAGGCCTTGGTGATGCCCAGCAGCAGGTTGCTGTAGGTGGCGGGCACCTTGCTGTCGGCGCGCAGGGCGTCGTTGGTGTCCAGCATCTCGGAGCGCTCGACCTGCTCGCCGGCGATGTAGCCGGACTCGCCCGGGTTCTCGACCACGACGCGGCGCAGCATCTGGCGAACGATCACCTCGATGTGCTTGTCGTTGATCTTCACGCCCTGCAGGCGGTACACGTCCTGCACCTCGTCGACGATGTAGCGGGCCAGTTCTTCCATGCCCAGCAGGCGCAGGATGTCCTGCGGGTCGGCCGGGCCGTCCACGATGCTCTCGCCCTTGTTGACCACCTGGCCTTCGTGCACCAGGACGTTCTTCTCCTTGGGCACCAGCTCGGACCACTCGTTGCCTTCCGGATCGGTGATGACCAGCCGGATCTTGCCCTTGGTCTCCTTGCCGAACGACACCGTGCCGGTCATCTCGGCCAGCATGCCCTTGTCCTTGGGCGAGCGGGCCTCGAACAGCTCGGCCACGCGCGGCAGGCCGCCCGTGATGTCGCGGGTCTTCTGGCCTTCGATCGGGATGCGGGCCAGCACTTCGCCGGGCGCCACGTCCTGGCCGTCGCGCACCTGGATCAGGGCGCCGACCTGGAAGCCGATGGTCACCGCGTGGTCGGTGCCGGGGATCTTCACCTCGGCGCCCGACGCGTCGATCAGCTTGACCTGCGGGCGAACCACCTTGGCCGAGCCGCGGCGCTTCGGGTCGATCACGACCAGCGTCGACAGGCCGGTGACCTCGTCGACCTGGCGCGCCACCGTCAGGCCTTCCTCGACGTTCTCGAACTTCACCTGGCCGGCGAACTCCGTGATGATCGGGCGGGTCAGCGGATCCCAGTTGGCCAGGATGGTGCCGGCCTTGACCTGCTGGTCGGCCTTCACCGTCAGCGTGGCGCCGTACGGCACCTTGTGCCGCTCGCGCTCGCGGCCGTGCTCGTCGTGGATGATGACCTCGCCGGAGCGGGCGATCACCACCAGTTCACCCTTGCCGTTGGTCACGTAGCGCATCGTGCTGTTGAAGCCGATCACGCCGTTGGACTTGGCTTCCACGCTGGAGGCGATGGCCGCACGCGAGGCGGCGCCGCCGATGTGGAACGTGCGCATGGTCAGCTGCGTGCCGGGCTCGCCGATCGACTGGGCGGCGATCACGCCGACCGCCTCGCCGACGTTCACCAGCCCGCCGCGGCCGAGGTCGCGGCCGTAGCACTTGGCGCACAGGCCGAAGCGGGTGGCGCAGGTCAGCGCGGTGCGGACCTTCACCTCGTCGACGCCGGCGGTTTCCAGCTCCTCGATCGCGTCCTCGTCCAGCATGTTGCCGGCCGGCACGATGACCTGCCGGCTCTCCGGGTGCAGCACGTCCTCGGCCGCGGTACGGCCCAGGATGCGGTCACGCAGCGACTCGATCACCTCGCCGCCCTCGACGATGGCGCGCATCAGCGAACCATCGGTGGTCTCGCAGTCGTTTTCGGTGACGACCAGGTCCTGCGTCACGTCGACCAGGCGGCGCGTCAGGTAACCGGAGTTGGCGGTCTTCAGCGCCGTGTCGGCCAGGCCCTTGCGGGCGCCGTGCGTGGAGATGAAGTACTGCAGCACGTTCAGGCCTTCGCGGAAGTTGGCCGTGATCGGCGTCTCGATGATCGAGCCGTCCGGCTTGGCCATCAGGCCGCGCATGCCCGCGAGCTGCCGGATCTGGGCGGCCGAGCCACGGGCGCCGGAGTCCGCCATCATGTAGATGGAGTTGAAGGACTCCTGGTCCACTTCGTTGCCGTGGCGGTCGATGGTCCTTTCCTTGCGCAGCTGGTCCATCATCACCTTGGACACGGCGTCGCCCGCCTTGCCCCAGATGTCGACCACCTTGTTGTAGCGCTCGCCGGCGGTGACCAGGCCCGAGACGTACTGCTGCTCGATGTCCTTCACTTCCTTCTCGGCGTCCTCGATGATGCGGTACTTCTCCTGGGGCACCAGCATGTCGTCGATGCCGATCGAGATGCCGGCCTTGGTAGCCAGGCGGAAGCCGTTCTGCAGCAGCTTGTCGGCGAAGACCACGGTCTCCTTCAGGCCGCACTTGCGGAAGGAGGCGTTGATCAGCTTGCTGATCTCCTTCTTCTTGAGCGCCTTGTTGATCAGCGCGTACGGCAGGCCCTTGGGCAGGATCTCCGACAGCAGCGAGCGGCCCACGGTGGTGTCCACCAGGCTGGTGGACGGCGCGAATTCGCCGGTGGTCCTGTCCCTGGCCCACTCGGTCAGGCGCACGCTGACCTTGGCGGTCAGCTCGACGGTGCCCGAGTCCAGCGCGCGCTGCACCTCGCCGACGTCGGCGAAGATCATGCCCTCGCCCTTGGCATTGATGCGCTCGCGCGTCGTGTAGTACAGGCCCAGCACCACGTCCTGCGAGGGCACGATGGACGGCTCGCCGTTGGCGGGGAACAGCACGTTGTTGGACGCCAGCATCAGCGTGCGGGCTTCCATCTGCGCTTCCACCGACAGCGGCACGTGCACGGCCATCTGGTCGCCGTCGAAGTCGGCGTTGAAGGCGGCGCACACCAGCGGGTGCAGCTGGATGGCCTTGCCTTCGATCAGGATCGGCTCGAACGCCTGGATGCCCAGCCGGTGCAGCGTGGGCGCCCGGTTCAGCATGATCGGGTGCTCCTTGATCACCTCCTCGAGGATGTCCCAGACCACCGGCGTGCCGGATTCCACTTCCTTCTTGGCCGCCTTGATGGTGGTGGCGATGCCCATCGCCTCCAGCCGCGAGAAGATGAAGGGCTTGAACAGCTCCAGCGCCATCAGCTTGGGCAGGCCGCACTGGTGCAGCTTGAGGGTCGGGCCCACGGTGATGACCGAGCGGCCCGAGTAGTCGACGCGCTTGCCCAGCAGGTTCTGGCGGAAGCGGCCGCTCTTGCCCTTGATCATGTCGGCCAGCGACTTCAGCGCGCGCTTGTTGGCGCCCGTCATGGCCTTGCCGCGACGGCCGTTGTCCAGCAGGCTGTCCACGGCCTCCTGCAGCATGCGCTTTTCGTTGCGCGCGATGATCTCGGGCGCCTTCAACTCCAGCAGGCGCTTGAGGCGCGAGTTGCGGTTGATGACGCGCCGGTACAGGTCGTTCAGGTCGGAGGTGGCGAAACGGCCGCCGTCCAGCGGCACCAGCGGACGCAGGTCCGGCGGCAGCACCGGCAGCACGTCCATCACCATCCAGTTGGGCTTGATGCCCGACTTCTTGAACGCTTCCAGCACCTTCAGGCGCTTGGCGTTCTTCTTGACCTTGACTTCGGAGCCGGTCAGGTCGCCGCGCAGCTTCTCGATCTCGAGGTCGATGTCGATGCCTTCCAGCAGGTCCTTGATGCCTTCGGCGCCCATCTTGGCGACGAACTCGTCACCGTGTTCCTTGCGCTTGGCCTCGTAGTCGTCCTCGGACATGATGCCGAACTTCTTCAGCGGGGTCATGCCGGGATCGGTGATGACGTAGGCCTCGAAGTACAGCACGCGCTCGATGTCGCGCAGCGTCATGTCCAGCACCAGGCCCAGGCGCGAAGGCAGGGATTTCAGGAACCAGATGTGGGCGCAGGGCGCGGCCAGGTCGATGTGGCCCATGCGCTCGCGGCGCACCTTGGTCTGCGTGACTTCGACGCCGCACTTCTCGCAGATCACGCCGCGGTGCTTCAGG
>JAKFEA010000277.1:0-1597 GCA_036675905.1 Acidovorax sp. | reverse complement strand
GCAGTACCGCCGGATCATGGAGCGGGCCGATTTCGACAGCTACGACCTCTCCAGCTTCAAGATGAAGTTCTCGACCAGCGCGCCGTTCTCCCCGGAGATCAAGGCCGACGTGCTGAAGCGCTGGCCGGGCGGCCTGGTCGAATATTACGGCATGACCGAGGGCGGCGGCTCCTGCGGCCTCGGCACCGGCCCAGGCCGCCGCGGCCGCCTGCCAGGACGTGCGCCTGTACCTGCAGGTGTACGACGAACCCAGCCGCGCCGCGGCCACCACCTTGCTGGAGAAGCTGGCGCCGCTGGGCGTGCGCGCCAACGCCATCGAGAACGTGCTGGCCACGGCGGCGGCCACCGGCAACCGCAAGCCGGTGCCCTATCGCCAGCCGACGCTGGTGCTGCACGACCCCGGCCTGCAACCCTGCGCGGCCGCGCTCAAGGGCGTGATCGACACCCATCGACGCACGGTGGGCCAGCCGGGCGAAACCCAGCAGCGCCCCTTGCCCGCGCAACTGAAGCCGACGCCGAACGTGATCGAGTTGTGGTTGCCGCCGGCTGCGTCGGCATCCTGAAACCTCAGCTGCCCGCCATCAGCTTGTGCACCAGGTCCGCCGTGGTGTTGGCGCGGTACTTGCGCATCAGCCGCGCGCGGTAGATCTCCACCGTGCGGTGGCTGATGGCCAGCGTCTTGCCGATCTCCTTGGAGGTCAGGCCGTCCAGCAGGCGCGCGGCCACCTCGCGCTCGCGCGCCGTCAGTTCGGCCTTCACCGGCCGCTGCGCGCTGAGGTCCTCGAACGACCAGATGCCGGACTCGTGCGGCGCTTCGCGATTCAGCGCGCGGCCGGACACGTGGCACCAGAACACCTCGCCGCTCGCGCGCTTCATGATGCGGTCGTCGGCGTAGTGGCCCTTGGCGTTGAGGATCGGCACCATGCGGGCGCCCACGCGCTCGTATTCCTCGGCGCTGGGGTAGAGCACCAGGAAGGACTGCCCCGTCAGGTTCTCGCGCGACCAGCCGAACATGTCGCACAGCTGCGCGTTGCAGTCCACAATCACGCGGTTGCGCGAGACGCACAGCCCCACGGGAGCATGCTCGAAGGCGAGCCGGTAATCGACGTCCATCGGGCTAGTCTCTAGGGAGTACTACGTAGCATCATAGGTAGTATCGTAACCCCCAGCGGGCCCGCCTCTGCGGGCATGCGCATGAGCAGGAGATTCGAGTGAAGAAGATCTATCCCAGCGCCGCGGCGGCGATCGAGGGCGTGGTTCGCAGCGGCCAGCTGATGGCCGTCGGCGGCTTCGGCCTGTGCGGCATCCCCGAGGCGCTGATCGAGGCCGTCAAGGCCTCCGGCGTGAAGGACCTGACGGTCATCTCCAACAACGCGGGCGTCGACGGCTTCGGCCTCGGCAAGCTGCTGGAGACGCGGCAGATCAGGAAGATGATCTCGTCGTACGTCGGCGAGAACAAGGAGTTCGAGCGCCAGTACCTGGCCGGCGAGCTGGAGCTGGAGTTCACGCCGCAGGGCACGCTGGCCGAGAAGCTGCGCGCCGGCGGCGCCGGCATCCCCGCCTTCTTCACCAAGACCGGCGTGGGCACCATCGTGGC
>JAKFEA010000276.1:0-8771 GCA_036675905.1 Acidovorax sp. | reverse complement strand
GCGCAGCATCGAAGGCCTGAAGGTGGACAACGTGTCGCTCACCTTCTTTGCCTCACGCGCGCCGGTGCAGGCGGTGCCGGCTCAGCCCGCCGGCCTGTTGCCGGGCGATCCCGTGGTGTCGTCGCTCGCAATCCTGCTGGCCTGCTGCCTGGCCCTCACCTGGGGTGTGATGGGCTGGCGGATGTGGCGCAAGCCGTCCAACCCGCGCGGCATGTCTGCGCTGATGCCGGTTTCCACGCATCGCAGTCAGGCGCCGAACAGCGCGGGTCATCGCCCCGGCCAGTGGTTCGAGCCTTCCGCGAGCGCAGCGATCGACGCACGTTCGGCCAGCGTCGCCATGCCCCCACGCTTCGACGCCGCCCGGCCCGAAACATTCGCCGAGGCCGGCGCGAACACCAGTTTCGGCGCCCCGCGCTGAGCTGACCCATGTCGCCGCCGAGCGCCGAAACCGAACACCGGCAAGCGGCCATGGACACGGCGGCCCCTCTCTCCAAGCCCTTGCCGCTGCCGACGCAGGCGCAGGCCTCCTGGGCGCAATTGCTGCTGCGCTTCAATCTGCAGCCGGCGTCCTATGCCGATGAGAGCTGGCTGCCCGACTGGGCGGCAGATGCGCGAGCGCCCGTGCTGCAAGAACTGTCGCTCGCCATGTTGCGCGAACACGGGCTCGAAACCTCCTGTGACTGGTGGCTCAACGACCGCGCCGCGCGACTGTTCCTGATGGACCGCCCGGCACGAGCGCGGCTTGCGCTGACGGCGGGCATTGCGGCTCACCGAGACAGCCTGCGTCAGGTCGTGCGACAGCAACATCTCACGGCCTTGCGCGGCGCGCTCGGCGATTCGCTCGACACCCTGTGGTTGCCCGTCGCGGAAGCTGTCGAGCACGCGCCCGTGCCGCTGTACCTGCACTGGGAGCCGCTCAATGGCGTGGCGCTGAGGCAGCGCCTCCACAACGACGGCTATCACCAACTGCTGCGTCTTCTCAATGCGCAAGATCCCGTGCAGCGCCCAGCGGCCCTACGCGCCGCGTTCTGCGCGCCCAAGGCGCTCTCGCTGCAAACCCTGCCTTGCTTGCCCCGACAGCGCGCCGAGCGCTGGGCCGACGCGATCGTCAACGACATTCTTCCTCGCTGGACGCCAACATGGACCTGGTTGTTCTGATCGATCTCCCCGACTTCACGGTCGCCAGCAAGAGCCGGCTCCTGAAGAAAGCGCAGGCCGGTGCGGTGACGGAGGCGGCCGACCTCCTGGTGCGTGCCCGGTCGCGCGACGAGCTGATGCTCAAGCAAACCCTCAACGGGTACGAGCAGGCGCGCCAGCGCGGCCGCCGCCAGGGCACCGCGCAAGCGCAGGCCGAGTGGTCGGGTCGGCTGGCCGCCGCCGCCGCCGCACGGCAAGTGGCCCTGCGCGACCTGGCGCCCGCCATGGTGGACATGGTGGTCGATGCCACCGCCGTCGTGCTCAGGAGCGCCAACCGCCGCCAGCTCATGGCCGGCGCGCTTCAAGCCATGGACGGCCTGCTCAAGCAGGCGCGCTGGGCTCGTCTGCGGGTGCATCCGTCGCAGGCCGAGATGGCCCGCACTGCGCTCGGCGAGTTCGATGCCAAGCAGTGCGGTGCGGGGCTTGTCACGGTGATCGCCGATCCCACGGTGCAACCCGAAGACTGCATCTTCGAAACCGATGTCGGCATCGCCGATGCCGGTCTCGGCGTGCAGCTCGCCGCCATCCGCTCAGCGCTGGAAGCGGCGGTCGCCTCGCTGGTCGAGCAGGCGCCGGTGCATGCCGGTCTGCCGCTGCCGCAACAGGCATGAACAGCGACGTCACCCTCGACGCGGAGCGTGCGTCGTCGGCCGGC
Organism: Acidovorax sp.; assembly: GCA_036675905.1. Classification (GTDB taxonomy): domain Bacteria; phylum Pseudomonadota; class Gammaproteobacteria; order Burkholderiales; family Burkholderiaceae_C; genus Ramlibacter. The sequence goes on along the minus strand of JAKFEA010000276.1, from coordinate 6,919 downwards.
GCCCGTGACCTGCCCGCCGGCGCCGCCGGCCTGCGCGATGCGGTCGCGCGCGCATTGGGCACCGTGGCACCGGTGGCGCTGTGCGGGCGGGTGGCGGAAGCGCGCGGCACGCTGATCCGCGTGGCGGGGATCGATGCACGCATCGGCGAGCTGTGCGAGCTGCGGCTGTCCGACGGCCGCGTTCAGCTCGCCGAAGTGACGGGTCTGGCCGATGAATGCGCCTTGCTCATGCCGCACGGCGAGCTCGACGGCCTGTCGCTCGGCGCGCGGGTGGTGCCGCTGCGCCACGGCCACCGCGTGCCAGTGGGCGATGCGCTGCTCGGCCGCGTGCTCGACGGCTTCGGCCAGCCCATCGACGGCCGCGGCCCGCTGGATACCAAAACCTGGCGACCGGTGAATGCCGCCTCCCCGGCCGCCCTCGACCGCGCTCCCGTCACCCGCCCCTTCAACACCGGCGTGCGCACCATCGACGCCCTCATGACGCTCGGCCAGGGCCAGCGCATCGGCGTGTTCGCCCCAGCGGGCGTGGGCAAGAGCACGCTGGCCGGCATGCTGGTGCGCGCCTGCGACGTCGATGTGTGCGTGGTCGCGCTGGTCGGTGAACGCGGCCGCGAGGTCGGCGAGTTCGTTCAGCACACGCTGGGCCCCGAAGGCATGCGCCGCTCGGTCGTGGTGGCTGCCACGTCCGACAGCTCGGCCGCCGAACGCGTCAAGGCCGGTTTCGTCGCGACCACCATCGCCGAGAGTTTTCGCGACCGCGGGCTGCGCGTGCTGCTGGTCATGGACTCCGTGACGCGGCTCGCCCGCGCATTGCGCGAGATGGGACTGGCCTGCGGCGAGCCGCCCACCCGGCGCGGCTTCCCGCCCTCGGTGTTCGCGGTGCTGCCGCGGCTGCTCGAACGCGCCGGCAACGCGGCCACCGGCTCCATCACCGCCCTGTACACGGTGCTGGTGGAAGGCGAGGACGAGACCGATCCCATCGCCGAGGAAGTGCGCTCCATCCTCGACGGCCACATCATCCTGTCGCGCGCCATCGCACAGACGCCGCAGTACCCGGCGATCGACGTGCTGGCCAGCCTGTCGCGGCTCATGCCGGCGGTGGCCTCCGCCGAACAGCAAGCGGCGGCGCACCGCATCCGCAGCCTGATCGCACGCCATCGCGAGATCGAGCTCCTCATCCGCGTGGGCGAGTACCGCGCCGGCAGCGACCCGCTGGCCGACGAGGCGATCGCCAAGCTGCCGGCGATCCAGACCTTCCTGAACCAAGCGCCCGATCAACCGGCAAGCGCGGCCTCGAGCCTGCAGCGACTGATGGAGCTGGCCGCATGAGTGCGACCGTGCTCGACGGGCTGCTGCCCCTCCACGCCTCACGCGAACGGCGCGCGCTTCGCATCTATCACGAGCACAACCAGGCTTACGAGCTGGCGCTCGCCGCCCAGATGCACGCCGCCTTGGCGATGACGCGCCTGCAGCATTCGGCCAAGGCCTTGCTCGACGCCGTGCTGGAGGGGGCGGCCATGAACGCCGGCGAGGCTCAGGCTGCACTGGAACAAGTCGAGGTCTTCGAGCGGCAAATCGAAGCAGCGCGCGTGGAGGTGGAGGCGCTCACGGTCAAGACCCAGACCGCGCTCGATGCCGCCCGCGAAGCCCGCCGTGTTTATGCCGCCAAGGTCCGCACCCACCACAAACTGACCGAAGCCTGCCGGCATGAGGCGCTGCGTGCGGCGCGGCTTCACGGGCAGCGCTCGGAACAGCGCGCCGACGACGAGTTCAGCGCGCGCTGGCAAAACGAATCGATTCGCAGGAGCGCCGCATGAACCCCCTCGATGCAGCGCGCCTGCGCCTCGCCACCACGCTGCCCGATGGCAGTGAACGTCCGCCCGCGGCGCAACGCTTCGAACAGGCCCTGCAGCGCCCGCGCGACGACGGCGGGTCCGGCGACCAGCAAGACCGCGATGGACGGTCGCCGCGCAAGACGCCTCGCAGCTTGTCGGAGCAGATGGACGCGGGGCGGTCGCCCAACGTCATGCACTGGTTTCGCCAATCGCTCGACCACGGCTTGCCGGATACCGAGCGCCACGGCCCGGTGCTCGAGGCCTTGCTCCAGGACATCGCCGGCGGCGTGCGCGTCGGCCGGCGCCTGCCGGGCGACCGCTGGCGCCTGACCGTCCGCCTGCGACCGGAGGTGTTGCCGCTGACCGAAGCCGATATCGCCTGCGTCGGCGGTGAACTCTCGGTGGCGCTGCGAACGGCCTCCGAGGACGCCTACCGCGCACTCGTCGAAGCCCTGCCCTCGCTGAACGCGGCGCTCGAACAGCGCCAGTTCGGCAACCCGCGAACCATGGTGTTCCTGATCGGCCCGGAGGAACTGCAATGACTGCTCTGCGCGCGCCCGCAGCTTCGCTTGCCAGCCATCCCGCACTGCCGCGCCTGCCCGTGGAGATCGCCGAAGCCTGCCGCGTCTTCTACGGGCGGCAGCTCGAACCGCTGGTCGTGGGGAATGACACCTTCACCCTGCGCTTCGAGGAAGTGCTCGCGTCGCGCGCCGGCATGCAGTTGCATGTGCGCTGCGGCGGCAACGACTTCGAACTGCAGATCATCCAGCCGGCCGTCGTGGCGGATCTGGGCCTGGCGCTGACGCAGGGCGTACCCGAAGCATTGCGGCGTGCCGCCGTGATGCACGCTCTGCAGCCCTTGTGGCAGGCGCTCGAGCAACGGCTGGGAGCGACGCTCGAGCTGCTCTCGCTCGATGGCGCGGTGCCGGCCTGCTCGCCCGACGAGGCCCTGGGTTTGCACCTCGCACACAGTGGCAGGAACGGCGGCCCCCCCGCGCACACCGCCCTGCTGCTGCGCGCGCTCCGACCCATCGGCTGGCGCCGGCTCGCCCGGGCGGGTGCCGCCGGCGGACTGATCGAGTCGCCCGCTGCGCTCGATGTTCCCGTGGAGGTGTCGCTCCAGTGCGAACCCGTCGGCGTGACGGTGCAGGAACTGGCGAGCATGGAAGCCGGCGATGTGCTGCTGCTCGACGCGCGTGCCGACCGGCTGCGCAGCCTGCCTGTTCGCCTGCTGCTCAGCGGCACGCCCCTGCCCCACATCAGCGCCGTGCAGTCGGGCTGCCGCCTCGAAGTGACGAGCGCGCCGTCAGCGAACGCAGCCCATGCCGAGTCAGGCCGGCCCCCTTCAAGGAGACACGAGATGAATGCTTCCGACCCGACGAGCGCGCCCCAAGCGGGCGATGCCGAATCGCAGATGCCGGCAGGAGGCCCCCCCGACATCGATGCCGTCATGGTGGACATCGAGCTGGAACTGGGACGGCTGTCGCTGCCCCTGTCGGCATTGCGCACGCTGGCCGTGGGGCAGGTGTTCGAGACCGTGCAGCCGATCGAGGGCAACGGGGTAGTCCTGTGGTGCGGCGGGCAGCGGCTGGGCCTCGGCCAGCTCGTGGCCGTCGGCGACCGTCTCGGCGTGCGCATCGCGGCGCTTCAGCCGGCACCGGCCGACCTGAGCGGAATGCAGCGCGCTGCGGCCTCGCCCGCGGCATGCCACGCAGACGAAACCGACGCAGCGACCGCTTGCGCCGCCACGAGCGACGCAGTCATCACACCGATCGCCAGCGCCTGATCCAGCCTGCAGCATGACCGAGTACCTGCCGATCCTCATCACCATCGGCGCCTTGGCGCTGCTGCCGTTCATCGCGCTGATGGTCACGAGCTTTGCCAAGATCGTCATCGTGCTCGGCCTGCTGCGCCAGGCGCTGGGTCTGCAGCAGGTGCCGCCGAACATGGTGCTCAACGGCATCGCACTGGTGCTCTCGCTGTACGTGATGGCGCCTGTGTTCCTCGCGGCGGGCGACAACCTGAGCAAGGCGGGGCTAGGCATTTCGTCTTTCAAGACGCTAGAAGATTTGGACGGCGCCTACGCCGCCGTGTCCACGCCGCTGCGCAATTTTCTCTTCAAGCACTCGGAAGTGCGCGACCGCAAGTTCTTCCAGCGCACCGCGTCGCGCCTGTGGCCAGAGGAGGCCGCGCGCAATCTGCAGGAGAACGACATGATGGTGCTAGTGCCGGCTTTCACCGTGAGCGAGCTCTCGGAAGCCTTTCGCATCGGCTTCATCATGTTCCTGGCCTTCCTGATCGTGGACCTGATCGTCGCGAACGTGCTGCTGGCGCTGGGCATGGCCATGGTCTCGCCCACCATTATTTCGGTGCCGTTCAAGCTGCTGCTGTTCGTGGTGCTGGAAGGCTGGGCGCGGCTGCTGCAAGGCCTGGTGCTCGGCTACCAATGAGGGCGCGTGCCTGCCGGTGCGGCCCGCGCGCGCTGCTGTCTGCGTTGTGCCTGGCAATGGCCGGTGCGGGCGCATCGGCGCAAGCGGCCGGGAGCATCTTCCTGTCCACCACTTCGGGCGGGCTGCCCTCCTACTCGCATGAGCCCGCCAGTCCGGGCAGCGAGCCCTACCTCACTCTGGCCGAGCCGCCGCCCCGCCCGCGACAGCGGCTGTCGAACCCTGCGCTCAGGCCACGGGCATCGGAGCGCCGCGCCTATGCCGGTTTGATCACGCCCACGGTGCACGAGCTGGTGGCCGCCGCGTCGCGCGCCTACGGCGTGCCGCATGCGCTGCTGCTGGCGGTCATGCACGCGGAGTCGAACTTCAACCCGGCGGCAAGGTCGCCGGTCGGCGCGATCGGGCTGATGCAGATCATGCCGCCCACCGGCGCGCGCTACGGCGTGCGGCAGGGGCTGGCCGATCCGGTGAACAACATCGACGTGGGTGCGCGCTACCTGAAGGATCTGCTGACGCTGTTCAGGGGCAACATGCAACTCGCGGTTGCGGCCTACAACGCCGGCGAAGGCGCCGTCATCAAGTACGGCCGGCGGATCCCGCCCTATGCCGAAACGCGCGCCTATGTGCCAAAGGTGATGTCGCTGTACGCGCGCTACCTGGGCGATGCGCCGGGTTTGAAGCTCACGTCCTTGCCTTGACGCACCGGCGACGCCCGTGAGCGTGCCGCTTCTTCGCTTCAGGTAGCTCGAGGAACATGCTCGTCGTCCCTGGCTGTTCGCGGTAAGAGAGCGCAGCCGGGAGCGACGAGTTGCCTGCCGCTCCCGATCCTCGACGGCCGACCGGGGCGGCGGGCTCCTCAGGCCGCAGACCTTGCCTGCGCGAACTCGAAATCCCGTCGCGTCCGGGCCACCGCGCCTTGCGGGTCAGCGGGCTGGCCGGCCAAGGAGATCGAGTTGTTGCCCAACATCGCCATGAAAGCCTCGTCGGCAGCTTCCTCGGGTTTCAGATTGGCAGCGTAGTGGTCGATGTACTCGAGCCCGATCCCGTGGTTCTTCATGGCAGCCGCGAACTGATAGGCGCTGTCGTCGGAGCCGGAGGAGTGCTTCAGGCGCGCCGCGAGTGCCGCCATGAATTCGGGATCTGCGATCTCTTCCTTGGTCAAGCGGCCGGCAAACGCCACCGCGTCTTCTTCCGACATGCCGAGCGCGGAGCATTGGGCCGCGTAGCTGCGGGCCTGCTTCAGGATTTCTTGCTTCTCCGAAGCCCCCACGGCGTCCGGGTTCTCGGTGTTCAGAGCCAGGTTTTTATTTGCATTCAACCGGGCGGCGAAGGCGTTCATGAATACCGGGTCGTTGGCCTCTTCGAGGGTCAGGGTCTTGCCGATCTTCTCTTCTGCGGCGTACGTCAGCCAGTTGCCATGCGCGTTGTCGGCTGCGCGCAGAGCCGCCACGCCCGCGGCACCGGCCTTGTCCTCGGCAGCCGTATCGGCCGGCCCGGTCTTGTCGGCGTCGGGCGCTGCTGAGCCAGCAATTGCATCCACAGCGGCGCCGGCCCCGATGGCAGCAGGAAGATCCTTGTTCGACGGTCCACCTGCACCCGCGCCCGCTCCTCCACCGGCACCGGCACCGCCCGTCAGAGCTTTAACGGTGCCAATGGCTGCGGCGCTCGCTGCGCCGGGGGAAAGGGCGGGATCGCCGGCGCCGTCTTTCCCATCGCCCGCAGCACCCGCGTCTGCCCCGCTTTTCGCAGACGCCCCTGCCTGGCTCGGCAGGCCTTCCAACATCGTCCTGATCTGCTGCGCGTCTTTCTCGGAGAAGCCACCCGCGTCGGACGACAGCTTGCGGAATTCGTCGAGGATCTTCTTCAGCTCCTTCTGGTCGTACTTGCCTGAGCCGATGGCGTCGAGCAGCATGAAAACCGTGCCCTTGTGGTTTTCACGCAGCCCCCCGTTCTTGGTCAGGCCGCTCACGATGTCGATCAGTTCGGCGGCCAGCGATACATCGGCGTTACCGCCGCTCATCACCGACCGGGTGAGTCGGTCGATCATCTGGCGCTCCAACTGGCTGCACTCCTGCTCGGAGTTGCCCGCGTGGTTCTGCAATTCCTTCAGCTTTTTGGCGACTGGCGAATCACCGAGCTTGTCGATGTTTCCGCTCAGGTAGCTCACTGCCAAGCCTGCCGCGCCCGCCTTTGATTGACCGGCGCTGCCGGCGTCTCGGCCACTCGTCGCTCGGTTGCGGCGGACGCCCACGTCGGTTGTGCTCATCGTTGTTCCTTACGTTTCGAGGTGATTCGCGGAGCAAGCTTCGACCGGCCTCGCCTACTGACTACTTACGCAAGGGGTACTGCGTTTCAAGGCGACGTTCGAGAAAAGCACATGGGCCTTCTCGCACGCGAGAGACTCGACTTTCCGGGTGGAAGCCATCTGAAGTTCCGGTGAACCGCAGGCTCGATGGCGTGTCCCACGTGACGTGGTCACACGCAGGTTCAGGGCTACGCCAGATCCAGCACCGCCCGATCCACCGTCACCGTCCCATCGGCCGCGATCACCACCGCACCGACCTGGATGGCCGCGGCCAGCGCGCTCTTGCCGATGCGCCCGCGGCCGTCACCGAACACGCGCATGAGCGCTTCGAT
>JAKFEA010000275.1:0-8862 GCA_036675905.1 Acidovorax sp. | reverse complement strand
GCCGGGCTTGCGGATCAGGGGCCGCGTCAGGCGCTGCGGGTGGTGCGCGTAGTCGAAGCCGAAGCGGCCCTTGACGCACAGGCGGCCCGCGTTGGCCGGGCCATCGCGGCCTTCGACGCTGACGATCTTCTCGTCGCGGATGTTGTAGGTGACCAGGCAGCCGACGCCGCAGAAGGGGCAGACCGAATCGACCTTGCGGTCCACGGCCTGCGAGCCGACCATGGTCTTGGGCATCAGCGCGCCCGTGGGGCAAGCCTGCACGCACTCGCCGCAGGCCACGCAGGTGCTGGCGCCCATGGGGTCGTCGAGGTCGAAAACGATCTTGCTGCCGGCGCCACGCAGGGCATAGCCGATCACGTCGTTGACCTGCACCTCGCGGCAGGCGCGCACGCAGCGCGTGCACTGGATGCAGGCGTCGAGGTTGACGGCCATCGCCGGGTGGGAGAGGTCGGCCGGGGGCTGTTCGCGGCGCAAGGCGATGAGTTCGGGCCGCGGGGTGACGCCCAGGCGATCGGCCCACAGGGAGAGTTCGCCGTGCTGGCCGACGAGTCCGGCCGCCGCAGGAGGCCCACCCACCTCGTCGTTCCACTTGTAGCCCTGCTCCGGCATGTCCGCCAGCAGCATCTCGACCACCATCTGCTGGCTCTTGACTGCTCGTTCGCTGCGCGCCTTCACGTCCATGCCCGGCGTCACCGCCCGGCAGCAGCTCGGCGCGAGCACGCGCTCGCCGGCGACTTCAACGACGCAAGCCCGGCAGTTGCCATCGGCCCGCATGCCTTCCTGGAAGCACAGGTGCGGAATGTCCACGCCGACTCGCCTGGCCGCCTGCAGGATGGTCTCGCCCTGCACGGCCAGCACGCGCTCGCCATCGAGCGTGAATTCGACGAGAGGCAGATCAGCTGATTTCATGGGGAAAGTACTTCTGCACGCATCGGATCGGGTTGGGCGCGGCCTGGCCCAGGCCGCAGATCGAGGCGTCGCCCATCACCTGGGCCAGGTCGCCGAGGGTCGCCTGGTCCCAGCTTGCCTGCGCCATCAGCGCCGCCGACTTGGCGGTACCGACGCGGCAGGGCGTGCACTGGCCGCAGCTCTCGTGGGCGAAGAACCGCATCACGTTCAGCGCCGCATCGCGCGCCCGGTCGTGCTGGCTGAGCACGATGACGGCGGCCGAGCCGATGAAGCAGCCGTGCGGCTGCAGCGTGTCGAAGTCCAGCGGAATGTCGGCCATGGACGCCGGCAGGATGCCGCCCGAAGCTCCTCCCGGCAGGTACGCGTACGGCTCGTGCCCGTCGGGCATCCCTCCGCAGTACTCGTCGACCAGTTCGCGCAGCGTGATGCCCGCGGGCGCCAACTTGACCCCGGGCAACTTCACCCGGCCGCTGACGCTGAAGGACCGCAGCCCCTTGCGCCCATGCCGGCCGAAGGAAGAGAACCACTGCGGGCCGCGCTCCACGATGTCTCGCACCCAGTAGAGCGTCTCGAAGTTGTGCTCCAGCGTGGGCCGCCCGAACAGGCCGACCTGCGCGATGTAGGGCGGTCTCAGGCGTGGCTCGCCGCGCTTGCCCTCGATGCTCTCGATCATCGCGGACTCCTCGCCGCAGATGTAGGCACCGGCGCCGCGGCGCAACTCGATGCGCGGCAGCGCACACGGCGGATCGGCGAACAGGCGGTCGATCTCCTGCTGCAGCAGCCGGCGCGCATCGTGATACTCGTCGCGCAGGTAGATGTAGACGGCCTCGATGCCCACGACCTGCGCCGCCACCAGCACCCCTTCGAGGAACCGGTGCGGATCGCGCTCGAGGAAGGTGCGGTCCTTGAAGGTGCCGGGTTCGCCCTCGTCGATGTTGACGGCCAGCAGCCGCGGCGCCGGCTGCTCGCGCACGATGCGCCACTTGCGCCCGGCCGGGAAGCCCGCCCCGCCCAAGCCTCGCAGGCCGGAGTCCTCCAGCGCGTGCAGCACGGCACCGGGATCGGCTCCGCCGCGCGCCAGCGCCGCAGGCAAGGCATAGCCGCCGCCGGCCCGGTACAGCGCGTAGTCGGTGAAGGCCGGCAAGGCCTGCACCCGCTCGCGCGGCGGCGACACACTGCGCTGCGCAAACCCGGCCGGATCGAAAGCCTCTGCAGCGGCCGGGGCAAGGGGCGCAGCGCCGGCGTGCTCGCGCACGGCTTGCACCACCTTGTCCGCGCTCGCATGCGGCACCGCCACTTGCTGCACGGCCACCGCAGGCGCCTGCTCGCAGCGGCCGATGCAGGGCGCGGCGACCACCCGCACGTCGGCTCCCAGCAAGGCCGGCAGGCGCTCCAGCAAGGAACGCGCGCCGGCCATCTCGCACGACAGGCTGTCGCACACCCGCACCGTCAGCGCCGGCACCGCGGCATCGCCGTGCACCACCTCGAAGTGGTGGTAGAAGCTCGCGACTTCGTACACCTCGGCCATGGGGATGCCGGTTTCCCGCGCCAGCGCGACCAGGTGCGGCTCGCGCAGCGCGCCGAAGCGATCGTTCAGCCGGTGCAGCTGCTCGATCAGCAGGTCGCGCCGATGGCCTTCGGCGGGGCGCGGGCCGATGCACTCGCGCACTTCGGCCAGGGCCTGCTCCTCGGGCTGGCGCCCCTTCAGCCTGGCCTGCCGCCGGATGCGCTCGCGCAACGCCTGCTCCGACGCCGGCGGGACGACGGCAGCGCGTTCGTCGTTGGAAGTCGGTTTCATCGACGACGATTGTCGCCTGCACAGCCATCAGGGGCATTGGACGACCGGGCGGCCGCGCCCCCTTCCATCAACCCGCGCCTACATGGCCGCGCCGCCACCGGCGCTAGCCTGCGAAGCTGGTGCCCGTACAGGGCGGATCGAACGGAGAAGCCATGGCGCTGCCGCATGCCCAACCGATGGACGTCATCAATGTCGCACCGCTCGGCGCCGCGCTGGGCGGGGCCGTGAGCACCAGCCTGATCAAGACCGGCCGCCTGCAACTGCTGCACCTGGTGCTGCGTGCGCACCAGGACCAGCCGCCCCACCGCGTGGACGAGGAATGCATCCTGCACTGCCTGGAAGGCGAGGTCGAACTGGTGACGCCCGGCGGCACCCGCCCCCTGTCGCCCGGCAACGTGATCGTGCTGCCGGCGCGCGAGGAGCACTGGCTGCGGGCGCGCACCGATTGCGCCGTGCTGGCGACGCTGCTGCTGCGCGACGGCGACGCCGGCGACCAGGGCGGCGCGGGGGCGCAGACGCTGGCGGGCGAACGGACGGGCTGAGCGCGGCGGGCGCGGTCTTCAGATCAGTGGCAGCGTGATCCGCTCGCACGTGACCGTGGCGAGCACGCCGGCCAGCGCCTGCCGGGCCTGGCGGCGCAACGCCTGGGTGGCCGCAATCACCTGGGGCGAAGGAGCGTCGCCGCGGCCTTCGCAGTAGATGTCCAGCGCCAGCTGCAGGTGCGATTCGGCCGCGCAGGCGCAGGCTTCCGCGGAGCGCCACAAGGCCAGGGCGTCGCCGAATCGGGCTGCGGAGGTCGAATCCATCCGGAAAATTGGACACGCCGCCCCCACCCCGCCGTTTGTTCCGCATCAAGGGCACGATTTGCGCCGCATCAAGGCCGCACCATGTTGCCCTGGGGGATACCCTCGATGCCGCTCCGGCCCGCATGAGCCGGCTGCAGTGCCTACATCTGCGGCGACACCGGCCGCAGCCGCTCGTAGCAGGCGCAAGCCAGCGACTGCAGCCCGACCCGGTCGAGCACGCGGATGTGCCCGCGCGAGTAGCGCACGTAGCCGCGCTCCTGCACGCGCATCGCGGCCTGGCTGATCGTCTCGCGGCGCAGGCCGAACAGGCGGGCGATGGTCTCGTGCGTCATGGTCAGCTCGGACTGGGGCGCGCGATCCAGCACCAGCAGCAGCAGCATGCACAGCTGGGCCTCGGGTGTGTGGTGGCGGTTGCAGATCGCCGTCTGCCAGGCCTGCGTGAGCATGCGGCCGCTGTAGCACAACAGCACGTCGCGCACGGCTCGCTCGGACTCGAACAGATCGCACAGCAGGCGCCCGCTCAACCGCAGCGCACTGCCCGCGCTGAGCACCACGCAGCTGGCCAGGTGCCTGTCACCCATCAGGCAGCCCAGGCCGAACATGCCCTCGCGCCCGACCATGGCAACCTGCACGCTGCTGCCGTCGACGTCGGTGTGCATCAGGCTGAGCACGCAGTCGAGGGGGAAATAGGCCGAGCGCACCTCCTGCCCGACCGTGGCGAGGACGGCGCCAACCGGAAGCGCGACCGGCTCGAGGCTGGCCGCCAGTTTGGCGGCTGCGTCCGGCGGGAGCAGGGACAGCAGCATGTTGCCGGGCACGCCGGCAGCTGCGCTTGAGGTGGGCTGCTCCCCTTTTTCTTCCATCGTGATCGCCCCGCCAGTTGAAAGCGAGCGCCAGCGTAATGCGTGCCCGCAGCTAATCAATAGGGAAGCACCTTACAACCGAATACAAACCAGGTGCGACTTGCGTGAATATCCGCACTGACGCGGCCGCCGAGTCGGCCCCATCCTACGGGCCATTACCGCGGAGACGACACATGCATTCCCACGACGACGCGCCCGCGCGGGCGCTGAGGCAGGAACTCCAGGCCAGGGCGAGCCAGGCGGTGCTGGAGCGGGTCTCGCGCGACAGCGAGCGAAAGGACATCTTCATCGCCACCGTCGCGCACGAGCTTCGCAACATGATGGCGCCGCTGGACGCGGCGCTGGAGATCCTCGATCGCGGCCAGTCCGACCCCGAGCTGGTGCGCCGCGCGCTGCCGGTGGCGCGGCGGCAGGTGCGGCACATCTGCCAGCTGGTCGACGACCTGCTGGACATCGGCCGCATCGTCAACGACCAGGTGCTGCTCGACCGAACCCCGATGCTGCTGCAGCAGTTGCTGGACGAGACGATGGCGGCTTGCGAGCCCATGTTCGCCGAGCGCCGGCAGCAACTCAGCACCCGGATCTGCAGGGAGCCCGCGTGGATCCGCGGCGATGCCCTGCGCTGGGCCCAGGTCACCACCAACCTGCTGCACAACGCCTGCAAGTTCACCCAGCCGGGCGGCTCCATCCACGTCAGCCTGGACGTGGACGAGGACACGCGGCAGGCCGAGCTGCGCGTCTCGGACAACGGCTGCGGCATCGCGCGCGGCGAGCTGGAGGCGATCTTCGGCATCTTCCGCCGCGAGCGCCGTGCGACCCGCGGGCAACCGGGCCTGGGCATCGGCCTGGCGCTGGTGCGCCGGCTGGTGGAGCTGCACGGCGGCACCATCCAGGCCGAGAGCGCCGGCCCCGAGCGCGGAGCCGCCTTCGTGGTGCGCGTCCCGCTGATGGCGCGGGCGCCGCGCACCGCCAGCCCGGGCATCCGGGTCGGGCGGCCGCTGAACGCCTGAGCGCCCGTCAGTAGAAAACATCCGGACGCAGAAGACGCAGAGGAGACGCAGAATTCGCAGAAGGAAAAAGAATCCATTTCTTTTCTGTTTCTGCGTCTTCTGCGAATCTTCCGCGACCTCTGCGTCCGGGTAGTCCGTCTTCTAGCGGCAGCCGCAGAATGCGGGCATGGACAAGCTCAACCTTTCCAGCGAGCTGCGCGCCGACGGCGTGCTCGTGCTCACGCTGGACCGCCCCGAACGCCTGAACGCCATCGACGACGGCATGGCCCGCGCGCTGATGGCGGCGCTGCTGGACGCCGGCGGCAACCCGGCCGTGCGCGCGGTGCTGCTGCGGGGCGCCGGCCGCGCGTTCTGTGCCGGCCGTGATCTGGGCGCCCCGCCCGACGAGGAGAGCCTCGCGCTGGTGCAGGCGGTCGCGCAAGCGCTGGTCCGACTGCCACAGCCCGTGGTCGTCGCGGTGCAGGGGTGGGCCATCGGCGCCGGGCTGGAGTGGGCGCTGGATGCCGACATCGTGCTGGCGGTGGACGATGCGCGCTTCCGGTTGCCCGAGGCTTCGCTGGGCGTGTTCGTGACCGGCGGCCTGGCCGCCACCCTGCCCGCGGTTGTGGGGCTGGCACGCGCCCGCGCGCTGGTCATGCTGGGCGAGCCTTTCACGGCCCAGCAGGCGCACGCGTGGGGGATGGTGTGGCAATTGGTGCCGGCGACCGAGCTGGGCGAGCGCGCGCTCGAGGTTGCCGGGCGGCTGGCGGCACTGGAGCCGGGCGTGGCCCAGCGCTTCAAGCGCGTGCTCAACCAGGTCGGCCTGGCCGCCTTCGACAACGCTGTCGAGCTCGAGAACGAGGCGCAGCGCGAGTGGATGTCCGGCGCGGCCGGCTCGCCGCGCTGACCGCGCCCGGAGCAGCGCGGCTGTCCCACAATCAGGGCCGCCACAACGCCCACGAGGTCACCTCCATGATGGATACCGTCCAGCTCCAGTCGCTGATGCAGCCGCTGTTTCCCGGCCTGATGGGCGTGCGCCTGCTGGAAGTGGAGCCGGATCGCATACGTGCGGAAATGGCCGTGCGGCCCGACCTGTGCACCGCCGGCGGCATCCTGCACGGCGGCGCCTACATGGCTTTCGCGGACACGCTGGGGGCGGTCGGCACCCTCGTCAACCTGCCCGCCGGCAAGTCGACCACGACCACCGATTCCAGCACCAAGTTCATCGCCGGCGCCAAGGTGGGCAGCACGGTGCGCGCCGAATGCATGGCACTGCACCGAGGCCGCAGCACCCACGTGTGGCAGACGTCCATCACCAACGAGGCCGGCAAGCTGTGCGCGGTGGTGACCCAGACGCAGCTGGTGATCGACGCGCGCGACTGACCGTAGCCACGCGGCCGGCGCGAATCGCCGGGCCCGGAGAGCGGACGGCCAAGGCCGAGGCAGCCCGAAGGAGCTAGCGGGCGCGGCGGTTGACCTACACGCAGGAGGCAAGCGGCTTCCTACGATGGGACGCCTCCAACCAAGGCCTTCCATGACCACCAGCAGTACCCCCGTCGCAGGGAACCATGCGGCACGCAGGATTTCCATCGTCTGTTCGATCGCGGCCCTGGCCGCTGCCCTGGCTGCCTGCGGCGGCGGGGGCGGCGCCGGCGGCGACTTGCCCACAGGAGCAATCGTGAATGCGCAGGCACCCGGCTCCAGCACACTTTCGCAGACCTATGCGGCAGGGCCGGCCGCCCAGGTGAACCCCGAAGCCGCCGGCCAGCAGGCGCTGCTGGCCACCGGCGCATCCGCCGGTGGCGGCCACGGCATCGCGTGGCTGTCGCAAGGCGACGGCAGCCCTTCGGCCACCGTCCACATGAGGCGCTTCGACGCGCAGGGCGTGGCGGCCGACGACGGCTTCAGCACCCCGGTCGACCCCGGCCAGGGTCGGCCCGCGGCGGCCGTGCTGCCCGATGGCGGCTTCGTCGTGGCCGGCGCCGTGTCCGGCCCGGCTTCGGTGGACGAACCCTGGGTCACGAGATCGGCCATCCGCGTCCAGCGTTTCGACGCCGGCGGCAGCCGCCTGGCGGACATCGACGTCGGCGCCGTGCTGCAGAACCGCATAGGCGCCACCACCATGCGCTACGTCACCGACCCGGCGCTGGTGCGCTGGGCCGACGGCAGCTTCCTGCTGGGCTGGGCGCAGGTGGAGGAAGACGCCAACGGCCGCCGGCCGCAGTTCCTGGTGCAGCGCTTCGACGCCGCCGGCCAGCCGGTGGGTGCGCCATCGCAGGCGGCCGCCGGGGAAGTGAACTCGGGCTTCCTGCTCACCGCGGCGCCGTCCGGCGGCTGGGTGCTGACCACCTTCCATCGGCTGATGGGCCGCACCGCGCTGCGCTACCACCCCTTCGAAGGCGCCAGTGCGCCCATCCTGCCGACCGGCGCGGCCGGCATGGCCGAAGGCAGCCTGCTGGTGCCGCTGCAGGGTGGCGGCACGGTGGTGCTGTCGCCGGTCAAGGTCTATGGCTCGCTGCAGCTCTATGGCGCGGACGGCCAGGCACAGGGCTACGCCGGGACGATGCCGACTTCGCCCGTGGCGGCCACTGCGCTGCCGGACGGCGGCTTCGTCGTGATCGCTGGCGACACGGTGAGCGGGATGGTGGCCTACCGCTTCGATGCGCTGGCGCACCCGGTGGGCGACCCCGTACCGGTCGCGGCCGGCGCCGACGTGCAGGCGGCCGCGCTGGACGGCGGCGGATTGCTGCTGGCCTGGACCACCGCCGTCGCCAGCGGCGACACCGACGTGATGGCCCAGCGGCTGCGCTGAAGGCGGAACCTCCGCCGCCGTGGCTGAGCGAACGAGGAGTCGCTCATTGCAACCGGCGGGGGCGCAAAGGCGCCGCTGAACGCAGAAGACGCAAAGGAAGCGCAGAAGGCGCAGAACAGGGAACTCCTGCAAGTTCTTCTGCGTCTTTTGCGAGGCTTCTGCGCCTTCTGCGTTCCGGTTTTTCTTGCTGTTCTCTGCGAAACTCCGCGTCCTCGGCGCCTCCGCGGTGAGTCTGGCCGCCCCTCCCCTCCTCCATGTCCCTGTACCGCCTGATCGGCCAGTTCCTGCGCCGCCACTGGGTCGCCTATTCCACCTCGGCCGTGATGCTGCTGGGCATCGCGCTGCTGATCGTGTGGATTCCGCGCCAGGTCGGGCTGGTGGTGGACCAGCTGGTGGCGGGCGAGTTGCCGCAGGCGCAGCTGCAGCGCGAGCTGGCCTGGCTGGTGGGCGCCGGCGTGGTGGTCTACATCCTGCGCGTGGGCTGGCGCCTGCAGCTCTACGCGGCGGCCTACCGGCTCGGCGTGGAACTGCGCCAGCGCCTGTACGAGCGGCTGTCGCAGCAAGGGCCCGCCTTCTACCAGGACCGGCGCACCGGCAACCTGATGGCGCTGGGCACCAACGACATCGACGCGGTCGAGATGGCGGCGGGCGAGGCGATGCTGGCCGGCTTCGATGGCACGCTGAC
>JAKFEA010000274.1:0-22592 GCA_036675905.1 Acidovorax sp. | reverse complement strand
GGCCCACATCTTCCAGGCCGTGATCCCCTACGTGGCGATGAGCATCCTGCTGCTGGCCGCCGTGTTCTGGCTGCCGGCGATCGCGACCTGGCTGCCGGGGTGGATCGGCTAGGGCACGCTAGTCGAAGCCCGCTCGCCGGTCACCCGGCGCTCAATCGGCGGGTGGGGTCTTGCGGCTGGCCGGCAGCGGCACCATCACCGGCTGCCCCGGCGTGCTGCAGCCGGTGTCGCAGCAGCGGCCCGGCTGGCGGTTGCGCGTGATCGCGCGGCCCTCTTCCTGCAGCACGCCCCGCTCCAGCAGGCGCTCGACCAAATCGACCTTGCTGCCCACCGGGTAGTTTCGCCAGATCTCCTGCTTCATCGCGGCCGGCGAGCCGCCGCCGTGCAGGCTGATCAGCGAGTACCAGCCGCCCTGGTACGAAGCCGTGAGGTCCTCCAGGAAGCGCGCCACTTCGATGCGCTTGTCGTAGGGCACCGCGGGATTGGCGCGCAGCACCTCGGCCAGGGTAGCGGCCGTCGCCGGGTTGTGGTCCTCGTCGGGGCCGGGCAGGGCCACGATCAGGCCGCCCGAGACCTCGTGCGCGAGCCGGTGCATGTCGTAGATCTGGGTGGCCAGCAGCAGCTTGCCGATGTTGGCGAACACCGGCTCCGGCATGAACGAGCCGCTGTGCGGGTCCTGCGTGCCGTACACGCTGGCCGCCACGCCGCAGGCGAAGAAGCCTTCGGTGATCTTGATCAGCTCCACCATGGGCTCGCGCAGGTTGGACTTCTCGCCCGGGTCGAAGCCGTTGGCCTCGCACATCAGCGCGCCGGCGCCGATCAGCAGGTCGCCGAAGCCGGCCCGTGCGGCGATGCAGCTGTGGCGGTGGTGAGTGGCGTAGCTGTAGGTGAGCACCTGGCTGTGCTCCCACTCGCCCTCGTAGAACACCCGCTCCCACGGCACGAACACGCGGTCGAACAGCACCACGGCGGTGGCCTGCCCGTACTTGCGCGAGAACAGCGCGCTGCCATGCTCGAGCTTCTCGCCGGGACGGCCGGCCGGCCGCGAGACCAGCGTGATGCCCTCGGCGTCGACGGGCACCGCGCAGCAGACCGCGAAATCGCGATCGTCCTCGGTCATCTGGCGGCCCGGCATCACCAGCAGTTCGTGCATGTAGGGGCCGCCGGTGACGATGGCCTTGGTGCCGCTGATGACGATGCCGCGGGCGTTGCGCTCGACCACGTGCACGTAGGTATCCGGGTTGGCCTGCTGGTGCGGCCGCTTGCTGCGGTCGCCCTTGGCGTCGGTCATGGCGATGCCCAGCGACAGGTCCTCGTCCTGGCAGTGGGCCAGGTAGGCCGAGAAGCGCGCACCGTGCTCGGTGGAGCCGCGCGCGTCGTCGATGCAGGCCGTCACCTGCGCGAGCGCGTTGAGCGCATCGTGGGCCAGGTAGCGCTGCGCGCAGCCGGTCTCCTGGCACAGCACGCGCACCGCCTCCAGCTTGTTGAGCAGGTCGCCGGCCGAGTCGTTGACGTGCAGCATGCGATTGACCACGCGCTGGCGCGACGCCTGCGTGGCCAGCGCGATCGGCGCGCAGTCGGCGTTGCGCGCGAAGTCGTAGGTGAATGCCAGCGCATTGACGCCCGGGCGCAGCGAGGGCTCGTCGGCGACGTTCTCGACCCGGTGGCCGTCGACGTAGACGCGGGGCTTGAGCCGCCGCAGCGATTCGCGGTAGTCGTCGCCGCTCATCAGCTGTGCGCGGGACGGGGCGGTATCGGAGAGTTTCATGCGGGCTCCTCGCGGGTCGTCGGTCCATTGGACCACCACTGCGAGGCGGCCGCGATCAGGCGCTTCCCGGACGGGCGGGCGCCGGCGGCAGCCGGAAGCCGAAGGTTGCGCCCTTGCCCAGGCCTTCGCTGTGCGCCGACATGCTGCCGCCGTGCATCTGCACCAGCGCACGGGCCAGCGCCAGGCCCACGCCCAGGCCGGTGTCGGTGGCGGTGGGCGACACACCCGCCGCGCCTTGGGCAAACAGCTCGAACATGTGTTCCAGCTCGTCGGGCGCGATGCCGCGGCCGTTGTCCGCGACCGAGACCTCGATGCCGTCTTCCGGCCGGCGCAGCGTCACCGTGATGCGCCCGCCTTCGGGCGTGTACTTGGCGGCGTTGACCAGCAGGTTCTGCAACACTTGCGCCAGGCGGGTCGGGTCGCCGTCGACCGTATGGGGGCCGGGCGGCACTTCGAGCGAGAGCGCGTGCGCGCGGCCTTCGATCAGCGGCCGCACGGTCTCCACGCTGCGCGTGACGACCTCGGCCATGTCCACCGGCTCGCGCCTGAGCTTGATCTTGCCGGTGGTCAGGCGCGAGACGTCCAGCAGGTCGTCGACCAGCCGCGTCATCTGGGTCAGCTGGCGGTCGATCACGTCGCGCATGCGCTGCACCGGCGTGGGCAGCTGCGCGTCCAGCTTCTGCATGATGGTCACGGCGTTGCGGATCGGCGCCAGCGGGTTGCGCAGCTCGTGCGCCAGCATCGCCAGGAACTCGTTCATCCGCCGGGTGGAGCGCTCCAGGTCGGCGATCTTGCGCCGCACCGACAGGTCCTGCAGGACCTTGGCGTAGCCGACCAGCTGGCCGTTGCTGCCGCGGATCGGCGTGACCAGCACCTTGCCCCAGAAGCGGCTGCCGTCCCTGCGCACGCGCCAGCCCTCGTCCTCGAAGCGGCCATCGGCGCGCGCCAGCGCCAGCTCGCGCTCGGGCTTGCCGGCCGCTCGGTCCTGCGGCGAGAAGAAGATGCCGAAATGCCGGCCCATGATCTCGCTGCCGGTATAGCCGTGGATCACCTCGGCGCCGCGGTTCCAGCTGCGCACCTGGCCATCGGCGTCGAGCATGAACACGGCGTGGTCGGAAATGCCGTTGACCAGCAGCCGGAAGCTTTCCTCGCTGGCGCGCAGCGCCTCCTCGTGGCGGCGGCGCTCGGTGAGGTCGCGGGTCACCTTGGCGAAGCCGGTCAGCTCGCCGGTGTCCGGCTCGCGCAGGGCCGTGATCACCACGTTGGCCCAGAAGCGGCTGCCGTCCTTGCGCAAGCGCCAGCCTTCGTCCTCGAAGCGGCCGTCGCGCGCGGCGCGCCGCAACTCCTCCTGCGGCCAGCCGGTGGCCACGGCTTCGGGCGGGTAGAAGACCGAGAAGTGCTGGCCGATGATCTCGTCGCGAGTCCAGCCCTTGAGCTTCTGTGCGCCGCTGTTCCACGAAACCACGTGGCCCCCCGGGTCCAGCAGGAAGATGCCGTAATCGACTACCGTCTCGATCAGCAGTTGCAGCCGGTGGTCGAGGTCGGTGGCGGGAGAGGGCGGGTTGTCGGACAAGCGAGCGGCGGGAAAGGTTGCAGTCGGCGTCGGCCATTATCGCGTGCGAAGCAAGCGGCTTGTGCTCATCGGCAGCGTGCAAGCTGCCATGGAGGCGGTGGTGCGTCGGCACGCCGGCGCCCCTTGAAAAGCCTCCGCGCGGCCTCTATCTCCGGCTCGCGCGGCTTCGTGCCGCGTCGTTCACCTGATCAGACTTTCAAGGAGAGCAGCGATGTTGCAAGCGTCATTCAGACCTGCCGCGGACGTCTTCGGGGAGCTCAACCGCCTGCAGAGCATCCTCGACCAGGTTTTCCGTCCGCTCGATCGATCCAGCATCCGGGCCCTGGCCGGCGCGGCCTTCCCGGTGATCAACGTGGGGACCACTCCCGAATCGGTGGAGATCATGGCCATCGCACCCGGGCTCGATCCGGGGACGCTGCAGGTGACGGCCGACCGCGGGCTGCTGACCATTGCAGGCGAGCGCCAGGACGCGGTGCCGGAGAGCCGCGAGGGGCTCAGCGTCTATGCGCGCGAGCGCTTTGCCGGCCCCTTCCGCCGCGTGGTGAGCCTGCCCCAGGATGCAGATCCCGGAAAAATCGACGCCAGCTACCGCGACGGAATCCTGCGCATCACAGTGGCCAAGCGCGAGTCGTCCCGGCCGCGCCGTGTCGAAGTTCATTGAAGGAGACTGCGATGAGCAACGAAGTCCAGACCACCCCAACGCGAGACGTGCGCGCTTCAGCGGCGCCCGAGGGCAACAGCGCGCAGTGCGCCGTACCGCCCGTGGACGTGTTCGAGGATGAAGCCGGCATCACCCTGGTGGCCGACCTGCCAGGTGTCAACCGCGATCGGCTCGGGGTGCGCGTCGATGGCGACACCCTGGTGATCGAGGGCACGGCCGAGGTGCCGGCGCCGGCGGAGATCCAGATGCTGTACGGCGAAGCGCGGCTGGCGGCATACCGGCGCGAGTTCACGCTCAGCCGTGAACTGGACACCTCGCGCATCGAGGCCCAGCTCAAGGATGGCGTGCTGCGCCTGGGCATCCCGAAGTCGGAAGAGGCCCGCCCGCGTCGCATCGAAGTGCGCGTCGGCTGAAGCGCTTGCGCCTGCCAAGGACGGCGCGCTGCCCTGCGCGGGCAGTGCGCCCGTCCGGTTTCGGTTCCGGGCACTGGGTTCGCATTCCGGAGCGCAGCCAATCGCCCATGTCCTACCCGTGGCCACCGGGGCAGGCCCCAGCATCGAGGGCGACGCCCATGAAGCAAGAGCAGGCCCGCGCAGCCGGCGAAAACGATTCCGACGAGGCCGCGCGTTCGGCCGGCCTGGTGCACGTCAGCGACGAGGACCCGGGCATCCGGCGCGAGCCGGCGCCCGTGGGCTTCGACTACTTCCATGCCGGCGGATCGCCGGTGCGCGACGAGCGCACCCTGGCACGCATCCGCAGCCTGGCGGTTCCGCCGGCCTGGACCGACGTCTGGATCTGCCCTTCGCCGCAAGGCCACCTGCAGGCCACCGGCCGCGATGCGCGCGGGCGCAAGCAGTACCGCTACCACGCGCTCTTTCGCGAGGCACGCGAGGAGAACAAGTACGGCCGCATGCTCGAGTTCGCGCAGGCGCTGCCGCAGTTGCGCGCCCGGGTCGCGCAGCACATGGCGTTGCGCGGCCTGCCGCGCGAGAAGGTGCTGGCCACCGTGGTGCACCTGCTGGAGAGCACGCTGATCCGGGTCGGCAACGACGATTACGCCCGGCAGAACCGCAGCTTCGGCCTGACCACGCTGCGCAACCGGCACGTCGAGATCGAGGGCTCGCAGCTGCGCTTCCAGTTCAAGGGCAAGAGCGGCAGGAGCTGGCGCCTGCAGTTGCACGACCGGCGCGTGGCCAAGGTGGTGCGCGCCTGCCAGGACCTGCCCGGCCAGCGGCTCTTCCAGTACGCCGACGAGGCCGGCCAGGCGCGCGAACTGACCTCGACCGACGTCAACGACTACCTGCGGGAGGTCACCGGCCGCGACATCACGGCAAAGGATTTCCGCACCTGGGCCGGCACCGTGCTGGCGGCGCTCGCGCTGCGCGGCGCGGACAGCGCTGGCACGCAGGCGGAGACGAAGAAGGCCCTGCGCGACGCCGTGGAGGCAGTGGCGGCGCGCCTGGGCAACACGCCGGCGATCTGCCGCAAGTGCTACGTGCACCCGGAGGTGTTCGCGGCCTGGCAGGCGGGCGAACTGGCGCTGGACGTCAAGCCGGCCGACGAGGGCGCCGGCGCCGGCCTGCACCCGGAAGAGGAGGCAGTGCTGGCGCTGCTGCGGGAGCGGCTGTCGCGCACGCTGGAGGGCGAGCTGGGCCGCAGCCTGGCTGCGCTGAAGGGCAAGGGAAAGGCCAGGCGAGCGCGTGGCGGACACGAGCACGCATGAGCAAGTGGCCGAGCCTGCCTAGTCAATCTCCCTAAGCCCGGCCGCGCCAGGCTTCCTAAGCTCTCCACCACACCAAGGACCGAGGAGAGCCGCATGTACGCACCCCCCGCTGACCGCACCAGCCCCCTGCTGGCCCAGCTGGCGCGATTGCAGGCCGAGCACACCCTCACGCCGCGCGCACCCTTCGACAGGGAACTGGCGGCCGCCCGCAACGAAGTCGCGCACTACACCCTGGCTGCCTCGGTGGCCCCGGGCGCGGCTGCCGGCGGGCTGCTGCGCCGCAGCCGCCTGCAAGCGCTCGGCTGAACCGGCCGTTGCCCGCACTTCGCGATTTCTCGCGAAGCCCGCGGAACCTTGTGTGGGTCCTGACACACACTTTTACGTTTATGACGTTCGGGAAATCACCCGTTCGGCAGATGGCCGGCTTGATCATGTGAAGCTGAGCCACCAATAATGTGCCTCGGCTGCACATCGCAGTCACAGGGGAGGCGCCATGCAATCCGCACCGGTCCCGAGCGACGCGCGGTACGAGTCGCTGAACCGCGTGTCGGCGCACATCGCGTGGATCACCGACGCGCGGAGCCACTTCACCTCGCCCCAGCCGGCCTGGGCCGAGTACACCGGCCAGTCCTGGGACGAACACCGCGCCCTGGGTTGGCGCAAGGCCGTCCATGCCGAGGACCTGCCCGTGCTGTGGCGCAGCTGGCTCGCCGCGCGCAGGCAGCTCGGCCCGTACGCGGCCGAGGGCCGCATCTGGCATGCGCCCAGCGGGCAGTACCGGCAGTGCGAGATCCGGGCCGTGCCGCACATGGGCGAGGACGGCCGCATCCGCGAATGGATGGGCGCCTGCATCGACGTGCACGAGCGGCGCAGCAGCGAGCAGGCGCTGCGCATCGCCGACCGTCGCAAGGACGAGTTCATGGCGGTGCTGGCGCATGAGCTGCGCAACCCGCTCGCACCCATCCGCAACGCTGTGCACGTGCTCAAGGTCTGCCGCGAGGACGACGCCCGCTCGGCCTGGGCGCGCAACATCATCGAGCGGCAGGTCGAGCAGATGTCGCGGCTGCTGGATGACCTGCTGGACGTCACCCGCATCGCGCGCGGCAAGCTGGAGGTCCGGCGCGAGCGGCTCGACCTGGCCGAGCCGCTGGAGCAGGCCATCGAAACCAGCCGGCCGCTGCTGGACGCCAACGGCCACGCCTTCGAGGTCGACCTGGCCGCGGGCAAGCTGGTGGTGGAGGGCGATGGCCCGCGGCTGGCCCAGGTGTTCGCCAACCTGCTGAACAACGCGGCCAAGTACACCGATCGCGGCGGCCGCGTGCAGCTCAGCATCCGTGCCGAGGACGGCCAGGCGGTCGTGCGCGTGCGCGACAACGGCATCGGCATCGACCCGGCCGTGCTGCCCGGCCTGTTTCGCATCTACACGCAGGCCGTGCCCGCGCGCGCCCGGGCCGAAGGCGGGCTCGGCATCGGGCTGTCGCTGGTGCGCGGGCTGGTGGAAATGCAGGGCGGATCGGTGGAGGCGCATTCCGAAGGCACGGGCCGCGGCAGCGAGTTCGTGGTGCGGCTGCCGCTGGTGGCCCACGAGACGGCGGCGCCCGCCCGCAGCGTGCCCTCGGCCGAGCCGCCGCGCCTGCGCGTGCTGGTCGCCGACGACCACCCCGATGCGGCGCAAACGCTGGCCGTGCTGCTGGAGGTGATGGGGCACGAGGTGCGCGTCGCCGCGGACGGCGAGGAAGCGGTCGAGCAGGCCGCTTCATTCAACCCGCATGCGGTGCTGCTGGATATCGGGATGCCGCGCATGGACGGCTACGCCGCGGCCCAGCGCATCCGCGAGAAGCGGCCCGGCACGCTGCTGATCGCCGTCACCGGCTGGGGCCGCCGCGAGGACATCCGCCAGGCCGCTGCCGCCGGCTTCGATCACCACCTGGTCAAGCCGGTGGGACCCGAGCAGGTCGCCAGGCTGCTCGCAGACGCCATGCGGGACCGGCAGACCGAGGCGCCCGGGTAGCGTTTGGTTTTTCTCCCTCCCCCAGAGGGGGAGGGAGAAGAGGGAATGCCCCCGCCTGAGGGAAAAAAGGGTCCCTTCAACCCGTGAAGTACCGCCCCGGCCGGTGGTTCACCGCCAGCACCAGGTTCAGCACCACCACCGCCAGCACCGACGCCAGCACGCGCGGCAGGTCGGCCACCAGCAGGCCGCCGCCCAGCACGATCAGCGCATCCAGCCCCATCTGCACCTTGCCCGCGCTCAGGCCCGAGCGCTCCTGCAGGTACAGGGCCAGCACGTTCAGCCCACCCAGGCTGGCGCGGTGCCGGAACAGCACCAGGATCGCCACGCCGCACAGCAGCCCGCCCAGCACCGCCGCCAGCAGGGGGTCTATGCGCGAGATCGCCAGCCCGTGCGGCAGCAGCCAGGCGAACAGCGCCATCAGGCTCACCGCCAGCAGCGTCTTCAGGGTGAACTCGCGCCCCATGCGAAGGAAGGCCAGCGCGTAGAACGGGGCGTTGACCAGCAGCAGCGCGATCGGCAGCGGCACGTGGACCGAGTAGTGCAGCAGCAGCGACAGCCCCACCGTGCCGCCGGTCACCAGGCCGGCCTGCTGGAACAGCACCAGGCCCAGCGCGGCCAGCAGCGTGCCCGTCAGCAGGGCCTGCAGGTCCTCGAAGGCGGCGTGGCGCACGGGCGGCGAGCCGGCCAGCATGGCGGAAGGAGGTGGCATGGCGCCGACCGTACCGGGCCGCGGCGAGCAGGGGATTGACTTGCGTCATGGCCCCTCCGCGCTTGCTCGGGCCAAGAGAAAACACCCGAACGCAGAAGGCGCAGAAGAAACGCAGAGTACGCAGAAGAAAACAACTCGAGGAGAGACGCCGTCACATTCTCTTTTGCGCCTTCTGCGAAACCTTTGCGCCTTCTGCGTTCGGGAGTTCTCTGTCTTCTCGCCTATAGCGGCCGGAAATCGCGCCGCGGTCGCACCGGCACTGGCAGGGGTATCGGCTCGGCCGCTTCACCCTGCCGCGCCGGGATGGCTTCCGTCCAGCTCTCGACGTCGAGCGGCGTCATGGTGCTCAGCGGCGTCAGGCGCCCGTCGACGTACCCCAGCCGTTCGACGTCGTGCAGGTACTGCTCGCGCGACAGCAGGGTGCCGGCGCACACGTGCGGGTCCTCCGGCGGCGCTTCGCCGGTCTCCTGCGCCAGCCGGTCGACCAGCGTGTCCATCACCCAGCGCGGCACCCGGTGCCGCTCGCCGGGATAGACGAAGCCGAACAGGGTCAGGTGGGCCAGCAGCACCCGCCAGTGCGCACCGAACCGGCGCACCAGGCGCTCCCAGTCCAGCTGCTCGGCATTGGCTTGCACCAGGTGCGCGATGTCGGCGCCGTCGAAGCGCTCGCGCTCCATGATGAAGGCCTTGGACAGCAGCGAGTCCTCGATGTTGGCGATCAGCACCGGCACCCCCAGCACCTGCGCCTGCGCATTGCCCTGGAACCACTCGTCGTCCACCGGCGTGACGCCGTTGCCGGAATTGAAGATCAGGTCGATGAAGTCCTCGCCGGCGTACACCTTGGCCAGCCAGTGGGGGAAGGCCAGCTCGGTGCGCCAGCCCTGCGCGCGCATCAGCGCCTCGACCCGTTCGTAGTGCCCGCGGCGGATGAACAGGTCCAGGTCCTTGGTGGACCGCCGGATGCCGGTGAAGCAGGCATGCGCGAACGCGCCGCCCACCAGGAAGGGCACGCCGTCATCGGACAGCGCCTGCAGCGCGCGGCGGTAGAACGCCGCGGTGTCGGGCAGGACCTCATCCTCCAGCGAGGGGGCGAGCGCAAGGGCGGACATTCCCGGAGGGGCATGGCGGTTCGGGAAGACAGCCTAATGCGCAACCCGTCCGCCGCCATCCGGGCAAGAAGCCTCAAGCGGCGTCGGCGGGCGCCTACAGGCCGCGGCGGCGGTTGGCCGATGCCGCCGGCGGCGCAGGCACGGCAGCATGGGGCACCGGCGGCGCCGTGCCGCGACAACCAGAAGAACCCGAATGCCCAAGACCCGGACGGCTTCGCCCAGCCGCGTGCGCTTCGCCGCCGTCGGCGACCTGCACGTCACCCGCGATTCCGCGGGTCATTTGCGCGGCTTCTTTGCCGAGGCCACCGAGAACGCCGACGCGCTGCTGCTGTGCGGCGACCTCACCGACTACGGCACGGCCGAGGAAGCCCACGTGCTGGCCGACGAGCTGGCTGCCGTGAAGGTGCCGGTCGTGGCCGTGCTGGGCAACCACGACTTCGAATCCGGCATGCCGGAGAAGGTCTGCGAGATCCTTGCCCATGCCGGCGTGCGCGTGCTCGATGGCGAGGTCTGCGAGATCGAGGGCGTGGGCATCGCCGGCGCCAAGGGCTTTGCCGGCGGCTTCGGGCGCGGCTCGCTCGGGGCCTGGGGCGAGCCGGCGATCAAGCTGTTCGTCAAGGAAGCGCAGAACGAAGCCATGAAGCTGGAATCGGCGCTGGCCAAGCTGCGCATGCCGCGCAAGATCGCGCTGCTGCACTACTCGCCGATCGCCGGCACCATCGCCGGCGAGCCGCCGGAGATCTACCCCTTCCTGGGCAGCAGCCGGCTGGAGGAGCCGCTGCTGCGCTACCCGGTGGATGCGGTGTTCCACGGCCACGCGCACCGTGGCACGCTGGAGGCGCGCACCATCAACGGCGTACCGGTATTCAACGTGGCACGGCCGCTGCTGCAGCGCACGCGGCCCGGGCAGGCGCCGTTCCGGCTGTACGAACTGCCGCGCCAGGCAGGCGACCCGGCCGACCAGCCGCTGGTCGCCCACGCTGCGAGTTGACCCAGGAGAGCGACATGGAACAGGATGCCGTGCGGGGCGCCGCGCGGCGGCGCATCAGTGCGGACGTGCCGCCCGGCGCTCCAGCCATTCCTGGCAGGAAGCGCAGTGGGTGGTGGTGGGCAGCGCGGCCAGCCGGCGCGGATCGATCTCGTCGCCGCACTCCTGGCAGAAGCCATAGCTGCCTTCGGCCAGCCGCCCGCGCGCAGCCTGCAGCCGGTGCAGTTCGGCCACCACGTGCGCCGCCTGGGCCTCGTCGACCACCGCCTGGGTCTCCGCGCCCGCCATGTCCTTGAAGTCGCCCACCTCGCGCTCGTCGGCATCCTGCATCGCACCGACGGTGCACGCGTCGAGCAGCGATCGCAGCTCGGCCTCGCGACGGGCCAGCTGCTGGTGCACTTCGGTGGCACGGACGGGGTCGGGCAGCGTGGGCATGGAAACTCC
Source organism: Acidovorax sp. (assembly GCA_036675905.1). Lineage (GTDB taxonomy): Bacteria > Pseudomonadota > Gammaproteobacteria > Burkholderiales > Burkholderiaceae_C > Ramlibacter. Next base: position 11,606 of record JAKFEA010000274.1, on the reverse strand, counting down.
TGGGCGAAACTGGTTTCCATTGTGAAAATGCAGGAGCCGCACTGCCTTGACTTGCCTCAAGCGGGTGGCTCGTCCGCGGAAACCCCTGCGTTGACACATGTCAAGCCGTTTCCGGCCCCAGCGAGCGACCATTGCGGCATCCGAGCGTCCATCCACCTGTGAAGGGGTTTTCCATGTTCAAGCACATCCTGCTGGCCACCGACGGTTCCGAGGCTTCCGCCCGTGCCGTGCAACTTGCGGTGGGAATGGCGCGCGAGCAAGGCGCGCGCCTGACCGCGCTGTACGTGGTCGACCCTTACCCCTACCTGGGTGTGGGCGAGGCCAATCCGATGGGCTTCCAGGCCTACATGTCGGCCGCGCTGGCGTACGCCGCGCAGGCGCATGCCGCCGTGATCGCCGCCGCCGACGCCGCCCCGAAGGTGGACGTGCAGTTGCGCCGCGTCGAGGACGTGGCCGCCGCCAAGGGCATCACCGAGAGCGCCCGTGACCTGGGCGCCGACCTGATCGTGGTCGGCTCGCATGGCCGCTCGGGGCTGCAGCGGCTGATGCTGGGCAGCGTGGCCGCCAAGGTGGTGGCGCAGGCCGAGATCCCGGTGCTGGTGGCGCGCTGAAGCACTGCAAGGAACCCCAGCCCACCATGGCCAAGCTCCCGGTTTCCGACGACTTGCTGCGGCGCTTCGACGTGCCGGGGCCGCGTTACACCTCCTATCCCACCGCCGACCGCTTCGTCGACGCCTTCACCGAGGCCGACTACCTGGCGGCGCTGGCGCAGCGCGCGGCCAGCCCGCTGCGCCAGCCGCTGTCGGTGTACGTGCACATCCCGTTCTGCGAGCAGCTGTGCTACTACTGCGCCTGCAACAAGATCATCACCAAGCACAAGAACCGCTCGCCGGTGTACCTGGAGTACCTGCAGCGGGAACTGGACATGCACGCGCTGCACCTGGGGCGGCGCCAGTCGGTGTCGCAGCTGCACCTGGGCGGCGGCACGCCCACCTTCCTGTCCGACGACGAACTGCGCCAGCTGATGGCGATGCTGCGGCGCGCGTTCGACATCGCCCCCGGCGGCGAGTATTCGATCGAGGTCGACCCGCGCACCGTCGACGAGACCCGGCTGCAGGCGCTGGCCGAAATGGGCTTCAACCGGTTGTCGTTCGGGGTGCAGGACTTCGATCCCGAAGTGCAGAAGGCGGTGCATCGGGAGCAGCCGGCCGAGCAGGTGTTCGCGCTGGTGGAGGCTTCGCGCCGGATCGGCTTCGACTCCATCAACGTCGACCTGATCTACGGCCTGCCCAAGCAGACGCCACAGTCGTTCGCGTGCACGCTCGAGCAGGTCAGCGAGCTGCGTCCCGACCGCATCGCGCTGTACGGCTACGCCCACCTGCCCGAGCGCTTCAAGCCGCAGCGGCGCATCAACAGCGACGAGATCCCGCTGGGCGGCGACAAGGTCGCCATGCTGTCGCAGGCGCTTTCGGCCCTGATGGACACCGGCTACGACTACATTGGCATGGACCACTTCGCGCTGCCCAACGACGCGCTGGCCGTGGCCAAGCGGCAGGGCCGGCTGCACCGCAACTTCCAGGGCTACAGCACCCAGCCCGATTGCGACCTGATCGCGCTGGGCGTGTCGGCCATCGGCCGCGTGGGCACCACCTACAGCCAGAACTCCAAGACGCTGGAGGAGTACTACGACCTGCTCGACCAGGGCCGGCTGCCGATCGTGCGCGGGCTGGCGCTCACGCGCGACGACCTGGTGCGGCGCGCGGTGATCATGGCCATCATGTGCCAGGGCCAGCTGCAGTTCGAGGACGTGGAAGCCGGCTGGCTGCTGGACTTCCGCAGCTACTTCGCCAAGGAACTCGAACGGCTGCAGTCGCTGGCCGGCGAGGGGCTGGTGACCGTGGACGGCAAGGGAATCGAGGTCACCGCCGTGGGTTGGTACTTCGTGCGCGGCATCGCCATGGTCTTCGACCGCTACCTGCACGCCAACGCCAACCGCTCGCGCTTCTCGCGCATTCTCTGAACGCACGGCCGTGATTTCCGCCACCCTGGCCGGCACGGCGCTGCTGATGGGCATTGCCGGCGCTCCGCACTGCGCGGCGATGTGCGGCGCCGCCTGCGGCGGTCTCACGGCCGGCACGCGCACCGCGCGCTCGCGCTGGCTGTTCCAGGGCGGACGCCTGGTGGGCTATGCGGCCGCGGGCGCTGCCGCCGCCGGGGCCGTGCAGGCCTTCGCTTCCCTCACCCAATACGCCGCGGTGCTGCGGCCGGCCTGGACGCTGTTCCACCTGGTCGTGCTGGCCTGGGCGCTGTCGCTGGTGGTGCTGGCGCGCCAACCCGTGTGGGTGAGCAGCGCCGGGCGCACCGCCTGGATGCGCATCCGGCCGATGGCGCAGCGCAGCGGCGGCCTGTTCGCCGCCGGCGCGCTGTGGATCTTCATGCCGTGCGGGCTGCTCTGGTCGGCGCTGCTGGTGGCGTCGCTCAGCGGCGGGCCGGTGCAGGGCGCGATCTCGATGGCGCTGTTCGGCGCCGCCAGTTCCACCGGCCTGCTGTTCGGCCCCTGGCTGTTCGCCAAGCTGAAGCAGGCCGGCAACCGCCTGCGCCAGGACTGGGGCACCCGCGCCGCCGGCGTGCTGCTGGCCGGCGCGGCCGGCTGGGCGCTGTGGATGGACCTCGCTGAGCGCATCGCGATCTGGTGCGCGTAGGGCCTGCATCGACCACCTCACCGGAGCTTCTGCACATCCAGCGGCGACACCGCCGGCGCATCGTTCCCCCACGCGCTGCGCACGTAGCTGGCGACGGCGGCTATTTCCCGTTCGCTCAGGCTCTGGCCGAAGGGCTGCATGCCGAAGGGGCGCGGGTGGCCGGCCGTGGTCGGAGGAAAGCCGCCGCTGAGGATGACGCGCACCAGGTTGGCGCTGGAGGCCATCGTCACCGTCCGGTGCCCGGCCAGCGCGGGGTACGCGGCGCCCGCGCCTTCGCCCTGCTTGCCGTGGCATTGCGCGCAGTGGTTCCCGTACAGGCGAGCACCAAGTTCCAGCACGTCCGTCGACGCGCGCGCGGGCACTGCGGCAGGCGGGGCGTGCTGCGGCAAGTGCTTCAGGAAGGTCGCCATGGCGCGCAGGTCGGCTTCGGCCAGGTGCTGCGTGCTGCTGAACACCACCTCGGCCATGGGCCCCATCGCCGCGCCGCGCCGCGACTTCCCCGCCTTGAGCAGTTGGACGATGTCCTCCACCGGCCAGTCCTGCACGCCGGCTTCGGCCGGGGACGCCAGCGAAGGCGCATACCAGTTCTGCATCGGGATCAGGCCGCCGCTCAGTTCCAGCTGGTCGTAGCTGGCGCCGAAAACGTTGCGCGGCGCATGGCAGGCCTGGCAGTGGGCCAGCCCGCGGGCCAGGTAGGCGCCCCGGTTCCACTCGGCGGACCGGGTGGGCTCCGGCTCGAAACGGGCCGGGGAGAAGAACAGCGCGCGCCAGATCGCCAGCGCGGCCTGCTGGTCGTACGGAAAGCGCAAGGCGTGTTCCCGGTTTCGCCGTTGCACGGCCGGCCGGCTTTGCAGGTAGGCGTACAGCGCGTCGGAATCCTCTCGGGTGACCAGCGTGTATTCGGTGTAGGGGAAGGCGGGGTACAGCAGGTGCCCATCCTTCGATCGCCCGTGGTGCATCGCCCGCCAGAACTCCGCGGACGACCAGTTGCCGATCCCGGTGGCCGGGTCCGGCGTGATGTTGCTGGCGAAGACGATGCCGAAAGGCGTCGGGATGCCCTTGCCGCCGGCGAAGGCGGGGCCGCCGCGCTCGGTGTGGCAGGCGGCGCAGTTGCCGGCGCGCGCGAGGTAGGCGCCGCGCTCCAGCAGTTGCGGGGTGGCGGGCACGCTGGTCACTTGGGCGGGAAGGGGCTCTTCGCCGCGCACGTTCAGCCAGGCCACCAACGCTGCGGCCGCCAGCAGGAGCACGACGAGGACGGCGAGCGCCCGCAGCCAGGGTGACGGCCGACTCATTGCAAGCCGCTCCCGCAGTCCAACGGAAGCTTCGCTTGCAGGGAACCGGCCGGCGCCGGGCCGGACGTCACGGGCTGCGAGGACAGCCAGGCGGCAGCCGCGGCGACATCTTCGAGCGACAGCCGCTTGGCCACTTCCGCCATGCAATCCGGCTGCGCCGCACGCCGCACGCCTGTTCGCCACGCGCCGAACTCGGCCAGCAGGTAGTCGCGCGGCAAGCCGAGGAGGCCCGGGATGGCGGGATTGACTCCCGTCATCGCAGCGCCATGGCACTGGGCGCAGGCCGGGATGCCGCGCTGCGGGTCGCCGTGGCGCACCAGCTGCTCGCCGCGCGCCAGCACCGCGGCCGGCGCGCCCGTGGTCTGCGGGGGCGGGTAGGGCAGGTCGAGGCCGGCAAAGTACCCGGCGATCTCGCGCAGGTAGGCGTCCGACATGTGGTCGACCAGGTAGGCCATGGTCGCGTTGTTGCGCCGGCCTTCGCGGAAGTTCACCAGCTGGTTGTACAGATAGCCGGCCGGCTTGCCGGCGATGCGCGGGAAGTAGCCGTGGTTGGTGGCGCGCCCCTCCTTGCCATGGCAGACGACGCAGGCCTGCATGCGTTGCGCCATGTCGTCCGGCACCGTGAGCGCCGATGCGGGAACACCGGCCAGGATCGAACCGCAAACCAGCGCAGCGGTGGTCAGGCGGGCGCGGACACGAGGGAGCGGCCAGGAATTCGGCATGGATGGCCGGATTGTGGGGAAACGCGCGGACTTCCGTGCAGGCCCACGCTGCCATCGAACCCGGCGATGGCGCAACAGGACAGCGCGGCCGGTACGAGATGGCCGATCACCGACTCCACTGCGAACCGGGCTAACCCGACCAGGCGAACGGCGCGAAGTGGCCGTTGCGTTCGCCGCTGTTGTCGTTCCAGTCCATGCCGAACGCGCTGAACCGGCTGCGCGTCGCCTTGCCGAGGTAGACCCGGCTGCTGACCGGGTGCCCCGTGTTGTCCAGCGAGATCGCCTGTTCCGGGTTGGCGCCGGGAATGCCTTCGCACGCCTGGTCGACCAGTTCGCCCGCACGCACCGTTCGCGTCAGCCGGTTGGCTTCGAAGCTGATGGGGCTGCGTTCCGTGCCTGCCATGCGACCCACCAGCGGCGCCAGCGCCGCCATCGGCCCGCCGGCGGCACCGGATGCGATGGTGCCGATCGCCTCGGCCTGCGGGTCGGTGGCGCGTTCGTCCACGATCAGTCCCACCGTCATGTTGCCGGCGCCCATCGGACCGGACGATTGCAGCATCACGATGAAGGACAGCCCGCCGAGCTGGACGCCGTCCTTCTCGCCCTGGTCGATGCGCATCGCGACGGCGGCCTTGCAGTCCCCTTCGGTCGGTTTCGCGGCCAGGTTGGAAGACAGGCAGGGACAGAGGAACGCGCAGTTGCAGGTTTCCATGTATTCGCCGGAGATGTGCCAGCTCATCGCTTTTCTCCTGAAGGTCGCGAAGTCATCCGTGCAGCCGGATGGGTTGCCGCCACGGGTGCGGCGGGTCTGCCAGCTTAGGCGCGCGGCGTGCGGCTTTCAAGTTGACATCGGCGCGCAGGGGGCGGAAGGTTCGCTGGCGTGGATACGGCCGCGTCAAGGAGGTTCTCGTGCGGGCAAGCGTGCTGGGCATGGCAGTCGTGACGTGGGCCGTGCTGGGCTGGATGGCCTTCGACATGGGGCACCCGCTGGTGCAACTGACGATGCCCGGCGCGCCCGCCTGGAGCGGGTCGAACGTGCTCGCGATCGGCGCCATGTGGGCAGTGATGATGGCGGCGATGATGCTGCCGGCGGCGCTGCCGATGGTGGAGACCTTCTCGCGCATCAGCCTGCGCAGCGGCGAGCCGGGCCGGGCGGGCGGCTTCGTAGTCGGCTACCTGCTGGTATGGCTTGGCTTCAGCGCTGCCGCGGTCGCACTGCAGTGGGCGCTGCAGGCGCTGGACTGGGTGGACCCGATGATCGTCAGCACCTCGGCCGCGCTCAACGCGCTGCTGCTGGCCATCGCAGGCGTCTACCAGTTCTCGCCGCTGAAGAAGGTCTGCCTCGCCCGCTGCCGCACCCCGGCCGGGTTCCTGCTGGGCGAGTGGCGGCCCGGCGCGCGCGGCGCCCTCGTGATGGGGCTGAAGCACGGCCTCTCGTGCCTGGGCTGCTGCTGGGCGCTGATGGGGCTGCTGTTCGTCGGCGGCGTCATGAACCTCGCCTGGATCGCCGCGTTGTCGATCGTCGTCGCGCTGGAAAAGCTGGCACCCGGGGGCGAGCGCCTGGCCACCGCGCTGGGCGTCGCCTTGCTCGCGGCCGGGGCCTGGAACCTGCTGCGGCTGCTCGCCTGGGGCTAGGTTCCGGCGGTCGTGCGAAGGCGCGTGGGCGAAAGCATGGCTTCGGTCAGGCCGAAGCCGGCGATGCGCTCGGGCAGCGGCAGGCCGCGCGCCAGCGCCGCACAGGCTTCACCCATCGCGGGTGAGGTCTGGATGCCGTAGCCGCCCTGCGCGGCCACCCAGAAGAAGCCGGGGAGTCCGGGATCCCAGCCGCCCACCAGGTCGCCGTCGGGTACGAAGGAGCGCAGCCCGGCCCAGGTGCGCGCCGGCCGGCGGATGGTCAGGGTCGTCATCTGCTGGATGCGGTCGATGGCGATCGCGATGTCCAGTTCCTCCGGCTGCACGTCGTGCGGCAGCACCGGGTCGATGTTGGCGGGCGAGCCGAGCAGCATCCCGGCATCGGGCTTGAAGTACCAGTCCTCGGCGATGCCGATCGTCAGCGGCCACCCGCTGCTGTCCACGCCCGCCGGCGGCGCGAAGATGAAGGCCGAACGGCGGCGCGGCTCCAATCCGATGGGGCGTGCGCCGGCGAGCTGGCCGATGGCATCGGCCCAGGCTCCGGCAGCGTTGACGACGACGGGCGCGCTGAAATCGCCGGCTCGCGTGGCGACTCGCCATTGGCTGCCGCGCCGCTCGATGCCCGTCACTTCCGCGTCGTTGACGCCTTTCCCGCCGTGCCGCCGCACGCCGCGCAGGAAGCCCTGGTGGATGGCATGCACGTCCATGTCGGCGGCGTCGGGCTCGTGCACCGCGCCCAGCACCTTCTCCGGCCGCAGCACCGGCACCAGCGCCTGCGCGCCTGCCGCATCGAGCAGTCGCCCGCGCGGCGAGATCGGCTGCAGCACCGCCCAGTGCGCCAGCAGTTCGGGCTCCTGCCCGGGCGATGCGACCATCATGGCGCCGCGTGGGCTGAGCAGCGGGTGCTCGGCGAATCCGTCCGGTGGCGCTTCGAAGAACGCGCGGCTGGCCATGGTGAGCGCGCGCACCTGGGCCGTGCCGTAGCTCTCCATGAACAGCGCGGCCGAGCGCCCGGTGGAGTGGTAGCCCGGCTGCGACTCGCGCTCGAGCAGCAGCACGCGCCCGTGCGGCGCCAGCCAGAAGGCCACCGAGGCGCCCGCGATGCCGGCGCCGATGACGATGAAATCCGCTGAGGTGTCCATGGCCTGCGATGCTAGTGCAGGGGCAGTGCCCGGGTCTGCGGTGGCGGACCCGGTCCCGGCCGAGGTTGTTCCGCATTGCATTTGAAGCAATGCATCTCCGGACCCGTCCTACATCCGGGACTGATGCCCGCGCACAGACTGAGGCGGGCGCCGCCGCGCGCCGGCAAGGCAGGCAGGATGAGCAAGACCACCAGCGACCAGCTTCTCGAACGGCTCCACGAATGGGGTGTGCGCCGCGTGTTCGGCTACCCCGGCGACGGCATCAACGGCCTGATGGGGGCCTTCGGCCGCATCGGCGACCGCATGCAGTTCGTGCAGGCCCGGCACGAGGAGCTGGCCGCCTTCATGGCCTGCGCGCATGCCAAGTTCACCGGCGAAGTCGGCGTGTGCATGGCGACTTCCGGGCCCGGCGCGATCCACCTGCTCAATGGGCTCTATGACGCCAAGGCCGACCACCAGCCGGTGCTGGCCATCGTCGGGCAGGCGGCGCGCGCGGCCATGGGCGGCGACTACCAGCAGGAAGTGGACCTGCACACCCTGTTCAAGGACGTGGCGCACGAGTACGTCCACGTCGGCATGGTGCCCGAGCAGATCCGGCACCTGGTGGACCGCGCCATGCGCATCGCGCGCGACCAGCGCGCCGTCACCTGCATCATCCTGCCGCACGACGTGCAGGACCTGCCGGCGGTGGAGACGCCGCCGCGCGAGCACGGCACCGTGCACAGCGGCATCGGCATGACCGCCAAGCGCGTGGTGCCGGCCGAGGCCGACCTGCGCGCCGCCGCCGAGGTGCTGAATGCCGGCCGCAAGGTGGCGATGCTGGTTGGCGCCGGCGCGCTGCATGCGACCGACGAGGTAATCGAGGTGGCCGACCGGCTCGGCGCCGGCGTGGCCAAGGCCCTGCTGGGCAAGGCGGCGCTGCCCGATGACCTGCCCTTCGTCACCGGCTCGATCGGCCTGCTGGGCACGCAGCCGAGCTGGCAGATGATGAGCGACTGCGACACGCTGCTGATGGTGGGGTCGAGCTTCCCGTATTCGGAGTACCTGCCCAAGGAAGGGCAGGCGCGCGGCGTGCAGATCGACATCGACGGCCGCAAGCTGGCGCTGCGCTACCCGATGGAGATCAACCTGGTGGGCGACAGCCGCGAGACGCTGCGCGCGCTGATCCCGCTGCTGCAGCGCAAGACCGAACGCGGCTGGCGCGAGGATGTCGAGGACAACGTGCGCAAGTGGTGGCAGGTGCTGGAGGCGCGCGCGAAGAACACGGCCGACCCGATCAACCCGCAGCAGGTCTACTGGGACCTGTCGCCGCGCCTGCCGGACAACTGCATCCTGACCTGCGATTCCGGCAGCTCGGCCACCTGGTACGCGCGCGACCTGAAGATCCGGCGCGGGATGATGGCCTCCCTGTCGGGCGGGCTGGCCACCATGGGGCCGGCGGTTCCCTACGCGCTGGCGGCCAAGCTGGCCTACCCGGATCGCGTGGTGATCGCGCTGTCCGGCGACGGCGCCATGCAGATGATCGGCATCAACGGGCTGGTGACGATTGCGCACCGCTGGAAGGAGTGGTCCAACCCGCGGCTGATGGTGCTGGTGTTGAACAACAGCGACCTCAACATGGTCACCTGGGAGCAGCGCGTGATGGCCGGCGATCCCAAGTTCGAAGCCTCGCAGGTGCTGCCGGCCTTTCCGTACGCGGACTACGCGCGCTCGCTGGGGCTCGAGGGCATCCGCGTGGATGATCCGGCGTCTGTCGGCCCGGCCCTGGACCAGGCCCTGGCAGCCGACCGGCCGGTGGTGCTGGAAGTGGTCACCGATCCCAACGTGCCGCCGCTGCCACCCCACGTGACGGCCAAGCAAGCCAAGGCCTACGTCCGCGCGCTGAGCCAGCGCGACCCGCAGGCGCTGCAGACCGTGATCGCCACCGCCAAGGAGTGGTGGGACGGCCTGTTCCCCGGCAAGTCCCGCTAGGCCGGGCCATGCTGCGCGACAGCAGTGCACCGGTGCAGGCGGTGGAGGCGAGCGCTTACCGGATTCCCACCGACGAGCCGGAATCGGACGGCAGCTTCGAGTGGGAGGCCACGACGCTGGTGCTGGTGCGCGTGCGTGCAGGCGGAGAGGCAGGACTGGGCTACAGCTATGCCAGCGGCGCCGCTGCGTCGGTGGTGAACGAGACGCTGGCGCCGGCCCTCCACGGCGGCGACGCTCTGGCGACGGCCGCGCTGTTCCTGCGCATGACGCGGGCCGTGCGCAACCTCGGCCGTCGCGGCATCGCCGGCCTGGCGATCTCGGCCGTGGACGCCGCGCTGTGGGACCTCAAGGGCAAGCTGCTGAAAGTGCCGGTGCTGCACCTGCTGGGCGGCGCCGCCCGCGAGGCGATTCCCGTCTATGGCAGCGGCGGCTTCACCAGCTACACCGATGCGCAATTGCAAGCCCAGCTGGGCGGCTGGGCACAGGCGGGCTTCGGCCGCGTGAAGATGAAAGTGGGCCGCGACCCGACGCGCGACCCGCGGCGAGTGCAACTGGCGCGCGAGGCGATCGGCCCGGAAGTTGCCTTGTTCGTGGACGCCAATGGCGCATGCACCCGCAAGCAGGCGTTGGAATTGGCGCAGCGCTTCGCCGAACAGGATGTGAGCTGGTTCGAGGAGCCGGTGCCCTCGGACGACGTGCAGGGCCTGCGCCTGCTGCGCGACCGGGCGCCGGCCGGCATGGAGATCTCGGCCGGCGAGTACGGCTTCGAGCTGCTGCATTTCCGCCGCCTGCTGGAAGCCGGCGCAGTGGACGTGCTGCAGGCCGACGCCACCCGCTGCGGCGGGCTGTCCGGCTTCATGGCGGTGGCGGCCCTGTGCCAGGCGCACGGCCTGCCGCTGTCCAGCCACTGTGCGCCGGCCCTGCACGTGGCGGCCTGCTGCTGTGCGCCGGCCGCCGTGCACCTGGAGTGGTTCCACGACCACCAGCGCATCGAGCGCCTGCTGTTCGACGGCGCGCCGCAGCCGCGCGATGGCGTGTTGCGCCCGCCAGTGGACCGGCCCGGTCTGGGCCTGGACTTCAAGGCCGCCGACGCGCAGGAGTACGCGCTGTGACTCCGCCCGCCGCGGCCTTGCCCAACGTGGACGTCGCGGCGCTCGAGGCCGATCTGCGCGCCTGCGTGCGCGGCGAGGTGCGCTTCGACGCCGGCAGCCGCGCGCTCTATGCAGCCGATGCGTCCAACTACCGCCAGGTGCCGCTGGGCCTGGTGATCCCACTGGATACCGACGACGTGGTGGCCGCGGTGGCGGCCTGCCGCCGGCACGGCGCGCCCATCCTCTCGCGCGGCGGCGGCACCGGCCTGTGCGGCCAGACCTGCAACGTGGCCGTGGTGCTGGATTTCTCCAAGCGCATGAACCGGGTGCTGGGGATCGACCCGGACGCGCGCACGGCCCGGGTGGAGCCCGGCGTGGTGCTGGACCGGCTGCGCGAGGCGGCCGGCGAGCACGGCCTCACCTTCGCGCCCGACCCGGCCACCCACAACCACAACACGCTGGGCGGGATGATCGGCAACAACTCCTGCGGGCCGCACTCGGTGATGGGCGGCGAGACGGTGGACAACGTGATCGAGCTGGAGGTGCTGACCTACGACGGCTTGCGCCTGCGCGTGGGCCGCACCGATGGCGCCGCGCTCGAGCGGATGCGCGATGCCGGCGACCGGCGGGGCGACATCGCCACTGGGTTGCAGTCGCTGGCCGCGCGCCATGCCGAGGACATCCGCGCGCACTTCCCGCCGATCCCGCGCCGGGTGTCCGGCTACAACCTGCCCGCGCTGCTGCCGGAGAACGGCTTCGACCTGGCGCGAGCGCTGGTGGGCAGCGAAGGCACCTGCGTGGTGATCCTGCAAGCCACGCTGCGGCTGCTGCCCGATCCGCGCTGCCGCTGCCTGCTGGTGCTGGGCTACGAGAGCGTGTACGAGGCCGGCGACCACGTGCCGCAGGTGATGCAGGCCGGGCCGATCGCGCTGGAAGGCATGGACGACCGGCTGGTGTCCGACATCACCCGCTCGCACATCCTGCCCGGAAAGGTGGAGATGCTGCCCAAGGGCGGCGGCTGGCTGCTGGCGGAGTTCGGCGGCGACAGCCCGGA
>JAKFEA010000273.1:0-2147 GCA_036675905.1 Acidovorax sp. | reverse complement strand
AGCGCTGGGCGAGCATGCTCGAGCTGCAGCGCGAGCGGCTCGGCAGCAGCAGCGCCGGCTGGTTCGCCCGCGTCCACCCGGACGACCTCGACGGCCTGCGCCGGGCCATCGAGGCGCACCTGCTGGGCGCCACGCCCTCGCTGCACCATGAATACCGCATCCGCCGCCAGGACGGCAGCTATCTCTGGGTGCTGGTGCGCGGCGTGGCCGAGCGGATCGCCCAGGGCCAGCGGCGCATGGCCGGCTCGCAGACCGATATCAGCCAGCGCCGCGCCGCCCAGGAGCAGCTGCAGCACGCCGCGCGCCACGACCCGCTCACCGGCCTGGCCAACCGCGCGCGCCTGGACGAGCTGCTGCGCCTGGCGGCACAGCGCCACAACCGCCCCGGCGCCCGCGAGGCGGCGCTGCTGTTCATCGACCTGGACCGCTTCAAGCTGATCAACGACAGCCTCGGCCACCAGGTCGGCGACCAGGTGCTGGTGGCGGTGGCCGAACGCCTCAGTCTCTGCCTGCGCCCGGGCGACCACCTGGTGCGCTTCGGCGGCGACGAGTTCGTCGCCCTGCTCGACGACCTGGCCTGCGTCGGCGACGCCGAGCGGGTGGCCCAGCGCATGCTCGACAGCCTGCACCAGCCGCTGCAGGTGCAGGCGCAGGTGCTGCTGGTCAGCGCCAGCATCGGCATCGCCGCACTCAGCGAGGAAAACACCGGGCTCGACTCGCTGCAGGCCGCCGACCTCGCCCTGTACCGCGCCAAGGCCGCCGGCAAGGCGCAGTTCGCCCGCTACAGCGCCGAGCTGCAGAGCCAGGCCCAGCACCAGCTGGAACTGCAGAACGCCCTCGGCCAGGCCCTGGCGCGCGACGAGTTCAGCCTGTGCTACCAGCCGATCTGCCGGATCGACCGCGGCCAGCCCTACCTGGTCGGGGTCGAGGCGCTGCTGCGCTGGCGCCACCAGGGCCGCACCGTGGCGCCGCAGGAATTCATTCCCGGCCTGGAGGAATCCGGGGCGATCCTCGCGGTCGGCGACTGGGTGCTGCGCCAGGCCTGCGCGCAGGTGCGCCGCTGGCAACTGGCCGGGCAGCAGCAGTTGCGCTGCTCGGTCAATCTGTCCAGCCGCCAGCTGCAGCAGACCGATTTCGCCGCGCGGGTCGCCGATATCCTCCGCGAAAGCGACCTGCCGCCGGCCAGCCTGGTGCTGGAGATCACCGAAAGCCAACTGATGCAGGACAGCGCACAGACCCTGGCCTGCCTGCGCGAGCTGGCCAGCCTGGGCATCCAGCTGGCGCTGGACGACTTCGGCACCGGCTACTCCTCGCTCGGTTACCTCAAGCGTTTCCCGCTGCACATCCTCAAGGTCGACAAGAGCTTCATCGGCGGCACCCCCGAGGACGCCGATTCGCGGCTGATCGGCCGCGCCATCATCGGCCTGGGCCTGAGCCTCGGCCTGGAGGTGGTGGCCGAGGGCGTGGAACGCGGCGAACACCTCGACTTCCTGCGAGCCGAAGGCTGCCGCCTGGCCCAGGGTTACTGGCTCAGCCGGCCGCGGTCGGCGGCCGAGCTGGAGCGCCTGTTCAGCGCTGCGGATCGCGGCGAGGGCCACTGGTGCCTGCACGGCGCCAGCGCTGCGCTGCCCGAATACTGAAGCGCGAGACGCCCGCCGCACGCGGCTCGGCCCGTCGCTGCCGGTCGGGCACCGGCGAGCGGCTCTGGACACAGGCCTCGGGGATAGGGAGTATTCTCGGCCGTTCGCTGCCCTTAGCCATCGCCATGAGCCCGCCATTGACCCTCCTCGCGTCCTGGAAAACCCGTCTGCTGCAGTTGGTCGCGCTGATTCAGCGCTATCCGGGGCTGGTAGCGGCCTTCGGCTTCGTCTCCGGGGTGGCGAGTTTTCTGCTGGTCGAGCGCCAGGCCGAGCTGGCGCGGGTCCTGGCCCTGGTGATGCTGGTCAGCTGGCTGTGGCTGATCCTCGAGAACGTCCTGCGCGAGCGCATCGCCCGCTGGTTCGGCTTCGAGCTGCCGCCGCCCTTGCTGCGCTACGCGACGCAGATGATCCACCAGGAAAGCCTGTTCTTCGTCCTGCCGTTCTTTTTCATCACCACCACCTGGAACAGCGGCCAGGCGCTGTTCAGCGGCCTGCTGGCAGGCGCCG
>JAKFEA010000272.1:0-1692 GCA_036675905.1 Acidovorax sp. | reverse complement strand
TGTTCGGCCTGCAGGTAGGCCAGTTCCAGCCGGCGGCGCTCGCCGATGTCGCGCGCGATCAGCGAGCCGGCCACCACCGCGCCACTGTCGTCGTGCACCGGCGAACAGCTCACCACCACCTGCAACGCGCTGCCGTCCTTGTGCTGCCAGTCGGTCTCGAACTCCGACGGCTCGGCGCGCGCGCACGCCCGTAGCAGCGCCGGCAACTGCGGCGAACCCTCCGACAGCAGCAGCGACAGCGGCTGGCCGATGGCCTGGTCCGCGCGCCAGCCCAGGGTCGCGCTGGCGCTGGTATTCCAGCTGGTGATCGTCCCGTCGAGGGTGTGGCCGATGATCATGTCCTTGGACGAATCGATGATCGCCGCGAGCTGGCCGCGCTCGAGTTCGGCGCGGCGGCGTTCGGTGATGTCGGTGAAGGTCAGGACCACGCCGTCGATCATGTTGTCGACGGTGCGGTAGGGCCGCATCCGCAACAGGTAGACCGGGCCGTTGGCATGGCCCTGCAGCAGGCGCTCGGCCATCGCCAGGCTGCGCGAGACCTGGCGCACGTCGCGTTCCAGTTCCGGGTAGGGCAGGCGCGAGGAGATCTCGGTGATGGGTCGGCCGATGTCGCCTTCGCGCAGGTGGAACAGTTCGGTGATCACCGGGGTGAAGCCGGTGACCCGCAGCTGCCCGTCGAGGAACAAGGTCGCGATCTGGGTGCTTTCCATCAGGTTGCGCAGGTCGCTGTTGAGCCGCACCAGGGCCGCGTTCTTGACGTGCAGTTCGGCGTTGACGACCTGCAGCTCCTCGTTGATCGACTGCATTTCCTCCTTGGAGGTTTCCAGTTCCTCGTTGGAGGACTGCAGTTCCTCGTTGACCGACTGGTACTCCTCGTTGGCCGACTTCAGTTCTTCGTTGGCGGTTTCCTGCTGGTCGAGCGCGACCTGCAGTTGCAGGCGCAGGGTGTCCAGTTCCTGGTCCAGCTGCTGCACGCGGCGGCTGTCGGCGCTGGCCGCGCTGCCGGGTTCGACGGCCGGCGGCGCCTCGCGTTCGCGGAACGCGACCACGCAGAGCGGCGGGTGGCCGCTGTCGGCATCGGGCAAGGGCTCGACGATCAACTGCAACGGCCGGGCCTGGCCGTCGACCAGCAGCGACAGACCGTCCTGCAGCACCGTGCGCTGGCCGGCAAAGGCCTGCTGCACGGCGCTGCGCGCAGCGCCGCGCAGCCCTTTGTGCAGCAGCGTGAACAGGTTGAGGCTGGCGGCGCCGGAGCTGGGCTGCAGGTAGCGGCCGGTGTCGCCGGCGAAACGGAGGATGTCGTGGTGGCTGTCGATCACCACGTAGGCCGGCGAATGGCGTTCCAGCGCGCGCCGCGCATTGCGCTCGATCGCATCCTCGATGCCGTTGCGCGCCACGGCACTCCGCGCGGCGGCGGCGTTGCCGGCACCCGGGGCGGGACGCGCCGGCAACGCCGGCAGGCGCGCGCCGGCGTCCTCGCGACGCAGGTACAGGCGATGCTTCTTGTCGACCACCGAGAAGAGTTTGGCGTTGCGCGACAGGCCTTCCGACGGGCCCAGCAACAGGTAGCCGCCGGGCACCAGCGCGTAGTGGAACACCCGCACCAGGCGTTCCTGCAGGTCGGCGTTCATGTAGATCAGCAGGTTGCGGCAGGACACCAGGTCCAGGCGCATGAACGGCGGGTCCTTGATG
>JAKFEA010000271.1:0-45598 GCA_036675905.1 Acidovorax sp. | reverse complement strand
GTTCATGCGCGGCGAGCTGATGGCCGTGCTGTCGCGCAACCTCGGTGAAGCGGCGGCACTGGAACAGATCTCCGAAATCAGCGAGATGTTCGACGACTTGCTGCCGGAGGGGCTGCGGTCCCGTCCGAGCCCGCTGGGGAAGGGCTAGCGCCGGCTTTCAATTGAACGCAGGCCCCGATCGAATTGCCGATTGCAATCTGCATCCCGTCTCCTGAATTGCCGGAATTGGGCTAAATTCGCGACTCTCTTGAACAAAGGAATTGAATTGGCAACTTACCTGGAATTGAAGGCGCAAGCCGAAAAGCTGATGGCCCAGGCGGAGGAATTGCGCCAGCGCGAAACCGAGCAGGCGATCGAGGACATCAAGGCCAAGATGAAGGCATTCGGCCTGACGCCGCAGGACCTCGGATTCAGCGGTGGCTCCGCCCGGCGCTCCCCTGCTGGCAAGCGCCGCAGCCCGGCCGAGAAAGCCGCGAAATACCGGGGGCCGAACGGTGAAACCTGGTCGGGCGGCCGTGGCCGCAAGCCCCGATGGGTTACCGAGGCGCTCGCCAGCGGCAAGACCCTGGAAGATCTCGAGATCCGCTGACTCGAGCCCCTTCCGGTGATCATTCGGCGGCCCTGTTCAGGGCCGCCCTGCTTCCAGCGGTTCAAATCGATTTGCAGCAACAACCACGGCCGTGACGAGCCCTGATGAAGCCGCGCGTTCCCCGGGTTCGGCAGGACGCGCCGACGGCAGCGCCACGGAAGTGTTCCTGGCGTTCCTGCGCCTGGGGCTGACCTCCTTCGGCGGGCCGATGGCCCACCTGGGCTACTTCCGCACGGAGTTCGTGGAGCGGCGCCGCTGGCTGGACGACAGGAGCTTCTCGGACCTGGTCGCCCTGTGCCAGTTCCTGCCGGGCCCGGCCAGCAGCCAGGTGGGAATGGCGCTCGGCCTGTCGCGGGCGGGTTGGCCAGGGTGCCTGTCGGCCTGGCTCGGATTCACCGCGCCATCGGCCATCGCGCTGATCCTGTTCGCGTACGGCATCCAGCGGTGGGCCGACCTTGCCGCCGGCGGCGCCGTGCAAGGCTTGAAGGTGGCGGCGGTGGCCGTGGTGGCGCAGGCGGTCTGGGGCATGGCCCGGTCGCTGTGCCCGGACCCGCCGCGTGCCGCGCTCGCGCTGTCCGCCGCGCTGCTCACGCTCGCGCTGCCGACGGCGATCGGGCAAGTGGCGGCCATCGTCATCGCCGGCGCGGTGGGCTGGCTGGTGTTGAAGCTGCCGCCGCCCCAGGCCCCCGTCGCGCCAGCTGGTTTCCGCGTGCCGAAGGCGGCTGGCGCCGCGGCGCTCGCGCTGTTCTTCCTGCTGCTGTTCGGGCTTCCCTTGCTGTCGGGCCTCGTCGGCGACCGGCTCTCGGGGCAGATCGAGGGCGTGTACCGGGCCGGCGCGCTGGTGTTCGGCGGCGGGCACGTGGTGTTGCCGCTGCTGCAGGCCGCGGTGGTGCCTGCCGGCATGGTGGGCAACTCGGAGTTCCTGGCCGGGTATGGGGCCGCACAGGCGGTGCCCGGGCCGCTGTTCACGTTTGCCGCCTACCTCGGGGCAGCATCCACGGGACCGGTCAGCGGCTGGGCGGGCGGCCTGCTGTTCCTCGTTGTCATCTTCCTGCCGGCGTTCCTGCTGGTAGTGGGCGCGCTGCCCTTCTGGGACGCGCTGCGCCAGCGCGGAGCGATCCAGTCCGCCCTGGCCGGCGTGAATGCCGGCGTGGTCGGCCTGCTGCTCTCGGCGCTGTACGACCCGGTGTGGACCAGCGCCATCCACACTCGGGCCGACTTCGCCGTCGGCCTGGCGGGGTTCGGGCTGCTGGTCTACGCGCGCGTGTCGCCGGTGATCGTGGTGCTGCTGTGCGCGACCGCGGGGTTTGCTTTCCTGGGCTGACGCAGGCCTGAGCGGCAAAAGCCCCGAAGGTGCGAACCTGTCGGGGCTTCAGCGGAGATGCCTGGCGGAGAGGGAGGGATTCGAACCCTCGGTGGGCTATTAACCCACACACGCTTTCCAGGCGTGCGACTTAAACCGCTCATCCACCTCTCCTGCGAGCCCGCGATTGTAGCAGCGGGCTGCGTGTGCTTCCGGCTTGCGCGCTGGCCGAAAGCGCCTGTGCGGCGCCTCAAGCCGCCTTGCTTTTCCGTGCCTCGCGCGGGTCGGCGATCATCGACAACAGCAGGTTCACGTCGGCCGGCTTGACCATGTGGAAGTCGAAGCCGGCCTGGGCCGAGCGCGACCGGCTTTCCGCTTCGCCATAGCCGGTCAGTGCGATCAGCAGCGCGTCGCGCGAGGCCGGCTGCTTGCGCAACTGGTGCGCGACCTCGAACCCGTTCATGCCGGGCAGGCCGATGTCCAGCAACACCACGTCGGGGCGGAAGTCCTGCGCGATCTTCAGGGCCGAGTGCCCCTCGTTGGCCACCTTGACCTCGAAGCCCTCCATCTCCAGCAGGGTCATCAAGGTCTCGGCGGAGGCCATGAGGTCATCCACGACGAGGATGCGCGAAGGTGCCGAGGTGGGCGCGATCACCTGTCGCGGCTCGGCCGGCGCCGCGGCGGCTTGCGGCTCGGACAGCCGGGCCGGCAGGACGATCCGCACTTCGGTGCCGTGGCCGGCGCCTTCGCTGTGCGCCTCCACCGTACCGCCGTGCAACTGCACCATGTGCTTGACCAGCGTGAGGCCGATGCCCAAACCGCCCTGCGCGCGGTCGAGCGACTGGTCACCCTGCGCGAACAGGTCGAAGATGCGCGGCAGGAAGGCCGGATCGATGCCGGCGCCCTCGTCCTTGACCACGATTTCGAGTTGCCCCTGCGCGAAGCTGGCGCGCAGGTGGATGCGGCTGCCGGAAGGCGAGAACTTGGATGCGTTGTTGATCAGGTTCGACAGCACCTGCGACAGCCGCACCGAGTCGCCGTTGATTTCGACCGGCTCGGACGGCAACTGCAGCACCATCTGCTGCTTGCGCGACTCCAGCTTGGGCAGGCTCGATTCGACCGAGCGCTCGACCAGCGCCGCCAACGGCAGCCTTTCCGGCTTGACCACGACCTTCCCCTGCACGATGCGCGAGACGTCCAGCAGGTCGTCTATCAGCCGCGCCATGTGGTCGGCCTGCCGGCTGATGACGTCGCGCGCCCAGGTCAGCGTGGCCGCCGGCACGTCGGGCGACTGCATGATGTGCACGGCGTTGCGGATGGGCGCGAGCGGGTTGCGCAGCTCGTGCGCCAGCATGGCCAGGAACTCGTTCTTGCGGCGGTCGGCCTCCTGCACCGCGGTGTACAGGCGCGCGTTCTCCATGGCGATGGAGGCGCGGTCCGCCATTTCGCGCACCAGCGCGAGCCGCCCCGAATCCATCTGCGCCGCAGGGCCGAGGGTGGCCAGGACGCCCAGCACACGGTCGCCGGCGACCAGCGGGCACAGGGCGGCCGCGCGGTCACCCTGTCGCCAGAGCCGGGACTGGCGCTCGCGCAGCACCTGCCCGGCCGCGTGGCGCAAGGCGGGGGTGAAGGCCTCGTCATCGCCGGCGGGCGCGGCAGGCTGCATTTCGACGCGGCGCACCGCTCCCTCGGCATCGGCCAGGGCCACGATGGCACGCTCGCCCAGCATGGGCACGCACAGGTCCAGCAGGGCTCGTATGGTGTTGTCCAGGTCCAGCGACCGCGACAGGCCCTGGCTGGCTTCGGCGAGGAAATCGGCGCGGTGGATCGCTTCCTCGGCTGCGGCGCGGGCGGCCTCGGATCGGGCCAGCGCCTCGCGTTCGACGGCACGCAGCTGCAGCTGGCGGTTCATGCGCCAGAGGTCCACGAACACGCGCACCTTGGAGCGCAGCACCTCGGGCACCACCGGCGAGGGGATGTAGTCCACCGCGCCCAGCTCGTAGCCGCGCTTGGCCTGCACTTCGTCGACGTAGGCGGTGATGAAGACGATCGGCGTCTGCGCCGACTTCTTGTACTGGCGGATCAGGCCGGCCGTCTCGAGCCCGTCGATGTCGGGCATGTTGACGTCCAGCAGGATGACCGCGAACTCCATCTCCAGGATGTAGCGCAGCGCCTCCTTGCCCGAACGCGCGCTGATGACGTTCTCGCCCAGTTCGTCGAGGACGGTGCGGAAGACAACGTGCTTTTCCTGCAGGTCGTCCACGACCAGGATGTTGGCCTTGTCGCGCTCCTTGAGAGCGGCTTCGGCCTCGGGGTTGATGCGGGCAGTCACTGGTGCAGCCAGGCCCTCAGCACGGCCAGCAGGTCATGGGTGTCGACCGGCTTGGACAGGTAGTCCCAGGCGCCCGCCTCTATGCACTTCTCGCGGTCGCCCTTCATGGCCTTGGCCGTGACGGCGATCATCGGAAGGTTCCTGCCTTGGGGGAGTTTCCTGATTTCCTTCATGGTGGCCATGCCGTCCATCTCGGGCATCATGATGTCCATCAGCACCACCTCGATCTGCGGATCGTTGGCAATGCGGCTGATGGCTTCGCGGCCATTATCGGCCCACACGATGTCCATGGCATGCTCTTCCAGCACCGTGGCCAGCGCGAAGATGTTGCGCATGTCGTCGTCGACGATCAGCACGCGCCGACCGGCCAGCGGCCGGGCCTGCGAGACGGCTTCCTCCAGCCGCGCGCGCCGGGCCTCCGGCAAGCCTCCTACGCTTCGGTGCAAGGCCAGCAGCGCGGCGTCGTGCAGCCGGGCCGGGTTGTGCACTTCCGTGACGGTCAGGCGCTCGTCCGAGTGCCAGGCGAAGCGGCCGCCTTCCCCGCCTGCGCCATTGCGGTACAGCAGCAGCGGCAACGGACCCAGCCCGGCCTGGTTGCCCAGCGCCTGGCGGACCTGGCTGCTGTCGAGCTTGCCGAAAGCGTCTTCCAGCACGACGCAGTCGAACTGCGCCTCGTCCAGCGCCTGCACGAACCGGTCGGCGGTCTTGGCGACCACCGGCGCCACGCCCGTGCTTTCCAGGTAGCCCAGCAGTTCGGTGCGGGCGGCGCCGTCCTTGAGGGCGACCAATGCCTTGCGTTCCTTGCGCGTGCACCAGGCGTGCAGCTGGTCGAGCACGGCGTCGAGCACTTCCTGCGACGGAATCGGCTTTTCGACGAAGGCCAGCGCCCCGCCCTTGAAGGCCCGCTCCCTGGAGTCGTCGGTCGAGATCACGCAGACGGGGACATGCCGCGTGCCGAAGTCCTGCTTGAGCCGGTCGAGCACGCGCCAGCCGTCCATGTCGGGCAGGTACATGTCCAGCGTGATCGCCGCCAGCCGATATTGGCTGGCGAAGGTCAGCGCCGGGGCGCCCATCGCCGTCACGATGCCCTTGAAGCCCTTGGCGCGCGCAGCGTCCAGCAGGAAACGCGCGAAGGCCAGGTCGTTCTCCACGATCAGCAGGACCAGGTCGCCGTCCTGGATGCTGTCGCGGTCGTCGTTGGCTTCGTTGGCGGGCAGCCGCACGGGATCGGCCGGCGCTTCGGCCGGGGCCGGCCGGCGGACCGGCGGTGGCAAGGGGGGCAGCAGGTCGCCGGGCCGCGAATCGGCGAACGAGCCGGTGCGGCGGGTGTTGCGGGTGGCCGGGTAGTGCACCGGCAGGTACAGCGTGAAGGTGCTGCCCTGACCCGGCGAGCTGGCCAGCCGGATCTCGCCGCCCAGCAGCTTGGCCAGTTCGCGGCTGATCGCCAGGCCCAGGCCGGTGCCGCCGTACTTGCGGCTGGTGGAGCCATCGGCCTGCTGGAAGGCCTCGAAGATGATCTGCTGCTTGTCGCCGGAGATGCCGATGCCGGTATCGGAAACGGCGAACGCGACCACCTGGTGGGCGCGGTTGAGTTCCTCGTGGTCCGAGCTCCAGCCCGTCACCACCTCTTCGATGGCCAGGGTGACGTTGCCCTGGTGGGTGAACTTGAAGGCATTGGACAGCAGGTTCTTCAGGATCTGCTGCAGGCGCTTGGCGTCGGTGACCACCGCCAAAGGCAGCTGCATCCCGGTCTGGATGTGGAAGTCCACGCTCTTGGCCTCGGCCACGTGGCGGAAGGTGCGCTCCACGTACAGCTGCAGGTCCTGCAGGTGCAGCTCGCTCACGTCCACCGCCACCGTGCCGGATTCGATCTTGGACAGGTCCAGGATGTCGTTGATCAGCATCAGCAGGTCGTTGCCCGACGAGTGGATGGTCCTGGCGAATTCGACCTGCTTGCCGCTGAGGTTGCCCTCCGGGTTCTTGGACAGCTGGTCCGACAGGATCAGCAGCGAGTTCAGCGGCGTGCGCAGCTCGTGCGACATATTGGCCAGGAACTCGGACTTGTACTTGGACGTCAGGGCCAGCTGCTTGGCCTTTTCCTCCAGCGCCTGGCGCGCCTGCTCGACTTCCTGGTTCTTGCGCTCCACCTCGTGGTTCTGGTGCACCAGCAGGCGCGCCTTCTCCTGCAGTTCCTCGTTGGTCTGCTGCAGTTCCTCCTGCCGGCTCTGCAGCTCCTGCGCCAGCGATTGAGACTGGGTCAGCAGGCCCTCGGTGCGCATGTTGGCCTCGATCGTGTTGATCACGATGCCGATCGACTCGGCCAGCTGGTCGAGGAACTGCTCGTGCGTCGGGTTGAAGCGCTCGATCGAGGCCAGCTCCAGCACGCCGCGCACCTGCCCTTCGAAGATGATGGGCAGCACCAGCACGTTCAACGGCTGCGCCTCGGTCAGCCCCGACGCGATGCGCAGCGTGTCGGGCAGGCTGGATGTCAGCAGGATCTTCTTCTTGTCGAACGCGCACTGGCCGACCAGCCCCTGCCCCAGGTCCACTTCCTTGCCATAGGCGCCGTGGCCGTCGGAAGCGTAGCTGGCGGTCAGTCGCAGGCGCGGCTGTTCGGGTGTGTTGCTCAGCACGTAGAACTCGGCCTGCTGGGCGCCCACGACGGGCGCCAGTTCCGACAGGATCAGGTGGCCCACCGCGACCAGGTCCTTCTGCCCCTGCAGCATCCGGGAGAACTTGGCCAGGTTGGTCTTGAGCCAGTCCTGCTCGGTATTGAGCTGCGTGGTGTCGCGCAGGTTGCTGATCATCTCGTTGACGGTGTCCTTCAGGGCCGCCATCTCGCCGAGTGCCTCCACCGTGATCGATCGCGTCAGGTCGCCCTGCGTCACGGCGGTGGCCACCTCGGCGATCGCGCGCACCTGGGTGGTCAGGTTGGCGGCCAGCTGGTTCACGTTCTCGGTCAGGCCCTTCCAGGTGCCGGAGGCGCCCGGCACCTTGGCCTGGCCGCCCAGCTTGCCTTCCACGCCCACCTCGCGCGCCACCGTCGTCACCTGGTCGGCAAAGGTGTCGAGCGTGTCGATCATGGAGTTGATGGTTTCCGCCAGCGCGGCGATCTCGCCCTTGGCGTCCACCATCAGTTTCTGCTGCAGGTCGCCGTTGGCGACCGCCGTCACCACCCGGGCGATGCCGCGCACCTGGCCGGTCAGGTTGCCGGCCATGAAGTTCACGTTGTCGGTCAGGTCCTTCCAGGTGCCCGACACGCCCTTCACCTGCGCCTGGCCACCCAGCCGCCCTTCGGTGCCCACCTCGCGCGCCACCCGCGTCACTTCGGCGGCGAACGAGGACAGCTGGTCCACCATGGTGTTGACCGTGTTCTTGAGCTCCAGGATCTCGCCCTTCACGTCCACCGTGATCTTCTTGGACAGGTCGCCGGCTGCCACCGCCTTGGTCACGTCCGCGATGTTGCGCACCTGGGCCGTCAGGTTGCCGGCCATGAAGTTCACGTTGTCGGTCAGGTCCTTCCAGGTGCCGGCCACGCCCTGCACGTCGGCCTGGCCGCCCAGCTTGCCTTCGGTGCCCACCTCGCGCGCCACCCGCGTCACTTCGGAAGCGAAGGACCGCAGCTGGTCCACCATGGTGTTGATCACGTCCTTGATCTGCAGGATCTCGCCGCGCACGTCCACCGTGATCTTCTGCGTCAGGTCGCCCATCGCGATGGCCGTGGCCACCTTGGACACGTCGCGCAGCTGCACCGTGAGGTTGGTCGCCATCGAGTTGACCGACTCGGTCAGGTCCTTCCAGGTGCCGGCCACGCCCTGCACGTCGGCCTGGCCGCCCAGCCGGCCCTCGGTGCCCACCTCGCGCGCCACCCGCGTCACTTCCACCGCGAACGAGGACAGCTGGTCCACCATGGTGTTGATCACGTCCTTGATCTGCAGGATCTCGCCACGCGCATCCACCGTGATCTTCTGCGTCAGGTCGCCGGTGGCGATGGCCGTCGCCACCTTGGACACGTCGCGCAGCTGCACGGTCAGGTTGGATGCCATCGAGTTGACCGACTCGGTCAGGTCCTTCCAGGTGCCGGCCACGCCCTGCACGTCGGCCTGGCCGCCCAGGCGGCCTTCGGTGCCCACTTCGCGCGCCACCCGCGTCACTTCGGCGGCGAACGACCGCAGCTGGTCCACCATGGTGTTGACGGTGTTCTTCAGCTCCAGGATCTCGCCCTTGACGTCCACCGTGATCTTCTTGGACAGGTCGCCCGCCGCCACCGCCTTGGTCACGTCCGCGATGTTGCGCACCTGGGCCGTCAGATTGCCGGCCATGAAGTTCACGTTGTCGGTCAGGTCCTTCCAGGTGCCGGCCACGCCCTTCACTTCCGCCTGGCCGCCCAGCTTGCCTTCGGTGCCCACTTCGCGCGCCACCCGCGTCACTTCGGAAGCGAAGGACCGCAGCTGGTCGACCATCGTGTTGATGGTGTTCTTCAGCTCCAGGATCTCGCCCTTGACGTCCACCGTGATCTTCTTGGACAGGTCGCCCGCCGCCACGGCAGTGGTCACCTCCGCGATGTTGCGCACCTGGGCCGTCAGGTTGCCGGCCATGGAGTTCACCGAGTCGGTCAGGTCCTTCCAGGTGCCGGCCACGCCCTGCACATCGGCCTGGCCACCCAGCTTGCCCTCGGTGCCCACCTCGCGCGCCACCCGCGTCACCTCGGAAGCAAACGACCGCAGCTGGTCGACCATCGTGTTGATGGTGTTCTTCAGCTCCAGGATCTCGCCCTTGACGTCCACCGTGATCTTCTTGGACAGGTCGCCCGCCGCCACGGCCGTGGTCACTTCCGCGATGTTGCGGACCTGGGCCGTCAGGTTCGAGCCCATGGAGTTCACCGACTCGGTCAGGTCCTTCCAGGTGCCGGCCACGCCCTGCACGTCGGCCTGGCCTCCCAGCTTGCCTTCGGTGCCCACCTCACGCGCCACGCGGGTCACTTCCGAGGCGAACGAAGACAGCTGATCCACCATGGTGTTGATGGTGTTCTTCAGCTCCAGGATCTCGCCCTTGACGTCCACCGTGATCTTCTTGGACAGGTCGCCGGCTGCCACCGCCTTGGTCACGTCGGCGATGTTGCGCACCTGGGCCGTCAGGTTGCCGGCCATGAAGTTCACCGAATCGGTCAGGTCCTTCCAGGTGCCGGCCACGCCCTGCACTTCCGCCTGGCCGCCCAGCTTGCCTTCGGTGCCCACCTCGCGCGCCACCCGCGTCACTTCGGCGGCAAACGTGCCGAGCTGCTCGACCATCTTGTTGATGGTCGTGGCCGTGCGCAGGAACTCGCCTTCGAGGCGGCGCCCTTCGGGCTCCAGCGCCATGGACTTGGACAGGTCGCCCTGGGCCACGGCCCCGATCACGCGCGCGACTTCCGAGGTCGGGTGCACCAGGTCGCCGATCAGCGAGTTGATCGAATCGGCCGAGTCGCGCCAGAAGCCCGTGGCATTGGGCAACTGCGCGCGCTCCTTGAGCTTGCCCTGCTTGCCCACCACCCGCGACAGGCGCGCGAGCTCCTGCGCCATGCGCACGTTCTCGTTCACCACGTCGTTGAAGGCGTCGGCCACCTTGCCGAACACGCCCGGCCAGTCGGGCGGCAGTTGCGAGCGCGCGTTGCCCTTCTTCAGGTCGGTCAGCGCCTTGAGCAGGGCGCGCGTGTTGTCGCCGCTGACATCGAGCTCGTCGACCAGCAGGTTGAGCGTGCCGAGCTGGTCCTGCCAGAAGCCGGTGAGCTCCGGGGCCTCGGTGCGGCGGCTGGCTTTGCCGCCCAGGCGCGAGGTCGTCTCGACCGACCGCAGCCGCTTGCTGGTTCTCGCGGTCTGCGCGGAGAGGTCGTTGAACTCGGTCGCGATGCGGCCCCACGCGCCTTCCCAGTCGGTCGGCAGGGTGACCCCGCTTTCGCCCCGGCGGAATGCGCCGAGCGCCTTGAGCAACATCGAGAGCTCGTTGTCGCGCTCCCCGGTCTTCGGGAGTTTGGCCACCACTTCCATTCCTGTCCCCATACATGAACGCCCCGCCACGGACGGCGGGGAGGAGGCGCAGCGTAGTGACTAGCGACGGATGAGGCAACCTCGTCCATGCACGGATGGCCTGCAAAGCCAATGCCGGCGCGGCCTGTAGGAGGTCGCCTACAGGAAGACGGTGCCGCGTACTACAAGGCGACCAGACACTGCGAAGGCGGTCGGACAGGCGCTGCGCGGACAGGAAGCCCGATCCAAGCAGCAAAGGAAAAGGCCGCCTTGCGGCGGCCTTTTCAGTCGGAGCGCGTGGCGCTCAGTTCAGCGGGTTCTTCTTGCCGCCCTTGTAGGTGTACAGGGTGGTGGCCGGGTTCTTCAGTTCGCCGTTCGGCTCGAACGCGATGGTGGCGGTCACGCCCTTGAAGTTGGACTTCTTCAGCTCGGGGATGTACTTCTTGGGATCCCAGGAGCCGGCACGCTTCATCGCATCGACCAGCAGGTAGGTCGCGTCGTAGGTATACGGGCTGTAGACCTGGAACTGGTTGGGGTACTTGGTGTCGTACTTCTTCTTCCAGGCCGTGCCGCCGGGCATCTTGGCCAGCGAGGAGCCGCCTTCGGCGCAGATCACGTTCTCCAGCGTCTTGGCGCCGGCCGCCAGCTTGATGATCTCCGAAGTGCAGATGCCGTCGCCGCCGAAGTACTTGACGTTGGCCAGTCCGAGTTGCTCCATCTGGCGCAGCATCGGGCCGGCTTGCGGGTCCATGCCGCCGTAGAAGATGGCGTCGGGGCTCTTGGCCTTGATGGCGGTCAGGATCGCCATGAAGTCGGTGGCCTTGTCGGTGGTGAACTGCTCGTCGACGATCTGCATGCCCTTTTGCTGCGCCGTCTTCTTGAACACTTCCGCCACGCCCTGGCCGTAGGCCGTGCGGTCGTCGATGATGGCGACCTTCTTGAGCTTGAGCGTGTCGGCCGCGTACAGGGCCAGCGCAGCGCCCAGGGCGTTGTCGTTGGCGATGATGCGGAACGTGGTGTTGTAGTTCGGCTTGGTCAGGTTGGGGTTGGTGGCCGCGCCGGTGACGTGCGGGATGCCGCAGTTGTTGTACACCGTCGACGCCGGGATGGTGGTGCCGGAGTTCAGGTGGCCCACGACGCCGGCGACCTTGGCGTCGCACAGCTTCTGCGCAGCGGCGGTGCCCTGCTTCGGGTCGGCCGCGTCGTCTTCGGCCTGGATCTCGAACTTCACCTTCTTGCCGCCGATGGTGATGTTCTGGGAGTTCAGCTCCTCGATCGCCATGCGAACGCCGTTCTCGTTGTCCTTGCCGTAGTGGGCCTGGGCACCGGAGACCGGGGCGACGTGACCGATCTTGATCACTTCCTGCGCGGCCGCCAGGCCGCAGGCGGCCGCCATGGCGGCAGCCACCGTCAACTTCAACTTCATCTGCATGGATTACCTCCGAAAGTGGGAAATGGGTTGAGGTCTTTTGTCAGCTCAACGGCCGCGAACATATCCGAATTTATTTGGGCAAGCCATAAGGGGAAACGCACGGGAGCAAGCCGCATCAGAGGCACGCGCCGTCCAGTGGCCGAGCTAATGGCTGTGCTAGCGGCCGGGTTCGATCGGCGCGCCGCCGGAGCGCGCCTGGGCGACCAGTTCGTCGGCCAGCGCCTCGGCCACCACCGCGCCGACCACCGCTTCCACTTCCTCGCGCAGCGCCGGAGCCAGCGCCCGGCTGTGCTCCAGCACCACGCTGGCGATCGCCTCGCGCAGGCGCTTGTCCAGGGTGAGGTCGATGCGCTGCATGATCCGGTGGACCAGTTCCTGCTGCGAAGGGGTTCCGGCTTCCCTGGCCGGCGCCGTGCCCGGCACGACCTCCGTCAAGGTCGGCACGTAACGGGGGGGCGTGCGGGTGGCCATCAGCGGGCCTGGCCCAGGTCGTGCCGCACGATGCCGTAGCCGCGGTCGGCATAGTGCCGCCAGCGCCGGCGGGCCAGTTGCCGGTCGTTCGCCTCCCCGGTCACGACTTCGATCAGGCGCTCGAAGCGCTCGAAACCGTCGGGCACGGACCCGCCGAGATTCACCAGCACCTGCTGGTGGGGCGCCGATCGCGGCGACGGCGCCAGCACGATGGGCGAGCGGGCCTGCACCCGCTGGCCCTGAGCCGCGCCATGGCAGTGCGGCACGAATTCCAGCGGGCTGAACGACCACAGGGCGATGTCCAGCTCGCGCAACTGGCTGTCCTCGCCCGTCACCACCACTTGCGAGCCCGAGCCGTAGGCCTTGCGCAGCAGGCGACAGGTATAGCCCAGCTTGTCGGGAGCGTTGAAGTGGAACGCGACCTCGGTCATCGGCCGTTCAGGCGGTCGCCTTGCGGCGGGTGCCGCTGCCGGCCCGCGCCTTGGCCGTGCTCCTGGTCCTGGCGGAGCCGGAAGCGCCCTGTTGGTCCAACAGGTACTGGACCAGCAGGCCGACCGGGCGGCCGGTGGAGCCCTTGGCGGCGCCGCCCTTCCAGGCCGTGCCGGCAATGTCCAGGTGCGCCCACGGGTAGCGGGCGGTGAAGCGCTGCAGGAACTTGGCCGCGGTGACGGCGCCGCCCGGTCGCCCGGCCACGTTGGCCATGTCGGCGAAGTTGGTCTTCAGGCCCTCGCCGTACTCCTCGTCCAGCGGCATGCGCCAGCACGGGTCGCAGGCCGCTTCGCCCGCTTCTTGCAGGGCGCGGGCGAGGTCGTCGTCGCTGGCGAACAGGCCGCTGCGCACGGCGCCCAGCGCGATGACGCAGGCGCCGGTGAGCGTGGCGATGTCCACCACCGCGCGCGGATTGAAGCGCTCGGCATAGGTCAGGGCATCGCACAGGATCAGGCGCCCCTCGGCGTCGGTGTTCAGGACCTCGATGGTCTGGCCGCTCAGGCTGGTGAGCACGTCGCCCGGCTTGAGGGCACGGCCATCGGGCAGGTTCTCGCAACTGGGAATCAGGCCGATGACGTTGATCGACGGGCGGATGTCGCCCAGCGCGCGGAAGGTGCCCAGCACGCTGGCGGCGCCGCCCATGTCGAACTTCATTTCGTCCATCTCGGGCGCCGGCTTGATCGAGATGCCGCCGCTGTCGAAGGTGATGCCCTTGCCGACCAGCACCACCGGTGCCACGGCGGCAGCCGCGCCCTGGTACTTCAGGACGATGAAGCGCAGGGGCTCCTCGGAGCCCCGCGCCACGCCCAGGAGGGCGCCCATGCCCAGCTTCGCCACTTCCTTCGGACCCATCACCTCGCACTGGAAGCCGTGGGCCTTGGCCAGTTTCTTCGCTTCCTCGCCGAGGCGCGTCGGCGTGGCCAGGTTGGGCGGCAGGTTGCCCAGCTCGCGCGCGAACTCGATGCCATTGGCGGCGCCGCGCGCCGCATCGAAGGCGGCCTCGTGGTCGGTGGCACTGTCGGCCACCGCGATGGTCACCCGCTGCAGCTCACGGGCTTCGGGCTTGGACTTGGTGGCCACGAAGACGTAGCTGGCCTCGGCCGTGCCGGCGACGGCCGCACGCACGGCGCCTTCGGGTGCAGTTGCCGGCAGGCAGACCACCAGGCGCTTGACGCCCTTGCTGCGCAAGGCGGACACGGCGGCGTGCACGGCGGACTGGATGCGCCTGGCGGAGCCGTCACCGGCGCCCGCCAGCACCAGCCGCGTGGCCGCCACGCCGGCGAAGCGGTAGGCCTGCAGCAGCTTGCCGGGCTTGCCCTCGAAGTCGCCGGCCCTGCGCGCTTCCTGTGCCAGCCTGGAGACCGGATCGGCGCCGCCGGCGAAAGCCTCTGCCAGCACCACCACCAGGGCGTCGCACTTCTGTTTGGCCGCTTCGGCGAGGCCCAGTGACTTGAGTTCGAAGTCCATAATCCCGTGTTTCTTCTCGCGAGCCGCGTTTCGCGCCGATGTTATTCCATTCCTCATTGCGCAGAGAGCTGGCCCGCAGCTTCGGCGCGACCCTCGTGGTGCTGGTGACCATCGTCATGACGATGACCCTGATCCGCACCCTGAGCCAGGCCAACCGCGGCAGCGTCAACCCGCAGGAAGTGCTGATGGTCATGGGCTACACGGTACTGGGTTACCTGCCGCCGATCCTGACCCTGTGCCTGTTCATCGCCATCGTGGGCACGCTCTCGCGCATGTACAGCGACAGCGAGATGGTGATCTGGTTCTCGGCGGGGCGCGGGCTGTCGGCGCTGCTGCGGCCGCTGCTGATGTTCGCCTGGCCGATCCTGGCCGTGATCGCCGGCCTGGCGCTGCTGATCTGGCCCTGGGCCAACCAGCAGACGCAGGACCTGAAGGACCGCTACGGCAACCGAGGTGACCTGGAGCGCGTCGCGCCGGGCCAGTTCCAGGAATCGGCCAGCGGCACCCGGGTGTTCTTCCTGGACAAGGACACGCCGGACAACAAGTCGGGCAAGAACATCTTCATCTCCACCGTCGAGAAGGGCAAGCAGACCATCACCACCGCCCGCACCGGCCGGGTGGTGACCGAGGGCGAGACCCAGTTCCTGCTGCTGTCCGACGGCCAGCGGCTGGAGACGCAGCTCGAAGGCGGCACGCTCAAGATCAGCGAATTCCAGGAGCTGGGCAACAAGGTCGGCGGCGCGCAGCTCGGACCGCAGGACAGTGCCCCCTCCAAGACACTCTCGACCTACGCGCTGGTGGCGAGCCCGAGCGGCGTCAACCTGGGCGAACTGGCCTGGCGCATCGGGCTGGCGCTGGCCGCCTTCAACTTCGTGGTGATCGCCATCACCGTCTCCAGCGTCAACCCGCGCGCCGGCCGCAGCGGCAACCTGGTGTTCGCGCTGTTCGCCTTCATCGTCTACTACAACCTCCTGAACCTGGGGCAGAGCTGGATCAGCGCCGGGCGGGTGGGCTTCCTGCCGTTCATGCTGGGCCTGCACGGCGGCACCTTCGCGGTGGCGCTGCTTTGGCTGGGCAAGCAGCACAACAACTGGGCGTTGCATCGGCTGCGGTTGCGCCGCCCCGCCGGAGCGGCGGCATGAGGACCATCCGCCGCCTGATCTACCGCGAAGTGCTCTCGGCGGTGCTGTTCGTCGCCGCCGGCTTCCTGGCGCTGTTCTTCTTCTTCGACTTCGTCGACGAACTGCCCAACGTCGGCAAGGGCGGCATCGCCACCTACCGGCTGACCCAGGCGCTGCTGTACATCACGCTGCTGCTGCCCAACCACCTGTACGAGCTGCTGCCGATCGCCGTGCTGATCGGCACCATCTTCGTGATGGCGCGGCTGGCGCAAAGCTCCGAGTACACGATCCTGCGCACCAGCGGGCTGGGTCCCGGGCGCGCCTTGCGCACGCTGCTGGTGCTGGGCCTGGCCTTCGCGGCGCTGACCTTCGCGGTGGGCGACTACGTCACGCCGGTTGCCGACAAGGCGGCCCAGTTGCTGCGGGCGCGCTACCAGGGTCGCATCAGCATCGGACAGACCGGCGCCTGGCTGAAGGAGCGGCAGCAACAGTCCACCTACAACGTCAACGTGGCGGCGCTGGCGCCCGACGGCTCCATGCAGGGCGTGCGCCTGTTCGAGGCCGACGACCGCGGCCACACGCTCAGCACCACTACCGCTCCACGCGCGGTGTTCGGTGAAGAGGGCTGGGTGCTGCAGGATGCCGAGGTCACGCGCTATCTCACGCGCGGGACCTCGCCGACGGTCGAGCACGAAGTGGTAGCCGAGTTGCGGTGGCCGACCCGGATCACGCCCGAGATGGTGTCGGTGGCACTGCTCAAGCCCGACCGCATGAGCACCGTCGCGCTGTTCGAGTACATCCAGCACCTGGAAGAGAACGGCCAGACCTCGCAACGCTACGAGATCGAATTCTGGCGCAAGGTGTTCTACCCGCTCAGCTGCCTGGTGATGGTGGTGATGGCATTGCCCTTCGCCTACCTGCACTTCCGCGCCGGCGGGATCACCAGCTACGTCTTCGTCGGCGTGCTGATCGGGATCAGCTTCTTCCTGCTGAACAACGTGTTCGGCTATGTCGGCAACCTGCGCAGCTGGTGGCCGTGGCTGACGGCGGCGGCGCCGGGCTTGCTGTACAGCCTGCTGTCGCTGGGCGCGTTCGGCTGGCTGGTGCTGCGACGATGAGCCGGGGCATCGTCCTGCTGGGCCACGGATCGCGCGACCCGGCCTGGCGCGAGCCCATGGATGCCGTCGCGGCCCGCGTGCGCGAGCGCGCGTCCGACGCGCGGGTCGCATGCGCCTTCCTGGAGTGGCAGGCGCCGGACCTCGAAGCGGCGATCGACGCCTTGGCCACGCAGGGCGCCACGTCAGTGACCGTCCTCCCGGTCTTCGTCGGGCTCGGCAAGCATGTGAGGAACGATCTGCCGAAGCGGCTCGCGGCGGCCCGCGACAGGCACCCGGGGCTGGCGATCACCGCCTTGGCTTCGGTGGGCGAACAGGCCGCAGCGATCGACTGCATCGCCGCAATTGCGCTTGGATCTTAGTAAGCAACGGGCATAATGGATGCCCGCTTAAGACCCGATCCGGCATGAACCTTCACCAGTTCCGCTTTGTCCAGGAAGCGGTGCGCCGCAACCTCAACCTCACCGAGGCCGCCAAGGCGCTGCACACCTCCCAGCCGGGCGTGTCCAAGGCCATCATCGAGCTCGAGGAAGAGCTGGGCGTGGAGATCTTCGCCCGCCACGGCAAGCGCCTCAAGCGCGTGACCGAACCCGGCCTGCATGTGCTCAAGAGCATCGAGCTGATCATGCGGGAGGTCGGCAACCTCAAGCGCATAGGCGAGCAGTTCAGCGCCCAGGACAGCGGGACGCTGTCCATCGCCACCACCCACACCCAGGCCCGCTACGTGCTGCCCGCGCCCGTGGCCAAGCTGCGCGATGCCTACCCCAAGGTCAACATCAGCCTGCACCAGGGCTCGCCCGACCAGGTGGCCCGCATGCTGATCGACGAGGTGGTCGAGATCGGCGTCGCCACCGAGTCGCTGTCGGATTACCAGGAGCTGGTCACCCTGCCCTGCTACGAGTGGCAGCACATGCTGGTGGTGCCGCAAGACCATCCGCTGGCGCGCAAGGAGCGCATCACGCTGGAGGACCTGGCGGCCGAGCCGCTGATCACCTACCACCCCTCCTTCACCGGCCGCACGCGCATCGACGCCGCGTTCGCCCAGCGCAAGCTGCAGCCGCGTGTGGCGCTGGAGGCCATCGACTCGGACGTGATCAAGACCTACGTGCAACTCGGGCTGGGGATCGGCATCGTTGCCGAGATGGCGGTGAGCGGGAACGGGCTGGACGGCCTGGCCGCCCGCCCGCTGGGCACGCTGTTCGGGCAGAACGTCGCCCGCATCGCCTTCAAGCGCGGGGTCTACCTGCGCAATTTCGTCCTGCGGTTCGCCGAGCTCCTCTCGCCCGACCGGCTGGACCGCAACCTGATCGCCAAGGCCATGAGTGGCCACGTGAACGACTATGACCTCTGACGCCACCGCCGTGCGCACGCCGGCCGTCCGCACCAAGCTGCCCGCCGTGGGCACCACCATCTTCACCGTGATGTCGGCCCTCGCCAGCGAAACCGGCGCCGTCAACCTGGGCCAGGGCTTCCCGGATTTCGATTGCGATCCGCGGCTGGTGCAGGCCGTGACCGAAGCGATGTCGCGCGGGCTGAACCAGTACCCGCCCATGGCCGGCGTGCCGGCGCTGCGCGAGGCGATCTCCGCCAAGGTGGAGGCCCTCTACGGCCGCTGCTATGACCCGGGCACCGAGGTGACGGTCACGGCCGGCGCGACCCAGGCCATCCTCACCGCGATCCTGGCCGTGGTGCGGCCCGGCGACGAGGTGATCGTGCTGGAGCCCTGCTACGACAGCTACGTGCCCAACATCGAACTGGCCGGCGGCACCGTGGTGCGCGTGCCGCTGGTGCCCGGCAGCTTCCGGCCGGACTTCGACGCGATCGCCGCGGCACTCTCGCCGCGCACGCGCGCGATCCTGGTCAACTCGCCGCACAACCCCAGCGCGACGGCGTGGACCCGGGAAGAGATGCTGCGGCTGCAGGAACTGCTTGCGCCTACCGACGTGCTGCTGATCAGCGACGAGGTCTACGAACACATGGTGTTCGACGGCCAGCCTCACCAGAGCGCAGCCCTCTATCCGGGCCTCGCGGCGCGCGCCTTCATCGTCTCCAGCTTCGGCAAGACCTACCACGTCACCGGCTGGAAAGTCGGCTACGTGCTGGCGCCGGCGACCTTGTCGGCCGAGTTCCGCAAGGTGCACCAGTTCAACGTGTTCACCGTCAACACGCCGGTGCAGCACGGCCTGGCTGCCTACATGGCGGACCCTCGCCCCTACCTGGAACTGCCGGCGTTCTACCAGCGCAAGCGCGACCTGTTCCGCGAAGGATTGGCGCGCACCCGCATGCGCATGCTGCCCAGCGAGGGCAGCTACTTCCAGTGCGTGGACATCTCCGCAGTCAGCGATCTGCGGGAGGACGAGTTCTGCAAGTGGCTGACTCGCGAAGTCGGCGTGGCCGCCATTCCCCTGTCGGCGTTCTACGGCGGTGGCTTCGACCAGCGCGTGGTGCGGTTCTGCTATGCGAAGAAGGACGAGACGCTGAGGGAAGCCCTGGAGCGACTGGCCCGGCTTTGAGTGCCTTGGTCATCCCCGGATGACGATACCCGGAGTCAGTTGGCTCCGCCCTGCTTCCCCTCGATCAGCTTCACCAGTGCCCAGAGCACGCGGTTGGCCGGGGTCGGAATGCCGAGCGCCTGGCCGCGCCGGACGATCAGCCCATTGAGGTAGTCGATCTCGCTGGGCTTGCCACGGGCCAGGTCCTGCGCGGTCGATGAGAACTGCGCCGGCATGGTTTCGGCGATGCGGCGCACGGCGACATCGATGTCGCCCGGGACCTGCACGCCGTCGGCCTTCGCCACCGCCATGCATTCGTCCACCACGTCACGCATCACATCGGGAATGCCCTGGCTGCGCACGTTCTCGCCATAGGGCCGCTGCGCGATCGCCGATACCGCGTTGTAGGCGCAGTTCAGGATCAGCTTGGCCCACAGCGCGCCACGCACGTTGTCCGAGATCTCCGTGGGAACGCCCGCCGCCGCCAGCGCCTGGGCCGCCTCGGCGCCGCGTGCCGATGGCTCGATCACCAGTTCGCCGCGGCCATGGTGCTTGACATGGCCGGGGCCGGCCATCTCGGTCGCCACGTACACCACCGCGGCTGCGACGGTTCGAGCCGGCAGCACGGCGCGAAGCCGATCGGCGTTGTCCACCCCGTTCTGCAGGCACAGCACCAGGGTGTCGGGGGCCAGGTGCGGCGCGATCTGGGCGCCGGCGACCTCGGTGTCCATGGATTTCACGCAAAAGAGCACCAGGTCGGCGCCGCGCACCGCCGAGGGTTCGGCACTTGCGGCGAGTCGCACGCGCTCGTCGAAGCTGCGCGTTTCCATGCGCAGACCCTCGCGGTGGATCGCCTCCACGTGCTGCGGACGCGCGACCAGCACCACTTCATGACCGGCGCGAGCCAGCATGCCTCCGTAGTAGCAGCCGACCGCCCCCGCCCCCATCACCGCCACGCGCAATGCATCCGTCATGCGCGCAATTGTAGGCAGCGGGCCGGGAAGACCTCTTCCGGAACGCAGGGCTACACACCCGCGGTCTTGCTTACAGACGCCCGCGATGCGCCACTTCCAGAATGGTCGACTGTCTGGAAGTCATGGGGAGTAAGCATGAACCGCAGAGAAGCGGCCGCCCTCCTGGGCACGCTGGTGCTGGCCGGCTGCGGTGGCGGTGGTGGTGGCGGCGGCGGTGGCGGCAGTGCGTCTGAAGCAGCCGCGGCGGCCGATGGCGGCTTGGCCGAAGCATCGGACTCTTCACGCTTGCGGACTCCGCCCACGCCCCACCTGGCGTTGTGGGGAGACTCCATGGTGCCGCCGCTGGCGCGGGCGCTGTCGTTGCTCTTGCCGGACCGCGAGATCCACGATGGCGGCGTGATCGGCGACACCTCCATGCAGGTGCTGCAGCGGCTGCAGGCCGCCAGCCCGGACTTGCGCGACCGGATCACCATCTTCTGGTTCGGCCACAACAACATCCGCGTGTCGGGGGCCGATGCCATCGGGCAGGTCAAGTCCGATCTGGCAGCCGCCATCGCCAGCCTGGCGCCCGGCAACGACGACTACATCGTGCTGGCGCTGGTGAACAACGCGATCACCGCGACGGCCGGCACGCCGGAGTACGAATCCGTCCTGCGCCTGAACCGGGACCTGGCGGCCGCCTACCCGCTGCATTTCTTCGACATCCGCGCCTTCATGGTCGACCAGGCCGATCCCGGCACGCCACAGGGCGCGGCCGACCGCGACAACGACGTGCCCGCATCCACCTTGCGTGCCGACGAAATCCACCTGAACGGGTTCGGCGCCGACGTGCTGGCCAGGCGCGTGCGGGCGTTGCTGGAGGAATTCGGCTGGTAGTCCCGCCCCGGGGACGTTGGCGGCAGCCGCGCCCATAATCCGGCGCGATGCCGCATGTCGATCTCTCGCAGGAGCCAGCCGCCGTCCAGCGCATCTTCCAGGCGCTGGCGCTCGCCGAGTCCGGCGAGCCGGTCGTCGCGCAACCGTTGGCCGGCGGCGTGTCCTCGGGCATCTACCGCGTGACCCTGCGATCGGGCGACTGGTGCATCAAGCAGGCGTTGCCGCGCCTGAAGGTGAGCAAGGAGTGGCTGGTGCCGGTGGAACGGGTGTTCCATGAGGTCGACTGGCTGCGGACGGCGCATGCACTGGTTCCGGCGCATGTACCGCGCGTCGTCGGCGAGGATCGTGGCACCGGCAGCTTCGTCATGCCCTTCCTCGGCGAGGGCCACCGCAACTGGAAGTCGCTGCTGCTGGCCGGCCACATCGACTCCGCCGTGGCGCGGCAGGTCGGCGACGTGCTGGGGCGCATCCACTCGGCAACGGCCGACCGCCCGGACATCGCCGCGCGCTTCGACACGGGTCCCTTGTTCCACTCGCTGCGACTGGAGCCCTATCTCGAGGAGGCGGCGCGGGTCCACCCGCGCCTGGCCGGCCGGCTGCTGGCGCTGGTCGAGCGGACCGCGGGCACCCGGCGCGTGCTGGTCCATGGTGACGTGAGCCCCAAGAACATCCTGGTCGGGCCGCAAGGACCGGTGTTGCTGGATGCCGAATGCGCGTGGTTCGGCGACCCGGCCTTCGACCTCGCGTTCTGCCTGAACCACTTCCTGCTCAAGGTGGCGCACCAGCCGGCCCGCGCGGTGCCCTTGATGCAGTGCTTCCACTCATTCACCCAGGCCTACTTGCCGCACGTGGCCTGGGAAGACGGCGCATCCGTCGACGCGCGAGCGGCCGGCCTGCTGCCGGGCCTGGCGTTGGCGCGCATCGACGGCAAGTCGCCCGTGGAGTACCTGGACGAAGCCACGCGCGACCGCGTCCGCCGGTTCGCGTCGACCCTGCTGGAGGGGAAGCCGGCCGGGCTGGAAGACATTGCGCACCAATGGGCGCTGGAGTTTGCAGCATGAAGATCCGCGATGTCCGCGCCCGGCGCATCTGGGACTCGCGCGGGCGGCCCACCGTCGAAGTCGACGTCATCAACGAGGACGGCAGCTGGGGCCGCGGCATTGCGCCTGCGGGCGCTTCCCGCGGAGCGCGCGAGGCGGTGGAGCGCCGCGACGGGGGAGCCCGCCTCGGCGGCCTGGACGTGCAGCAGGCCTTGCGCGGCATCGAGCAGGAGATCGCGCCCGCGCTGCGCGGGCTGGATGCCGGGGACCAGGCCGCGATCGACTCGTTGCTGGTGCGCCTGGACGGCACCCCGGACCGGTCGCGGCTCGGCGGCAACGCGCTGGTCGCCACCTCGCTGGCCGTCCTGCAGGCCGCCGCCGCCCACGCGCGTGTGCCCCTGTGGCGCTACCTCGCGCAAGGGCGGCCTGTGCGATTGCCGCTTCCACAGATCCAGGTGTTCGGCGGCGGCGTCCACGCCGGCCGCCGCGTCGACGTGCAGGATTTCATGGTGGTCGCCAACGGCGCCGAGTCGTTTGCGCACGCGCTGGAGATCACGGCGGAGGTCTATCGCTGCGCCGGCGAGCTGATGGCGCAACGCGGCAGTCTCGCCGGGGTGGCCGACGAGGGCGGCTGGTGGCCCGACTTCCCCCGCAACGAGGACGCGCTGGACACACTGGTGGCCGCCATCGAGCGGGCCGGCTTCGCGCCGGGCGACGAAGTGTCGGTCGCGCTGGACATCGCGGCCTCGGAGTTCGGGCGCGGCGGGCGCTACCGGCTCGCGCTCGAGCAGCAGGAACTCGATTCCGACGCGTTGAGCGAGCGGCTCGTGCGCTGGATCGAGCGATACCCGATCGTGTCGATCGAAGACCCGCTGGGCGAAGACGACGAAGCGGGCTTGGCGGCCTTCACCCGAGCTGTCGGCGATCGCGTGCAGGTGGTCGGCGACGACTACCTGGTGACGAATGCGCATCGGGTGGGCGCCGCGGCCGCCGCCGGCGCTTGCAACTGCGTGCTGGTCAAGCCCAACCAGGCGGGCACCGTCAGCGAGGCCTGGGCGGCGGTCCAGGCCGCGCGCGACGCAGGCTACGCCACCATCGTGTCGGCACGCTCCGGCGAAACCGAGGATGTCGCCATCGTCCACCTGGCCACCGGCTGGGATGCCGGGCAGCTCAAGGTGGGCTCCTTCGCCCGCTCGGAGCGCATGGCCAAGTGGAACGAGGGCATCCGCATCGAGGGCGGCGAGCCGGGCCCGGCCGGATTCTGGGGCCCGCAGGCGCTGGCCGGGAGGAAGCGATGAAGCAATACTGGCTGATGAAGTCGGAGCCCGACGAGGCTTCGGTGGACGACTTCCTCGCGGCGCCCGCCGCGACCATCCCCTGGACCGGGGTGCGCAACTACCAGGCGCGCAATTTCATGCGCGACCGCATGCGCATCGACGACGGCGTGCTGTTCTATCACTCCAGCTGTGCCGAACCGGGCGTGGTCGGCATCGCCCGGGTGGCATCGGAGCCCTACCCCGACCCGACCCAGTTCGACCGGAAGTCGCCCTACTTCGACGAGGCCTCGAAGAAGGACTCCCCGCGCTGGATGCTGGTGGACGTGCAGGTGCTGGAAAAGACCCGCACCCTCGGCCTGCCGGAGATGCGTTCCGTGCCCGGGCTGGC
This sequence comes from Acidovorax sp., assembly GCA_036675905.1. Taxonomy (GTDB): domain Bacteria; phylum Pseudomonadota; class Gammaproteobacteria; order Burkholderiales; family Burkholderiaceae_C; genus Ramlibacter. The sequence continues at coordinate 22,227 of JAKFEA010000271.1, read as the reverse complement.
CGACATGCTGGTGCTCAAGAAAGGCAACCGCCTGTCGATCACGCCGGTCGATCCGAAGCACTGGCAACTGGTCACCCGCCTGCTCCAGAAATAAGAATGCCGCCCCCATGGGCGGCACCGAAGGACAAGGCTGCCACCGGGCAGCCTTGATTCCAGTCGATTTACTCCGAGGAGATTTCCTCCGGCTCCGGCTTGGACCGGCCCTCTTTCTTGGGCAGCGGCTGGATGTCGAGCTCGACCTCGCCCTTGTCGTCCAGGTCCACCGTCAGGCGGCCGCCTTCCGTCAGCCGGCCGAACAGCAGTTCGTCGGCCAGCGCGCGCCGGATCGTGTCCTGGATCAGGCGCTGCATCGGTCGGGCCCCCATCAGCGGGTCGAAGCCCTTCGCGGCCAAGTGCTTGCGCAGCTTGTCGGTGAACGTGACTTCCACCTTCTTCTCGGCCAGTTGCTGCTCGAGCACCAGCAGGAACTTGTCGACCACGCGCAGGATGACCTGCTCGTCCAGCGCCTTGAAGCTGACCATGGCGTCCAGCCGGTTGCGGAATTCCGGCGTGAACAGGCGCTTGATGTCGGCCATCTCGTCGCCCGACTCGCGCGGGTTGGTGAAACCGATCGTCGCCTTGTTCATGGTCTCGGCGCCCGCGTTGGTCGTCATGATGATGATGACGTTGCGGAAGTCGGCCTTGCGCCCGTTGTTGTCGGTCAGCGTGCCGTGGTCCATCACCTGCAGCAGCACGTTGAAGATGTCCGGATGCGCCTTCTCGATCTCGTCGAGCAGCAGCACCGCGTGCGGCTTCTTGGTGATGGCCTCGGTGAGCAGGCCGCCCTGGTCGAAGCCGACGTAGCCGGGAGGCGCGCCGATCAGGCGCGACACCGCGTGCCGCTCCATGTACTCGGACATGTCGAAGCGGATCAGCTCGATGCCCATGATGTAGGCCAGCTGCTTGGCCGCCTCGGTCTTGCCGACGCCCGTGGGGCCGGAGAACAGGAACGAGCCGATCGGCTTGTCGCCCTTGCCGAGGCCGGAGCGCGCCATCTTCACGGCGGCAGCCAGCACTTCGAGCGCCTTGTCCTGGCCGAACACCACGGACTTGAGGTCGCGCTCGAGGTTCTGCAGCTTGCCGCGGTCGTCGTTGGACACGTTGGCCGGCGGGATCCGGGCGATCTTGGCCACGATCTCCTCGACCTCGGTCTTGGAAATCGTCTTCTTGCGCTTGCCGGCGGGCAGGATGCGCTGGGCCGCGCCGGCCTCGTCGATCACGTCGATCGCCTTGTCGGGCAGGTGGCGGTCGTTGATGTACTTGGCCGACAGCTCGGCCGCCGCCTGCAGCGCGCCGGCCGCGTACTTGACGCTGTGGTGCTCCTCGAAGCGCGACTTCAGGCCCTTCAGGATTTCGATCGTCTGCTCGACGCTGGGCTCGACCACGTCGACCTTCTGGAAGCGCCGCGACAGGGCCGCGTCCTTCTCGAAGATGCCTCGGTACTCGGTGAAGGTGGTCGCGCCGATGCACTTGAGCGCGCCCGAGGACAGTGCCGGCTTGAGCAGGTTGGAGGCGTCCAGCGTGCCGCCCGAGGCGGCGCCCGCCCCGATCAGGGTGTGGATCTCGTCGATGAACAGGATGGCGTTGGGCTTGTCCTTGAGCGACTTGAGCACGCCCTTGAGGCGCTGCTCGAAGTCGCCGCGGTACTTGGTGCCCGCGAGCAGCGCGCCCATGTCGAGCGAGTACACGCTGGACTCGGCCAGGATGTCCGGCACGTCCTTCTGGACGATGCGCCAGGCCAGCCCTTCGGCGATGGCGGTCTTGCCCACGCCGGCCTCGCCGACCAGCAGCGGGTTGTTCTTGCGCCGGCGGCACAGGATCTGGATGACGCGCTCGACCTCGTACTCGCGGCCGATCAGCGGGTCGATCTTGCCGTCGCGGGCCGCCTGGTTGAGGTTCTGGGTGAACTGCTCCAGCGGCGAGGCCTTCTCGCTCTTCTCGCCTCCCTCCTCGCCGTCGGCGCCGGAGGATTCGCCGCTCTTGGCGGGCTCGGGCGGGTCGCTCTTCTTGATGCCGTGCGCGATGAAGTTGACCACGTCGAGCCGGGTGACGCCCTGCTGGTGCAGGTAGTACACCGCGTGCGAATCCTTCTCGCCGAAGATGGCGACCAGCACGTTGGCGCCGGTGACTTCCTTCTTGCCGTTGCCGGTGGACTGCACGTGCATGATGGCGCGCTGGATCACGCGCTGGAAGCCGAGCGTCGGCTGGGTGTCGACGTCGTCCGTGCCGGCGACCTGCGGGGTGTTGTCCTTGATGAAGTTGGACAGCGACTTGCGCAGGTCGTCGATGTTGGCCGAGCACGCCCGCAGCACTTCGGCCGCGCTCGGGTTGTCCAGCAGCGCCAGCAGCAGGTGCTCGACGGTGATGAACTCGTGGCGCTGCTGCCTGGCCTCCACGAACGCCATGTGGAGGCTGACTTCCAATTCCTGGGCAATCATGTACTTTCCTTTTGCCTTGCTAGCTGGGTCGCGGTGATCTCTTGGAGTGCAGCCTACTCGACAGGTTCACTCACGCACTGCAGCGGGTGCCCCGCCTGGCGAGCGGCATCCTGGACCTGCTCGACCTTGGTGGCGGCCACGTCGCGCGAGTAAATGCCGCAAATGCCTTTCCCATCGAGGTGGATCTTGAGCATGATCTGGGTCGCCGTTTCACGGTCCTTGTTGAAGAACTCCTGGATCACCACCACCACGAATTCCATCGGGGTGTAGTCATCGTTGAGCATGACGACCTGGTACATCTGCGGCGGCTTGGTTTTCTGGGTCCGCCTCTCCAGCACCACGGAACCGCCGTCGTCCTCCGCCGGGCGCGTGCGCGGCGCAACCGGGGCGGGCACGGGTGGTTTGCTGGCCATGAAATTCATTCTATCGAGCAGGCCTGCGCGCTGCACCGCAAAAGTGAAATGGTGACGGGTGCGCCACATTCAAGCAGCCAAGCCGAACCGGGTTGCGGGGCCAGCGGCGCCGAAAAGACGCGGCGCTTCATTGTCCCAGCCGCGGCGGCGCGGCGGCGGGTTGCGGCTCCCACGAGCCATCAAAACTTTAGTATGTGAAAATGTTGACAGCCCCGGCCCTAATCCGGGACACTCGCGCCCAGGTTTCGAGGGAACGGAAAGAGGCCCCGTCATGGCGACCGGTACTGTCAAGTGGTTCAACGATGCGAAGGGTTTTGGCTTCATCGAGCCCGACGGCGGCGGCTCGGACGTCTTCGCCCATTTCTCGGCCATTGCCATGGAAGGCTTCAAGACCCTCAAGCAGGGCTCGCGCGTGAGCTTCGAGGTCACCCAGGGCCCCAAGGGCCAGCTGGCGCAGAACATCCAGACCGAGATGCAGCCCATCCGCACCGAGCCGCCTGCGTCCGACGAGCGTCCGCCGCGCCAGTCCAAGGTGCGGGCGCCGCAGTTCCACGCGTCGGGGCACCGGTCGGATCTGCCGGCAGAGTAAGGCTGATCGGCCAATGGCCCATGAAAACAGCCGCCTGAGGGCGGCTGTTTCGTTCTGGGTCCTCGCGCTTGGGAGTCCCGGATCCCCGCTTTCGCTTCGCTCGCGGGGATGACCTTGCGCGGGGCCGTTCGGCCCCGTTGCAAGGTCACATGTGGTCGATCATGACCTGGCCGAAGCCGGAGCAGGACACCTGGGTGGCGCCGTCCATCAGGCGGGCGAAGTCGTAGGTGACCTTCTTGGACAGGATGGACTTTTCCATCGAGCTGATGATCAGGTCGGCGGCCTCGGTCCAGCCCATGTGGCGCAGCATCATCTCCGCCGAGAGGATCTCGGAGCCCGGGTTGACGTAGTCCTTGCCCGCGTACTTGGGCGCCGTGCCGTGGGTGGCCTCGAACATCGCCACCGTGTCGCTGAGGTTGGCGCCGGGGGCGATGCCGATGCCGCCCACCTGGGCGGCCAGCGCGTCGGAGACGTAGTCGCCGTTGAGGTTCAGCGTGGCGATCACGCTGTACTCGGCCGGGCGCAGCAGGATCTGCTGCAGGAAGGCGTCGGCGATGCTGTCCTTGATGACGATGTCCTTGCCCGTCTTCGGGTTCTTGAACTTGCACCACGGGCCGCCGTCGATCGGCTGGGCGCCGAACTCGCGCTGGGCCAGGGCGTAGCCCCAGTCGCGGAAGCCCCCTTCCGTGAACTTCATGATGTTGCCCTTGTGCACGATCGTGACGCTGGGCTTGTCGTTGTCGATGGCGTACTGGATGGCCTTGCGCACCAGGCGCTCGGTGCCCTCGATCGAGACCGGCTTGATGCCGATGCCGGAGGTCTCGGGGAAGCGGATCTTGGTGACCCCCATTTCCTCGACCAGGAACTTGATCAGCTTGCGCGCCTTGTCGGTCTTCGCCTCGTACTCGATGCCGGCGTAGATGTCCTCGGAGTTCTCGCGGAAGATGACCATGTGGGTCTTCTCGGGCTCCTTCAGTGGGGAGGGGACGCCCTTGAAGTACTGGATCGGGCGAAGGCAGACGTACAGGTCCAGTTCCTGGCGCAGCGCCACGTTCAGCGAGCGGATGCCGCCGCCCACCGGCGTGGTCAGCGGGCCCTTGATCGAGACGACGTAGTCGCGCACGGCGTGCAGCGTCTCTTCGGGCAGCCAGACGTCGGGGCCGTAGACCTTGGTCGACTTCTCGCCGGCGTAGACCTCCATCCAGTGGATCTTGCGCTTGCCGCCGTACGACTTGGCGACCGCCGCGTCGACCACCTTGAGCATGACCGGCGTGATGTCCATCCCCGTGCCGTCACCCTCGATGTACGGAATGATCGGCTGGTCCGGCACGTTCAGCGAAGTGTCGGCGTTGACGGTGATCTTCTGGCCCTGGCTGGGCACCTTGATGTGCTGGTACATGGAGGAAAGCGTCCTTCGGGGAGGATGGGAAATGCTGCGTTGCTGCAGGCTGCGGCAAACCTCGGGATTCTAGCCCCCGCAACACGACGGGCCTGCCGTGCCATCGGGACAAGCCCTGCCATGTCAACCAACCCGAGGGGGGCTGCGTTGCGGCTTGAGCTTCCCGGAAAACGGGAGGTGCATTTCGAGAACCATCATCCCAAAGGAAGAAACCATGACCAAGCTTCTCGGCTCCCTGATCGCCGCCCTCTTCGCCACCGCCACCTTCGCGCAAGCCACCCCGGCCGCCGCCCCGGCCGCGCCGGCCAAGGCCGAAGCGAAGAAGGAAGAGAAGAAGGATGCCAAGGCCGAAGCCAAGGCCGAAAAGAAGGAAGCCAAGGCCGACAAGAAGGCCGCCAAGGCCGAAAAGAAGGAAGAAGCCAAGAAGTAAGGCCTTCCGGCTCCCGACCGATGCCCGCCTCCGTGCGGGCATTTTTCTTGGGGCAAACCCCTTGCCTGTCCCCGGCGATCCGCTGTCAACGCGCGCATCCGCCTTCCCGTTACGGTGAGGCCTCCCTCGTCCGGGGAGGAAACAGCAAACCCGCTTCCCGCAACAACCGACCCGAGAGGATCCCATCATGTCCAAGCTGCTCGCCGTCCTGACGGCCGCCCTGTTCTCCGCCTCCGTGTTCGCGCAGGCCACCCCGGCCACGCCCGCCACGCCGGCGGCCCCGGCCAAGGCCGAAGCCAAGAAGGAAGACAAGGCCGCGGCCAAGGAAGACAAGGCCGCCGCCAAGTCGACCAAGAAGGCCAGCAAGAAGACCGCCAAGAAGGCCAAGAAGGCCGAAGACAAGAAGGCCTGATTCCAGCGCCTGGCGCCCTGGTGCCCGCTTCGGCGGGCACTTTCGTTTCGGACGCACAATTGCACCCATGAAAGCCTTGATCGCAGCCTTGGCGCTGGCCGCCGCCGCGTCGGCGGCTCCTGCGCAGGAACCCCAGACGGACCTGCCGCGGGTGCAGCTCGCGGCCGGCATGCACCAGATCGACGCCCAGGTCGCCCGCACCTCCGACCAACGCGCCACCGGGCTGATGTGGCGCCGCCAGATGCCCCAGCACGAGGGCATGCTGTTCGTGTTCGCACAGCCCTCGGTCCAGTGCTTCTGGATGAAGAACACCCTGCTGCCCCTGTCGGCGGCCTTCATCGAAGACGACGGCACCGTGGCCAACATCGTCGACATGCAGGCGAAGTCGCTCGACTCCCACTGCTCCGCCCGCCCCGTGCGCTACGTCCTCGAAATGAACCAGGGCTGGTTCGCCAAGCGCGGCGTCAAGGCCGGCGCCAAATTAACCGGCGAACCGTTCAAGAGGTAACGGAAAACCAAAAGGACAAGGCCCGCGAAGCGGGCCTTGTTTTCCGTTGGAGCGTAGCGGTTTATCCGAAGTTCTTCTGCACGAACTCCCAGTTCACCAGCTTGTCCAGGAAGGTCTCGACGAACTTCTGGCGCAGGTTGCGGTAGTCGATGTAGTAGGCGTGCTCCCAGACGTCCACCGTCAGCAGCGCCTTGTCGGCGGTGGTCAGCGGGGTGCCGGCAGCACCGGTGTTGACGATGTCCACGCTGCCGTCCGCCTTCTTGACCAGCCAGGTCCAGCCCGAGCCGAAGTTGCCGACGGCCGACTTCACGAAGGCCTCGCGGAAGGCGGCGTAGCTGCCCCACTTGGCCTGGATCGCCTTCGCGACGGCGCCGGTAGGCTCGCCGCCGCCATTGGGCTTCATGCAGTTCCAGAAGAAGGTGTGGTTCCAGATCTGGGCCGCGTTGTTGTAGATGCCGCCGGAGGACTTCTTGATGATGTCCTCCAGGGCCATGTTCTCGAACTCGGTGCCCTTCTGCAGGTTGTTCAGGTTCACCACGTAGGCGTTGTGGTGCTTGCCGTGGTGGAACTCCAGGGTTTCCTTGGAATAGTGCGGCGCCAGCGAGTCGATCGGATACGGGAGCGGGGGCAGGGTGTGTTCCATGGTTCCTCGAGTTGATGTTGGTGTGTCGGAAGCGAACGATTCTAGGCACTAAAGAAGCCTGGGCTGCGACACGGTCAGGTCAACCTCTCCTTCCGAAAGGGTCGCCCGCAACGGCTGGCCGGGCCGGGTCTGCGCGGCCCGGCAGACCACGTGCCCTTGCTCATCGGTCAGCAGCGCATAGCCGCGCTGGAGCACCAGCAGCGGGTCGAGCAGCTGCAGCTGCAACCCCGCGCGGTGCAGCCGCTCGTGCTGGCGCTGCAGGTTGCGCCCCAGCGCAGCGGCGCAGCCGCTTTCGCGCGCGGCCAATTCCGCCTGGGCGCGCTGCAGGCGCAACCGCACGGCATGCCGCAGCCGATCGCCCAGCTGCGCCAAGGTCCGCTGCTGGTGCGCCAGTCGCGCCGAGGGTCGGCCCAGGCGTCCCGTGGCCTGGTCCAGCCGCTGCGCCGACGAGTCGAGCCTGCGCAAGAGCACCGCGCGCAAGTGCTCGTCCGCGGCCTGCAGCGCCTGCAGCAGTTCTGCGCGCGGTTGCGCCACCAGCTCGGCCGCTGCCGTCGGCGTCGGCGCGCGCAGGTCGGCGCAGAAGTCGGCGATGGTGAAGTCGGTCTCGTGGCCCACGCCGCACACCAGCGGCACCGGGCTGCGCACCACTGCACGGGCCAGCACCTCTTCGTTGAAGGACCACAGATCCTCGATCGAGCCGCCGCCGCGCACCAGCAGGATCACATCGATCCGCCCGGCCTCGGCTTGGCGGTAGAGGGAATCGAGCGCGCGGACGAGCTCGCCGGCGGCTTGCGGCCCCTGCACCGGAGCGGGCGCCAGCACGACCGGGATGTGCGGCACGCGCCGGCGCAGCGCCGTGGCCACGTCGTGGAGCGCGGCGGCGCCGGTGGAGGTCACCAGGCCGATGGCCCGCGGCATGGCGGGCAGCGGACGCTTGCGGCCCGCATCGAACAAGCCTTCGGCTTCCAGGCGCGCCTTGAGCTGCGCGAAGCGCTCGTACCAGGCGCCCTGCCCGGCTCGCCGCAGGCTCTCGACGACCAGTTGCAGGTCGCCGCGCGGCTCGTAGACCGTCAGCCGACCCTGCACTTCGACCAGGTCGCCGTCGCGCGGCACGAAATCCAGCAGCCCGGCGGCTCGGCGGAACATGGCGCATCGCAACTGCCCCTGCGGATCCTTGAGCGAGAAGTAGAGATGGCCGCTGGATGGCCGCGAGCAGCCCGAAACCTCGCCTCGGACCGCGACCGGATTGAGTTTCGCGTCCAGGAAATCAGCAACGGCGCGGCATAGAGCACCAACTTGCCAGATTCGCGGCGAAAAAGCTGGGTCCTCGGCGGCGGACATCAGATCTGGCGCGGCCGGGCGAGGTCTTCCGCGGCCGATTTAGTCCACAGCGCGCGCACGCTGCACATGGATACCAAGGCATCACGGGAAAACGCCGATTCCGCCGAGCAAGTCATTGATTTCACAGCAGATTTTCCTGCTGAAATTGTGATCGATCTGACATCTGGAAGCATTCATGCGGCCTGGACGGGCATGGGGTGGTGGTTCTGCACAAAGTTGTCCACAACTTCTGTGAGTGGCTTCCTACGAGCGATGGCGTTTGTCCGACGACGCCTGAGCTCCTCCATAATCGCGCCCACCTTCTGCATTCCACGCCCGGCGGAGCCCCAGTTTTGTTTTCGATCATACAAGCCGCAGGCTGGCCGATCTGGCCGCTGGTTGCCTGCTCCATACTTGCCCTGGCCCTGGTCATCGAGCGCTTCCTCAGCCTCAAACCGGCGCGCGTCGCGCCGCCGCGGCTGCTCGACGAAGCCATCTCGGTTTCACGCGCGTCCATCCCCGGGCCGGACGTCGTCACCCAGCTCGAGCAGAACTCCGCCCTGGGCGAGGTGCTGGCCAGCGGCTTTCGCGCGCTCAACAGCGATCCGCGCTGCACCGAGTCGGACCTGCGCGCCACCATGGAGGGCACCGGCCGGGCGGTCGCGCACCGGCTCGAGCGCTACCTGAGCGCGCTGGCCACCATCGCCTCGGCCGCCCCGCTGCTCGGCCTGTTCGGCACCGTGGTCGGCATGATCGAGATCTTCGGCTCGCAGGCGCCCTCCGGCGGCATGACCGGCGGCAATCCGGCCCAGCTCGCGCACGGCATTTCGGTGGCGCTCTACAACACCGCCTTCGGCCTGATCATCGCCATCCCGGCGCTGATCTTCTGGCGCTACTTCCGCGCCCGGGTCGACGCGTACCTGCTCACGCTGGAGCTGGCCTCCGAGCGCTTCGTGCGCCACCTGCTGGCCCTGCGACGCGCATGAACTTCCGCAGCCGCTCCCACGAAGAGCCGGAGATCAACCTGATCCCGTTCATCGACGTGCTGCTGGTGGTGCTGATCTTCCTGATGCTGACCACCACCTACAGCAAATTCACCGAGCTGCAGCTGCGTCTGCCGGTGGCCGACGCCGATGCCCAGCGCGACTATCCGCGCGAGGTGATCGTGGGCGTGGCCAGCGACGGCCGCTACACGGTCAACCGCGAGCCGGTCAGCGGCCGCGGCCCGGAAGTACTGGCGCTGGCGCTGTCCGAAGCCGCCAAGGCCGGCCGCGAGAGCGTCATCATCATCAGCGCCGACGCGACGGCGCCGCACCAGTCGGTGATCACGGTGCTGGAAGCGGCGCGCCGGTCGGGGCTGCAGCAGATCACCTTCGCGGCCCAGTCGTCGGCGCAGGCCGGCGCGCGCTGAGGGCGATGCGCCAGGCCCTGCAGAGCGCCTGGCTGCGCCGGGGGCCGCTCGCCTGGGCGCTTTTTCCCTTCTCGCTCCTGTACGGAATCGCGCTGCGCCTGCGCGAAGGCCTGTTCCGCGCCGGCGTGCTTGCGGTCGAGCGAGCGCCAGTGCCGGTCCTCGTGGTCGGCAACGTGGTCGCCGGCGGCGCGGGCAAGACGCCGGTGGTGATGGCGATCGCCGAGCGGCTCACGGCGCAGGGGCTGAAGGTCGGGGTGGTGTCTCGCGGTCATGGCCGGCGCGCGGGCGAATGTCGGGCGGTCACGACCGACAGCGATCCGGCCGAAGTCGGCGACGAGCCCTTGCTGGTGGCTACGCGCTGCGGCGTGCCGGTGTTCGTCGCGGCGCGGCGCCCACAGGCGGTGCAGGCCTTGCTGGAGGCCCATCCCGGTACCCAGGTGGTCCTCAGCGACGATGGCCTGCAGCACCGGGCGATGGCGCGCGATGTGGAGATCTGCGTGTTCGACCGGCGCGGAATCGGCAATGGCTGGCTGCTTCCGGCCGGCCCGCTGCGCGAGCCTTGGCCGCGTGCCGTCGACCTGGTCCTGCGCGATGCCCAGGCAGCCGGCATCGGAGGCTTCGTGGTCCGCCGCCGACTGGCCGACCATGCCTGGCGCGCGAATGGCGAGCGCGTCGACCTGCGTGCACTGGCGGACGCCGGCGAATGCGCTGCGCTGGCCGGCATCGCGCAGCCGCAGGCGTTCTTCGATCAGTTGCGCGGCGCCGGCATCCGGCTGCGGGACACCTGGCCCCTGCCGGACCACCACGACTTCGGCGCGGGCGGGCCCTGGTCTGCAACGAAACTGCCCTTGCTGTGCACCGAGAAAGACGCCGTCAAGCTCTGGCGCCACCAGCCCACGGCCTGGGCCGTTCCGCTGGAGCTGGAGATCGACGCTGCCTTCTGGCCGGCGCTGCATTCGCTGCTGCAGCCAAAGCTATCATCGCCGCATGGACCCCAAACTGCTTGAGCTGCTGGTCTGCCCCGTCACCAAGGGCCACCTCGACTACGACCGCTCGCGGCAGGAACTGGTCTCGCGCAGCGCCCGCCTGGCCTACCCGATCCGCGACGGCATCCCGGTGCTGCTGGAGGACGAGGCGCGCACCTTGAGCGACGAGGAGCTCGAGCGCCTGCCGGCCCGCACGCCGCTCGTCTAGCTCCGTGGGCTTTTCGGTCGTCATCCCGGCGCGGCTGGCCTCGACCCGGCTGCCCGACAAACCGCTGGCCGACATCGCCGGCAAGCCCATGGTCGTGCGCGTCGCCGAGCGCGCGCAGCGTTCGGGCGCGAGCCGCATCACGGTCGCCGCCGACAGCCCCGAGATCGTTGCCGCCTGCCATGCACACGGCGTCGATGCGCTCCTGACCTCGCCCGACCACCCCTCCGGCACCGACCGCCTGGCCGAAGCCAGCCACCTGCTGCAACTGGCCGACGACGAGGTCGTCGTCAACGTACAGGGGGACGAACCGCTGATCGATCCGGGGTTGATCGACGCCGTGGCTGCGCTGTTGCAGCAGCGGCCGGACGCCGACATGGGCACGGCGGCGCACCCGCTGCAGGACCCCGCCGAGTTCGCCAATCCGAACGTGGTGAAGGTGGTCACCGACGCGGCCGGCCTGGCGCTGTATTTCAGCCGCGCACCGATCGCCTGGTGGCGCGACGGCTTCGCTGGCGGGATCACCCGGTTGCCCGAGCCGGCGCCGCTGAGGCACGTCGGCATCTACTCGTACCGGGCCGGCTTCCTGCGTCGCTTCCCGGCCTTGCCGCAGGCGCCGATCGAGCATCTCGAAGCCCTGGAGCAGTTGCGGGCCCTCTGGCACGGCCACCGCATCGCCGTGCACGTCACGGGCCACGCGCCCGGCCCCGGCGTGGACACGCCACAGGATCTGGAGCGGGTTCGCGCCCTCTTCGCGCAACGGCAATCCTGAGAAGTCACGCAGAGCCTGCGTGCTATCCTCAACCGAACGATGCGCAGCGGCCCGGCGCGTGGATGACCACGGGCCCGCGGCGACGGCATCCAAACCATCCGAGGACATCCATGAGACTGATCTTGCTGGGCGCGCCGGGCGCAGGCAAAGGCACGCAGGCCACCTTCATCTGCCAGAAGTACGGCATCCCCCAGATCTCCACCGGCGACATGTTGCGTGCCGCGGTGAAGGCGGGGACGCCTCTGGGCGTGGCGGCCAAGCAGGTCATGGACTCGGGCGGCCTCGTGGGCGACGACATCATCATCGGCCTGGTCCAGGAGCGGCTGACCCAGCCCGATTGCGCCCGCGGCTTCCTGTTCGACGGCTTCCCGCGCACCATCCCGCAGGCCGAGGCCATGAAGCAGGCCGGCGTCAAGCTCGATTACGTGCTGGAGATCGACGTGCCGTTCGACGCCATCGTCGAGCGCATGAGCGGGCGCCGCTCGCACGTGGCCTCGGGCCGCACCTACCACGTCAAGTTCAACCCGCCCAAGGTGGCGGGCGTGGACGACGCCACCGGCGAGCCGCTGGTCCAGCGTGACGACGACAAGGAAGAGACCGTGATGAAGCGCCTGCAGGTGTATGCCTCGCAGACGCGCCCGCTGGTGGACTACTACGCCAACTGGGCCAAGGACGATCCGGCCAACGCGCCGCGCTACCGGGCGATCAGCGGTATCGGCACGGTGGAAGAGATCACCGCCAGGGCGCTGGCGGCGCTGGCGGGCTGATCCCGGCGCCTGCGGTCAGTCCAGCAGTTCCAGCAGCAAGTCCACCCGCGCCTTCACCGGTGTCAGCGGATGCGCCGGCAGGCGGTCGCCGGGCTGAACGAGCACTTCGCCATCCAGGCAGCGCGTGCTGCGAACGACTCGCACGCCCTGCCCCATGGCGCGCAGCAGCGCCTGCTCCATGGCCGCACTGAGGCTGCCGTTGCCGGTGCCGGCAGCCACCAGGCCGCGCACGCCGGCGGCCACCAGCGCGTCGACGGTGCGCGACCCCACGCCGGCATGGTTGGTCACGATTTCCACCCAGGGCCAATCGCGCGTGCGCGCCACCTTGTCCAGCAGCTTCGCGTCCGCCGATCCCTGCGGCCACGCCCTTAGCTGGCGCACGCGCCCCGCCTCCACGTAAGCCAGCGGCCCCGCATCCCCCGAGCCGAAGGCATCCAGACGGTACGTGTGCACCTTGCGCACCTCGGCCGCGCCATGCACGACGCCGGCGCAGGTGGACGTCACGCCCTTCGCGCCGGCATGCCGGGCGACGGCGAAGGCATCGACCAGGTTCTGCGGCCCGTCCGGCACGAGCGCCGTGGCCGGCCGCATCGCGCAAGTGATCACCACCGGCTTGGCGGGCGCCAGCACCCGCTGCAGGAACCAGGCCGTCTCCTCCAGCGTGTCGGTGCCATGGGTGATGACGATGCCGGCGACGTCGGCCTGCGCCAGCCAATGCGCACAACGCGCGGCCAGCGACTGCCAGACACCGAAGGCCATGTCCTTGCTGTCGATCTGCGCGACCTGCTCGGTGGCGATGGGGACGTCGCGCAGTTCCGGGATCCCGGCGACAAGGTCCTGGACGCCTATCTGCCCGGCCACATAGCCGAGATCGGCCCCGGGGGCGCCGCGGCCGGAGATGGTCCCGCCCGTGCCGATCACAACGATTCGTTCCGCACTCACTTGCGCTCTTTCATGAAACTGGTTAAAAATACAGATACTGGATGGGCAGACAGTCACTGCCCCAAGGAGCCCCGCATGATCGAGTCGCCCAAGCTCACCGCGCGCCAGCAGCAGATTCTGGACCTGATCCAGTCCGCGGTCGCCCGCACCGGCGCCCCGCCCACCCGAGCCGAGATCGCGGCCGAGCTGGGATTCAAGTCGCCCAACGCGGCCGAAGAGCATTTGCAGGCGCTCGCGCGCAAGGGCGTGATCGAGCTGGTCAGCGGCACCTCGCGCGGCATCCGCCTGCGCGACGAAACGCTGCGCTCCATCAACGAATCGCGCGTCAAGCAGTTCGCGCTGTCGCTGCAGGGCATGGCGCAGATCCCGCTGCCGCTGGTCGGCCGCGTGGCCGCCGGCTCGCCCATCCTGGCGCAGGAACACATCGACCAGACCTACTACGTCGAGAGCACGCTGTTCCAGCGCCGCCCCGACTACCTGCTCAAGGTGCGCGGCATGTCGATGCGCGACGCCGGCATCATGGACGGCGACCTGCTCGCCGTCATGTCCACCCGCGAAGCCAAGAACGGCCAGATCGTGGTGGCGCGCCTGGGCGACGAGGTCACCGTCAAGCGCTTCCGCCGCAACAAGCAGGTGGTCGAGCTGCACGCCGAGAACCCCGACTACCCCACCATCGTGGTCAACCCCGGCGAGCCCTTCGAGATCGAAGGCCTGGCCGTGGGCCTGATCCGCAACACCATGCTGATGTAGGCCGCCGCCGGAAGGCAGCAGGTGGCGGGCGTATGGCGCGAAAGGCGCCATCACCCTGCGCCCTCCGGCACCTCTCGTCAATCTCGCCTGTGTTTCCAACCTGAAGTTCAAGGAAAGCGACATGGGACTCACGATCTGCACCCTCGCCGGCGCGCTGCACACGGCTCGCCGCTGGCTCACCGGCCGGCCCACGGCCGCCGCCCGACAACCCGCCCGCGCCGGCTCGCAGGTGCGGCCGCTGGTCAGCACGGGCCTGCACACCGCCGCCTGTCGCGCGCATGTGGCCTGGCCTCAACGCAGCCATGGGTTTGCCTCGCGCCGTCCGCTGCGCGTGCTGCGCGTGGTCGATGCCGCGCAGGGCCCCAGCACCGCCGGCCGCATGGTGATCTCCGGCCGCATGGCCGACGTCTGCGCCGAACTCGACCGCCTCGTCGCCCTCGAAGCCGCGGCAGCCTGACGGCCCCCGCCGCCGCGAAGTTCGCGGCCGGCCGGAAACGCGCGTGCGTTTCCGATGTGACAATCCGGCCATGAACATCGTGATCCTCGACGATTACCAGGACGCCGTTCGCAAGCTGCACTGCGCGGCCAAGCTCGAGGCCTATCCCGCCAAGGTCTACACCAACACCGTCAAGGGCATCGGCCAGCTCTCCGTGCGGCTGCGCGATGCCGACGTGATCGTGCTGATCCGCGAGCGCACGCCCATTTCGCGCCAGTTGCTGGAAAAGCTGCCGCGCCTGAAGCTGATCTCGCAGACCGGGCGCGCCGGCCCGCACATCGACGTCGCGGCCTGCACCGAGCGCGGCGTGGTCGTCACCGAGAGCGTCAGTTCGCCCGTCGCCCCGGCCGAGCTGACCTGGGCACTGATCATGGCCGCCATGCGGCGCCTGCCCCAGTACGTCGCCACGCTCAAGCACGGCGCCTGGCAGCAATCGGGGATGAAGTCCGCTTCCATGCCCACCAACTTCGGCATCGGCATGGTGCTGCGCGGCAAGACCCTGGGCATCTGGGGCTACGGCAGGATCGGCCAGCTGGTCGCCAGCTACGGCCGGGCGTTCGGCATGCAGGTGCTGGTGTGGGGCCGCGAGGGCTCGCGCTCGCGCGCCGAGGCCGACGGCCACGTGGCCGCCGACAGCCGCGAGCAGCTGTTCACCTACAGCGACGTGCTCAGCCTGCACCTTCGGCTCAATCCCGAGACCGAAGGCATCGTGCGGCTGGAGGACTTCTCGCGCATGAAGCCCAACTCGCTGTTCGTCAACACCTCGCGCGCCGAGTTGATCGAGCACGATGCGCTGATCGCGGCCCTCAACCGCGGCCGCCCCGGCATGGCCGCGGTCGACGTGTTCGAGAGCGAGCCGATCCTGCAGGGCCACGCGCTGCTGCGCCTGGAAAACTGCATCTGCACGCCGCACATCGGCTACGTGGAGCAGGAAAACTACGAACTGCTGTTCGGATCCGCCTTCGACAACGTGGTGAATTTCATCGGGGGCGAGCCGACCGGCGTGGTCAACCCCGAAGCCCTGCAGGTGCGCCGCTGAACGGAGCCGCTCGATGAACGCACCGGGCGCGCTGAGCGCGTCCGACGCGCGCAGCCGCGCCGCGCTCCCACCCGTGATGTGGGCGTTGCTGTTCGGCAATTTCGTGATCGGCGCCGGCGTGATGGTGGTGGCCGGCACCCTCAACGAGATCAGCGACGCCTTGCAGGTGCCGGTGGCCACCGCCGGCCAGCTGATCACGGTGGGCGGCGTGGTGATGTGCCTGGGCGCGCCGCTGCTCGCCGCGGTGGTCGCGGGCTGGGATCGCCGCCGGCTGCTGGCGTTGGTGATGGTCTGGTACGGCGTGCTGCACCTGGCTTGCGCGGCGGCGCCGGGCTTCGCCGCGCTGCTGCCGCTGCGGGCGCTGGCGGTCATTTCCCCCGCGATCTTCACGCCCCAGGCGGCCGCCTGCGTCGGGCTGCTGGTGCCGGCGCACGAGCGGGGGCGGGCGATCACCTTCGTGTTCCTCGGCTGGTCGCTGGCTTCGGTGCTGGGCATGCCGATGGGCGCGTACATAGGCGGCGTGTTCGGCTGGCGTGCCGCGTTTGCGGCTGTGGCCCTTCTGGCCCTGCTGAGCGCCGTGTGGGTGTGGCGCGCCATGCCCGATGGCGTGCGGCCCCCGGCACTCTCCGGCCAGGCCTGGGCGCGGACGCTGGGCTCGCGGCCGCTGATGCTGTGCATCGCGGTGACGGTGCTCTACTCGGCCGGGCAGTTCGTGCTGTTCTCCTACTTCGCGCCCTACTTCCGCCAGACCCTGGGCACCGGGCCGGCTGCACTGAGCCTGCTGTTCATGTGGTTCGGCCTGTTCGGCTTCATCGGCAACGTGCTGATGTCGCGCAACATCGACCGCATCGGCGCCGACCGTTCGGTGCTGCTGGGCGTGGGGCTGATCGCCGTCAGCTTCGCCCTCTGGCCGCTCGGCGCCAGCGTGCTGGCCGCGGCGCTGGTGATGGTGCCCTGGGCGCTGGGCTGCTTCTCGTCGAACTCGGCGCAGCAGGCGCGGCTGGTGGGCATAGGGCCGGAACTGGCGTCCGCCTCGATCGCGCTCAATTCGTCCGCCATGTACGCCGGGCAGGCGATCGGCGCGGCCGGCGGCGGCTGGCTGATGCTGCAAAGCGGCTTCGACCTGCTGCACTGGGCCGGACTCGCGTCACTGCTGGCGGCGATGGCGCTGAGCGTGCTGGCCACCCGCGCCTCGCGGGGATAATCCGCCGCATGCAATCCCCCCTCTACCCAACGATGGCCGTGGTGGGCGCCGGCGCCATGGGCCGCGGCATCACCCAGATCGCTGCGCAGGCCGGCAGCCGGGTGCGCCTGTTCGACGCCCAGGCCGGCGCCGTCGACAAGGCCGTGCGAGAGATCGGCAGCCAGTGGGACCGCCTGCAGGAAAAGGGCCGCATGGATGCCGCCGCGGTCCAAGCCTGCAAGTCCCGGTTGCTGGCGGCCGGCGACGTCGCGGAGCTGGCCGACTGCCAACTGGTAGTCGAGGCCGTGGTCGAGCGGCTGGACGTGAAGAAGGAGCTGTTCGCGCGCATCGAGTCGATCGTGGCGCCCGAAGCCGTGCTGGCCACGAACACCTCGTCGCTGTCGGTCACGGCGATTGCCGCCGGCCTGCAGCGTCCCGGCCGTTTTGCCGGCTACCACTTCTTCAACCCTGTGCCGCTGATGAAGGTGGTGGAGGTGATCGCCGGGCTGCGCACCGACCCGGCCACCTGTGAACAGCTGGCGACCTACGCGCGCCAGATGGGCCACACGCCGGTGCAGGCTCAGGACACGCCGGGCTTCATCGTCAACCATGCCGGCCGCGGCTACGGCACCGAGGCGCTGCGCATCGCCGCCGAGGGCGTGGCCGACTTCGCCACCATAGACCGCATCCTGCGCGACCAGGCCGGCTTCAAGCTCGGGCCGTTCGAGCTGCTGGACCTCACCGCGCTGGATGTCTCGCACCCGGTGATGGAGTCGATCTACCGGCAGTACTACGACGAGGCCCGCTACCGCCCCAGCGTCATCACGGCGCAGCGCCTGGCGGGCGGCCTGCTGGGTCGCAAGTCGGGCGAAGGCTTCTACCGCTACGTGGACGGCAAGGCGCAGGTGCCGCCGGAGCCGGCCACGCCGCAGGTCGAAGAGATGCCGCCGGTCTGGGTATCCACCCGCGCCGCGCGCCGGCAGGAGCTGTACCAGTTGCTCAAGGAACTGGGCGCGAAGATCGAGACCGGCCAGTCGCCCTCGCTCAACGCCCTCACCCTGGTGGCGCCGCTCGGCTTCGACGTCACCACGGTGGCCGTGGTCGAGCGGCTCGATCCGGCCCGCACCGTGGGCATCGACATGCTGGTCGAGGACGCAGCCACCCGGCGCCGCGTGCTGGCCACCAACCCCGCCACCCGCGCCGACATGCGCGATGCGGCGCACGCGCTGTTCGCGCGCGACGGCAAGCCGGTCAGCGTGATCCGCGACTCGGGCGGCTTCGTCACCCAGCGCGTCGTCGCGGCCATCGTCAACATCGCCGCCGACATCTGCCAGCAACGCATCTGCACGCCCAGGGACCTGGAGACCGCCGTCACGCTCGGCCTGGGCTACCCCATGGGTCCGCTCGCCATGGGCGACCGCTGGGGCCCGGCCAACGTGCTGGAAGTGCTGTTCAACATGCAGACCGTGTACGGCGACCCGCGCTACCGCCCGAGCCCCTGGCTGCGCCGCCGCGGCGCGATCGGCCTGTCCTTGCTGCAAGAGGAAAGCTGATGCCCGCCGAGCTCAGGAGCACCAGCGAAGGCGCCACCATGGTGCTGACCATCCGCAACCCCGAGCAGCGCAATGCGCTCGGGCCGGAGATCTACGCGGCCGGCGTGGAGGCGCTGAACGTTGCCGAGACGCACCCCGACGTGCGCAGTGTCGTGATCACCGGCGAAGGGGGCATCTTCTGCGCCGGCGGCAACCTGCAGCGCCTGCAGGCCAACCGGCAGCAGCCGCCCGAGGTGCAGGCGCGCAGCGTCGAAGGCCTGCACGACTGGATCGAGACCATCCGCAGCTTTCCCAAGCCGGTGATCGCCGCGGTCGAAGGGCCGGCCGCCGGCGCCGGCTTCTCGCTGGCGCTGGCCTGCGACTTCATCGTGGCGGCGGCCGATGCGGTGCTCGTGATGGCCTACAGCACGGTGGCTCTGTCCCCGGACGGCGGCGCCACCTGGTCGCTGGCCCGTGCGCTGCCGCGCCAGCTGGCCAGCGAAATGCTGCTGGGCGGCGAGCGCATGGTTCCCGACCGCCTGCACGCGCTCGGCATCGTCAACCGGGTCGTGCCACCCGGCGGCGCGCTGGTCGAGGCGCTGGCCATGGCCGAGCGGCTGAATGCCAAGGCGCCCAATGCGCTGGCCAGCATCAAGGAACTGCTCAACGATGCGCCGGGCGCGAGCCTGCACCAGCAACTGGCCGCCGAGCGCGACCACTTCGTGCGCAACCTGCACCACGCCAACGGCGGCATCGGCATCGCCGCCTTCCTGGCCCGGGAAAAGCCGCGCTACGGCTGAGCCTCCCGGGCAACACCGGGAGCCATCGGGGGCCGCGCGGTCCCCCAAGCGACAATGGCCGCGCTGCCAGTCACTGACAAGACAGACCATGGACGAGCCCATTCTTACCATCGAGGAACGAGAGGCGATCAACGGCGGCCGCTGGTTCTCCTCGCTTTCCCCTTCCCTGCGACACGACATCCTCCGATGCACCTACGTCCGACGCTACAAGGACGGCGAACTGATCGCCGCCCGCGGCGATCCGCCGGAGGAGTGGATCGCGTGCGCCAGGGGCGCGGTGCGGGTGAGCTCGACGTCGATCTCGGGCAAGCAGATCACGCTGACCTACGTGGAGCCGGGCATCTGGTTCGGCGACGTGGCGATCTTCGACGGCGACCGGCGCACGCACGATGCCTATGCGCATGGCGACACCACCATCGTGTGCGTGGCCAAGGCCGATTTCCGCAAGATCCTGGCTTCGCACGTCGAGCTGTACGAAGCGATGCTGCGCCTGCATGCGCGCCGCATCCGGCAGCTGTTCGGGCTGGTGGAGGATCTCAACACCCTGCCGCTGCGTGCGCGGCTGGCCAAGCAGCTGGTGCACCTGGTGCGCAGCTACGGCGTGCCGCAGCTGGCCGACGGCAGCGAGATGCGCATCGGGCTGCACCTGGCGCAGGAAGAACTGGCCCAGCTGCTGGGCGCGTCGCGCCAGCGGGTCAACCAGGAACTCAAGGCCATGGAACGCGAGGAAGTGATCCGCATCGAACCGGGCGGCCTGGTGGTGCGCAACCGCGATGCGCTGATGCGCATCGTCGAATCGGATGACTGACGCGCAGCGTCATCCCCGCGCAGGCGGGGAGCCAGAAACCATGAACCAGTTCGATCACTTCATCGGCACCCGGCCCGTGTCCGGGCAACACGCATTCGACGTCGACGCCCTCACCGCCTGGCTGCAACAGAACCTGCCGGGTTTCGAAGGGCCACTGTCGGCAGAGCTGTTCAAGGGCGGGCAATCCAACCCGACCTACAAGCTGGTCACGCCCGCGCGCAGCTACGTGATGCGCGCCAAGCCGGGCCCGGTGGCCAAGCTGCTGCCATCGGCCCACGCCATCGAGCGCGAGTTCGCCGTGATGACGGGGCTGGCCGACACCGACGTGCCCGTGCCGCGCATGCACTGCCTGTGCGAGGACGAGTCGGTGATCGGCCGCGCCTTCTACATCATGGAGTTCATGCAAGGCCGCGTGCTCTGGGACCAGGCGTTGCCGGGCATGACGCCGGACCAGCGCGGCGCCATCTACGACGAGATGAACCGGGTGATCGCGGCGCTGCACACCGTCGACTTCGCGGCGCGCGGACTGGACGGCTACGGCAAGCCCGGCAACTACTTCGAGCGCCAGATCGGCCGCTGGAGCAAGCAGTACAAGGCCTCGGCCGATGGCGCAGGCCCCATGAGCCAGCCCATTCCGGAGATGGAAAGACTGGTCGAGTGGCTGCCGGCCCACATCCCGGCCGCCGCGCGCGACGAAGCCAAGGTGTCCATCGTCCACGGCGATTTCCGCCTGGACAACCTGGTGTTCCACCCGGACGAGCCGCGCGTGGTCGCCGTGCTCGACTGGGAACTGTCCACCCTGGGCCATCCGCTGGCGGATTTCAGCTACCACTGCATGTCATGGCACATCCCGCACGGCGCTTTCCGCGGCATCGGCGGGCTGGACCTGGCGGCGCTCGGCATCCCCGCCGAGGACGACTACATGCGCCGCTATTGCGACCGCACGGGGCTGTCGACAGTGGCCGACCTCAAGGCCGACTGGAACTTCTACATGGCCTACAACATGTTCCGCATCGCCGCCATCCTGCAAGGCATCGCCAAGCGGGTGGAGGCGGGCACTGCGTCGAGCGCGCAGGCCGTGGCGTCCGGCAAGAGCGCCCGGCCGATGGCCGAACTGGCCTGGCAGTTCGCCCTGCGCGCCTGACCCTCCTCACCTTTGAAAGGGATTCCATGGATTTCGAGTACTCCCCCAAGACACGCGAACTGCAGGCGAAGCTCCTGAAGTTCATGGAAGAACACATCTACCCGAACGAGCGCACGTACCACGACGAGCTCAAGGCCAACACCGCCGCGGGCAAGCGCTGGACACCGCTCAGGACCATCGAGGACCTCAAGCCCAAGGCGCAGGCCGCCGGGCTGTGGAACCTGTTCCTGCCGCAGGACACGGCCGAGGCCTCGGGCTACCACGGCGCCGGCCTGACCAACCAGGAGTACGCGCCGCTGGCCGAGATCATGGGCGCGGTGCCCTGGGCCAGCGAGGTGTTCAACTGCTCGGCGCCGGACACCGGCAACATGGAGACCATCGCCCGCTACGGCTCCGACGAGAACAAGGCGCGCTGGCTCAAGCCGCTGCTGGAGGGCAGGATCCGCTCGGCCTTCGCCATGACCGAGCCGGAGGTCGCCTCCTCCGACGCCACCAACATCAGCACCCGCATCGAGCGCCAGGGCGACGAGTACGTGATCAACGGCCACAAGTGGTGGACCTCGGGCGCCAACGATCCGCGCTGCAAGGTCTTCATCACCATGGGCAAGACCGATCCCGACGCGCCCAGGCACTCGCAGCAGAGCATGATCCTGGTGCCCGCCGACACGGTCGGCATCCGCATCGTGCGCGCGCTCAACGTGTTCGGCTACGACGATGCACCGCACGGCCACGCCGAGGTGTTCTTCGAGAACGTGCGCGTGCCGGCTTCCAACATCCTGCTGGGCGAAGGCCGCGGCTTCGAGATCGCCCAGGGCCGCCTCGGCCCCGGTCGCATCCACCACTGCATGCGCCTGATCGGCCTGGCCGAGCGCGCGCTGCAACTGATGTGCCGCCGCGCGCTGAGTCGCACCGCATTCGGCAAGACGGTCGCGCAGCAAGGCGTGACGCAGGAGCGCATCGCCGAAGCGCGCTGCAAGATCGACATGGCGCGCCTGCTGACGCTGAAGGCTGCGTGGATGATGGACGTGGCCGGCAATAAGGTCGCCAAGACCGAGATCGCGATGATCAAGGTGGTGGCGCCCAACATGGCGTGCGAGGTGATCGACTGGGCCATCCAGGCGCACGGCGGCGGCGGCGTCAGCGACGACTTCCCGCTCGCCTATGCCTACGCCGGCGCGCGCACCCTGCGTTTCGCCGACGG
>JAKFEA010000270.1:0-7389 GCA_036675905.1 Acidovorax sp. | reverse complement strand
GCGTTGTCCGGGTCCCACGAGGTGATGGTGGCGATCTGCGCGGCGTTGTGCGCCACCGTGTAGCTGGCCGTCTGGCCGCCACCACCGCTGGTGATGATGGGCGGCGAGTTGGAGGCGCTGACGATCGGCGAATAGGCTCCCAGCTGCTCCCAGGTGAGCGCGGACTTGTTGGCGCCGATCACGCCGCCGATGTCGCCATTGAGCGAGTTGTCCTGGGTCGCGGTGGCCAGGATGAACCGCATCGGCGAGAAACGGTCGATCGCGATGCCGGCGGCCGGGTTGCCGGCCACGTTGGTGCGCGCCAGCTCGGCCTTCAGGTCGGCGAAGCTGACGCGGAAGGACACGAAGTAATCGAGCTTGCCGCCCTGGTCGATGTCGTCGTTGCCGTCCCAGGATGCGGCCGGCTCGCTGTTCACGTCGACTGGCGTGAAAGCGTAGTTGGATGAATCCAGCGTATAGACCCGGCCCGGCGCCGGCGTATAGCTGGTCGTGCTGGGCGACTGGTTCAGCCCGGTGCCCGGGTTGTACAAGCCGACCGTGGTGCCCTGTCCGTCGTCGGCGATCAGGAAGATGTCGACGTCGCCATTCAGGTCGGCGTCGATGCCGATGATCCCGTAGGCGCCGAAGGCGTTCTGGCTGTTGGGACCGCTGACGCGGAAGCGGAACATGATCCCGTCGTCCGCCTCGCCCGCGGTGCCGGCATCGTCGTAGGCATAGAACAGCGTGGGGTGGATGTTGTCGCCGACGATGTCGGTGCTGGCGGCGGCGGCTTGCATGTCGCCCGCCGGGTCCTGCCGGCTGCCGTACAGCAAGGGCGTCCAGCCGGTATTGCCGGCCAGGTTCACCGCGGGCAGCACCGCGTTGTAGGCGCGGCCGTCGGCATCGGACAGGAACGGCGTGGCCGCGACCGTGCCCGCGCTGTACTCGAACAGCCAGTTGCCGTTGCGGACTGCGCCGCCGGTGGCGTCGCGCGACGCCGCGACGTCGGCGCCGGTCAGCTGGCCCAGCCGATCGACGTAGCGCTCGCCGGCCGCGGTGGAAGCGACGTCGCAGCCGTACAGCAGCAGGTCGCCCGAGGCCGTCAGGCGGGCGCCGATGGCGGCCAGTTCGGCCGCGCGGCCTTCCAGCTGCGCGGCATCGAGGTTGGTGCTGCCCAGGCGGATGAAACCGGGCGCGCCGTGGCTGACGATGTGCAGCGCGTCGGCCGGCCGGCCGTCGGCGGCCAGCGCCTGGCGGATCTGGGCCAGGCCATCGGCGGCTGCGTCGAGCACCAGCACCTGCATGCCAGGGCGGGCCTGGCTGGCGAGGGTGGCGGCATCCGGCGCGCGGCTGTCGATGACCAGCCATTCCACCGGCGCAGGCGCCGCGGCAGCAGCAGGAGTCTCGACGGCGGGTGGCACCGCCAGTTGGGCCAAGGCGGCCAGATCGGGATGGAGGTCGGCGGGAAGGTCGGGGTGGGACGCGGCGTCGGCGGCCTGGGCCACTTGGGCGGCATCCAGGGCCTGGGGCAGGGCGGCGGCGGTATCCACCAGCGCGCCGTCGAACAGGATGCGCGGCTCCAGCGCCAGGAGCCGGCTGCGCCGCTTCTTCGGCACCTTCTTCGACATGCTTAAACTCCTCTTGGGGACCGGCCGATCCCCAGCGTTGATCTTGCAAGCTGCAGCAACGCCCTGCAACGTTTTGAAACAATTATCCGATAGGCGACCCGCCCCAGCGGAAGGACGGCTGGAAAGCAGGCTGGCCTGGCGCGATGGGACCCCTCAATGCCCGCGTACGCATTCGAAGCACTGGACGCGCAAGGCGCCACCCGGCGCGGCGTCCTGGAAGCCGACACCGCCAAGGCCGCGCGCGGGCAACTGCGCTCGCAGTCGCTGGTTCCGCTGGAGGTGCGTGCGGTGGAAGCGGGCGGCGCCGGCGGCGCGCTCGGCGGCCGCTGGAGCCGGCGGGTGTTCGGCGATACCCAGCTGGCGGTCTGGACCCGCCAGCTGGCCGGCCTGGTGACTTCGGGGTTGCAGCTGGAGCGAGCGCTCACGGCGCTGTCGGACGAGGCGCCCAGCGACGCCGAGCGCCACCTGGTGGCCGCCCTCAGGGCAGAAGTGAACGCGGGCTCCACGTTCGCATCCGCGCTGGCCCATTTCCCGCGCGAGTTCTCCGACATCTATATCGCGGTGGTCGGCGCCGGCGAGCAGAGCGGCAACCTGGGCATGGTGCTGGAGCGGTTGGCCGACGACCTGGAGAACCGGCAGGCGCTGAAGGCCAAGCTGACCGGGGCGGCGCTGTATCCGGCAATCGTTACGGTGGTGGCGCTGGCCATCGTCGTCTTCCTTGTGACCTATGTCGTGCCCCAGGTGGCCAACGTATTCGCCGGAACGAAGCGCGGGTTGCCATTCCTGACGGTGGCCATGCTGGGCTTGAGTGCCTTCGTCCGCGAGTGGGGCTGGATCGTCGGCCTCCTGCTGCTGGGCGTGGGAATTGTCCTACGGACCCTGCTGAGAAACGAGCCGTTCCGTGAGAAGTTCGACGCGAGCTGGCTGAGGTTGCCCGTTTTGGGCCGTTTGTCCCGCGGGTACAACAGTGCGCAGTTCGGCAACACACTCGCGATGCTCACTGCGGCAGGCGTTCCGATCCTGCGGGCGTTGCAGGCCGCCGCCGAAACGCTGAACAACCGGGCCATGCGCGCCGACGCGATGGATGCGCTGGTGCTGGTGCGCGAGGGCGCTCCGCTGGCCTCGGCGCTGGCGCAGAAGAAGCGATTTCCCGGATTGCTGGCCATGTTCGCGCGGCTGGGCGAGCAGACCGGGCAGTTGCCGGTGATGCTGCAGCGCGCGTCCAACCAGCTCGGCAACGAGGTGCAGCGCCGCGCCATCCAGCTGGCCACCGTGCTGGAGCCGCTGCTGATCGTGGCCATGGGGTTGGTGGTGATGCTGATCGTGCTGGCCGTGCTGCTGCCCATCATCCAGCTCAACCAGCTGGTGCGTTGACCCGGAGCGGGAGGGAGCCTTGAGCGTGTTTTCGGACGACCGGCTGGTGGTGGCGATCTCCTCGCGGGCGCTGTTCAACTTCGAGGAGGAGAACCGCATCTTCGAAGGCGGCGACGCCCAGGCCTACATGGCGCTGCAGCTCGAGCGGCTGGACCAGCCGGCGCGGCCCGGCATCGCCTTTTCGCTGATCCAGAAGCTGCTGGCGTTCAACGACACCACGGCGCAACGGGTCGAGGTGGTGATCCTCTCGCGCAACGACCCGGTCTCGGGCATGCGCATCTTCCGCTCCGGGCATGCCAACAGCATCAAGCTGGAGCGCGGCGTGTTCACCCAGGGCCGCTCGCCGTTCCGCTACCTGCGGCCGTTGCGCGCACACCTGTTCCTGTCGGCCAACGCCGACGACGTGCGGGAAGCGCTGGTGGCCGGCTTCCCCGCGGCACGGGTGCTGACCGACTCGATGCAGGCCGGCGCCAACTACCCGAACGAGGTGCGCATCGCTTTCGACGGCGACGCCGTGCTGTTCTCCGACGAGGCCGAGCGGGTGTTCCAGAGCGAGGGCCTGGACGCCTTCCAGCAGCACGAATCGAGCAAGGCGCTGCAGCCGCTGCCCGACGGCCCCTTCAAGCCGCTGCTGGCGGCGCTGCACCGGCTGCAGGCGGCCGGCACGCCGGCCATGAAGATCCGCACCGCGCTGGTCACCGCGCGCAGCGCGCCGGCCCACGAGCGCGCCATCCGCACCCTGATGCAGTGGAACATCCACGTCGACGAGGCCATGTTCCTCGGCGGCCTGCCCAAGGGCGAATTCCTGCGCGAGTTCGAACCCGACTTCTTCTTCGACGACCAGACCCGGCACGTCTCCCATGCGGCGCAGCACGTGCCGTCCGGGCACGTGGCGGGGGGCATCGCCAACGAAGCCTGAGAGGGCGAGGCGGCGTTTCGGCCGCAGGCGTCAGGCGGGTGCCCGGCCGCGCGCTTCGCGACGCGCAATCCACAACGTGGACGCGCAGATCACCGCGCCGCCGGCCAGCGTCCAGCGGCTGGGCAGGTCGGCGAACACCAGCCAGCCGAGCGCGGTCGCCCACACCAGGTCGAGGAACTTGACCGACTGTGTCGCCGAGATGTCGGCCACGCTGTACGAGCGCGCCAGGCAGTAGTGGCCGATGCTGCCGAGGATGCCGCAGGCCATGAACAGCAGCCACTGCAAGGGGCTCGGCCAGCTCCAGTGCAGCAGCGCCAGCGGCAGGCTGAAGGCGGTGACGGTGATCGCCTGCCAAGCCACGATGACTTCGGGCCGCTCGTAGCGGGTCAGCGCCTTGGTGATCAGGAACGACGCCGCGAACACCGGCGAAGACGCCAGCATCACCAGCGCGTACCAGCCGCCGCTGCCGGTGAGCTGCGGCGCCACCACCGTCAGCACGCCGGCAAAGCCCACGAGCGAGGCGGCCCAGCGCTCCCAACGCATCGTCTCCTTGAACAACAGGACCGCGCCGATCATGATGAAGATCGGCGTGGTGAAGCCGATCGCGGTGGTGTCCGCCAGCGTGATGTGCGGCACTGCGATGAACCACAGGCACAGGCCGGCGGTATGCACCGCGCCCCGGGTGAACTGCCCACCGACGTTCTTGGGCCGCCAGGCCGCCCAGCCGCCGCGCGCCATCAGCGGCAGCATCACGCCCAGCGCCGCCAGGTAGCGCAGGAACTGGGTCTGGAACGGATCCAGCTGCATCGCCAGCTTGCGCATCAGCGTGTTCAGCAGCACGAACAGCAGGCCCGCGACCGTCGACCACATCAGCCCCCGCAGGGCAGGCGGCAGGCGTTGAGCGCGCCGTTGGGCGAGCGTGGCGCGGCGCACCCAAGGGTGGCGCTGCCAGGCGCCGGCCCTGCCTTCAGCCGGCATGCAGTGTCTCCATGGCGGCGACTATAGAGCGCGGGCGTGGCTATAGTCGGGCGGTCTTCAGGGCGGGGTGCAATTCCCCACCGGCGGTAGGCAGCGCCAGCTGCGAGCCCGCGAGCGCCCGGAGCCGCGCCAGCGGCTCCGGGGTCAGCAGACCCAGTCGAATGCTGGGGCCGACGGTCACAGTCCGGATGAAAGAAGATTCGCGGCGTCCTCGCGGGCGGCGCGATGAGTTGCCGCTCGGCCATCCGGCCGGCCGGCGGCGTTCTTGCGTGCCTTGGAGCGTTTTTGTTCTCAACCGACAGGAGCGTTTCATGACGATAGCCACCCCCTCTCCCCTGGCGCCTTCGAGCGCCATCGAATTGGCCCCGCTGCCTGCGGTGCTGCAGGCGTTACGCGCCGGCCGGCCCGTGCTGGTGCTGGACGACGCCGATCGCGAGAACGAGGCCGACCTGGTCTGCGCGGCCGAACTCATCACCCCCGCCGTGATGGCAATGATGATCCGTGAAGGCAGCGGAATCGTCTGCCTGTGCATGCGGCCGCAACAGGCCAGCGCCCTGCAACTGCGGCCGATGGTCGAGGTCAACCGCTCGCGCCACGAGACGGCGTTCACCCAGTCGATCGAAGGCGCCCACGGCGTCAGCACTGGCGTCTCGGCCGCAGACCGGGTTCAGACCATCCGCTGCGCGCTACGCTCGACACCGCAGCACAGCGAGATCGTCTCGCCCGGACACGTCTTTCCGCTGGTCGCCCGGCCCGGCGGCGTGCTGGAGCGACAAGGGCACACCGAAGCGGCGGTCGACCTCGCGGCGCTGGCCGGCCTGTTCCCTGCCGGCGTCCTGTGCGAGTTGATGAATCCGGACGGAAGCATGGCTCGCGGCGCCGAAGTCGCCAGCTTCGCGCGTCGCCACGGACTGGTCTGCACAACGGTGGAAGCCATCCGCGAATGGCGGCTGCGACAGGCCGCCAGCCTCTGACGGCTGGCCAGATTTCCCCGGCTGCCCGCAGGCGATCCCGCTTGAAACCGGCGCGGAATGCCCTATCATTAGCACTCGTTGGAGATGAGTGCTAACAGTTGAGTTGGCGCGCTCCACGCAAGTTAATTGGCGCTAACTTCGTTGGCGCTTTTTGATGTCCCAACCCAAGCTTCCCTTGAAGGAGATGCAATGAAACTTCGTCCTCTGCACGACCGCGTGATCGTCAAGCGCCTGGAAAACGAAACCAAGACGGCCTCGGGCATCGTGATCCCCGACAACGCCGCCGAGAAGCCCGACCAGGGCGAGGTGCTGGCCGTCGGCCCGGGCCGCAAGAACGACAAGGGTGAGTTGTCGCCCGTGGGCGTGAAGGTCGGCGACCGCGTGCTGTTCGGCAAGTACAGCGGCCAGACCGTCAAGGTCGAAGGTGACGAGCTGCTCGTCATGAAGGAAGAAGACCTTTTTGCGGTGGTTGAGGCCAAGTGATCTTGCAGGACAGATCGGCTCTGCTGCTCTGTCCAAGCCAAGTGACCTTGCGGGACAGACCAGCTTCGCTGCTCTGTCCCCAACTGACTAGTTCTTAATTTTTTTCGGAGTCATTCAAATGGCAGCAAAAGACGTAGTGTTCGGCGGCGACGCCCGCGCCCGCATGGTCGAAGGCGTGAACATCCTGGCCAACGCGGTCAAGGTGACCCTGGGCCCCAAGGGCCGCAACGTGGTGCTCGAGCGCTCCTTCGGCGCCCCCACCGTGACCAAGGACGGCGTGTCCGTGGCCAAGGAGATCGAGCTGAAGGACAAGCTGCAGAACATGGGCGCGCAGATGGTCAAGGAAGTCGCTTCCAAGACCAGCGACAACGCCGGTGACGGCACCACCACCGCCACCGTGCTGGCCCAGGCCATCGTGCGCGAAGGCATGAAGTACGTGGCCGCCGGCATGAACCCGATGGACCTGAAGCGCGGCATCGACAAGGCCGTGACGGCCCTGGTCGAGCAGCTCAAGAAGCAATCCAAGCCCACCACGACCAGCAAGGAAATCGCGCAAGTCGGCTCCATCTCGGCCAACAGCGACGAAGCCATCGGCAAGATCATCGCTGACGCGATGGACAAGGTCGGCAAGGAAGGCGTGATCACCGTCGAAGACGGCAAGTCGCTGGAGTCCGAGCTCGAAGTCGTCGAAGGCATGCAGTTCGACCGCGGCTACCTCTCGCCCTACTTCATCAACAACCCCGAGAAGCAATCGGCGTTGCTCGACAACCCGTTCGTGCTGCTGTACGACAAGAAGATCAGCAACATCCGCGACCTGCTGCCGATCCTGGAGCAAGTTGCCAAGGCCGGCCGTCCGCTGCTGGTGATCGCCGAAGAAGTCGAGGGCGAAGCCCTGGCGACCCTGGTGGTCAACACCATCCGCGGCATCCTGAAGGTCGTCGCCGTCAAGGCCCCGGGCTTCGGCGACCGCCGCAAGGCCATGCTGGAAGACATCGCCATCCTGACCGGCGGCAAGGTGATTTCGGAAGAAGTCGGCCTGACGCTCGAGAAGGTG
>JAKFEA010000269.1:0-7385 GCA_036675905.1 Acidovorax sp. | reverse complement strand
GCCGGTGGCAACCAGGCGCAGCTTGCCGCTGCCGGCATCCAGCTTCTCGATGGTGGCCGCGCCACCGGCCTGCACGGCCAGGTTGCCGCCGGCCGTGCTGACCGTCGTGCCTTGGGCCTGGGTGAACGCTCCGGCAGAGCGCAGGTCGACGGTGCCATCCGCATGGGCGTAGCTGCCGAGGACATTGGCGTTGAGCGTCATGGCGCCACCAGCCACCAGGCTGAGCGCTCCACCGGTGCTGCGCACCTGCGCGCCGACGATGAGGTTCCCCGCTCCGCCCGCTTCCAGCAGCAGGTTGCCAGAGGCTTCGACCGCGCTTTGCGCGTCAAGCGTGCCGCCCAGTGCACGCACCACCACCGTGGTCCCGGACACGCCGGTCTGCGGGCCGAGAGCGGCCGGTGTACTGGCGCCACTGGCAGTAACGCGATTCACGCTGAAAGACACCGTGCCCAGGATGAGATCGTTGGATTCGGCTATGAACACGCTGCCGCCCTGCTGGGCAACGGCGCTGATGGTGCTGGTGGTCGTCTCGACGGCGTTGTCGCTGCTGCCCACGCTGCCGTTGGTGGCGGTGAACAGGATGCCGTTGGCCAGGAGATCGATTTCCGCATCGCCGGCGGCGTCGCCGTCGATGATCGAGGTGCCCGCGACCTGCAGTCGGCCGGCACCGGTTGAAACGTGCTCGATGGTCACCGAGCCGGTCGTGGCCTCCAGCGAGACATGGCCATTGCCTGTGGACGCGATGCTGGTGCCCTGCGCCTGCACCAGGTTTTCCCCGGCCAGCAGGTCGATGGAGCCGGCGGCGGTGCCGACGTTGGCGTTCACCTCCAGCCGGTGGCCCGCCTCCAGGCTGATCGACCCGCCCGTGCTTGTCACTGCCGCGCGTGTCGTCAGGTCGGATGCGGCGCCGCCCGCTTCCAGTAGCAGGTTGCCAGTCGCGCTGACCGCGCCGCCGGTGGCCGTGCTGTCGAGGCTGCCGCTCAGGGTGCGCAGCACGACGATGGCGCCGCTGTTGTCGGACTGGTCCACCGCCGCCTGCAGCACCGCCGCGCCGCCGGGACCCACGTGGTTCACGGCAACGCTGACCGTGTCGAGCGTGAGCGCGTCGGTTTCGGTGACGAAGACGTTGCTGGTGGCACGCAAGCTGGCGGTGCCGACGCTGGTCTCCAGTGCATTGGCCGAGAGACCGATGCGCTCGCCGGCAGTGATGGCCAGGCTGCCCGCGATGATGTCCACCTCGCTGTCGTTGGTGGCGTCGCCGTCATCGACGCGGTTACCGGCGATACGCACGCCGCCACCGCCGGCATCGATCTTCTCCACGACCACGTTGCCGGTGGCCACGAGGGCCACGTCGCCGCCGCCGGTGGACACCAGGCTGTTCTGTTGCAGGTCCACGCGGGTCGCGCGCATGTCCAGCGTGCCGCTGCCGAGGACCGACACCGTACCGCCCAGGACAATTTCATCGATGGCCAGCAGGCTCATCGAGCCACCGGTGGCAGACACGGTCACGCCGGATTGAATGGCCAGGTCACTGCCTGCCCCGTTGGCTTGCAGCAGCAAGTTGCCGGCGGCGGCGACGGAGCCGCCCGCCGACAGCGTGACACTGCCCGCCCCGGCGACCAGCACGACGTTGGTGCCGGCCAGGCCCGAATCTCCGATGCGGTTTTCACCGACGATGCCGCCACCGGCCTGCACCCGTTGCACCAGCGTCGCACCCATGGTGCCGACGCTGACAGCGTCATTTTCCCGAATGAACACGGCGCCCGTGGTGGATCGCGCCGCGATCAACCCGGTGTCCGTTTCAATGCTGTCGCCCGACTCGCCGACTCCGTTGGTGCCCAGCAGCCGGAGCGAGCCGGCCGCCGTGAAATCGATCTCCGTATCGCCGGCCGCATCGCCGTCAACGATGGACAGGGCCTGCGCATGCAGTGCCGCCGTGGCGGCGGTCATCTCCTCCACCGTGAGCACGCCGCCAGCCACCACGGCGAGATTGCCGTTGTTGGTGGACACCCGGGTGGCTTGCGCCTGCGTGATGTCACCGCCCGCATCGAGCACCAGCGTGGCCGCGTTGGCCTGGGTTTCTGCATTGGCGTTCAACGCCAGGGTGCCACCGGCGGTGAGGTCCAGGTGGCCGCCGGTGCTGCGCACCAGCGCGCCCACGGTCAAACTGGCGCCGGTGCCGCTGGCCAGCAGCAGGTTGCCCGCAGCCTGCACCGTGTGCGTGGTCTCCAGTGCGCCGCCGGCGACCAGCACGGCCACGCCGCCGCTGTCGATACCGCTCTGTACGCCGTCAGCCACGGAGCCGGGCGTCCCCGGCGCAACGCCGTCGGCGTCGGGCCGAGCCACGCTGATCGCGGCCGTTTCACCGACGACCAGCGCCGTGCGCTCGTCCAGGTACATCCCGCCGGCACCCGCCTTGGCGCTCAGCACGGCGGCTTCGGTTTCGATCGACTCGTTGCCGGCACCGATGCCGCCGCCGGACTCCAGGCGCAGTTCCTTGGCGTAGATGTTGACGGCGGTGTCGCCGGCGTAGTCGTTGATCGCGCCGCCCGCAAGGACGCTCACCGAACCCCAGCCGGCCTGCCCTGCCAGCGAATCGACCGTGCGATCGGCCAGGGTGCGGGCGTCCAGCACGGACACTTGCAGGTCGCCTAGCGCGTGGACACGGATCGCACCGCCGCTGGATTGCACCGCCGTGCCGGAAGCCAGGTTCAGCGCGGCGCCGGTCGATTCCAGATCGACGCTGCCGCCGCTGAGGACGATGGCATCCACCAGGCCCAGCGTCACGAGCCCGCCGCCGATCAGCGACAGCGAGCCGGCGCCCGCATCGACCGAAGCTTCGACCTGCAAGCCGCCGCCGGCTTCGATGCGCACCGGGCCGGCCGTGCCGACCACGCCGGGCGAACCGCTCGTGCCGGCCTGCACGACCACGTTGCCGCCGGTGCTGGTGAGCACCACTGCGTCGCCGCGCAGGCCTTCCTGGGCGGCGTGGGTGGTGGCGGCCTGGCCGGCATTGGAGCCGACCCGCGAAACGTTGACTTGCAGCGACCGCACCGTCGCGCCATCGGCCTCATGCAGGTACACGCCGCCGCCGATGGCGTTGCCAGTGATGTCCGCGACTTGCGTTTCCAGCTGCGCACCGGCCGCGCCGATGCCGCCCGCCGTGGCGCTGAGCACCAACCCGACCGCCTTGACGTCCACTTCGCTGTCGCCAGCGGCGTCGCCGTCGATGATCGCCGAGCCCGAGATGCGGACGCTGCCGGTGCCGGCGTCCACTTCCTCCAGCGTGACCGTACCGCCGGCATCGACGGAGACGTTGCCGTCGGCAGTGGACACCCGGTGCCCCTGCGCCAGCGTCACGGCGCCTGTGGCCAGCAGGTCGATCGACTTGCCGCTGCCCGAAGCCGTGATGTCGCCGTCCAGCAGCAGGTGGCGGCCCGCGGCCAGGCTGACGTGGCCGCCGAAGCTCCTGACCTGGCCGTCCAGGTCGATGTCGGAAGCGATGCCGCCCGAACGCAGCAGGATGTTGCCGCCCGCCATCACCGTGGCCGCAGCGCCGCCGGACAGGAGCCCGGCGGTCGTTTGCAGCACGATCGAGCCGGTGCTGCCGGTCAGCGTGGACAGGCCTGCCATCGCGGCATCCGTCTGCTCGGTCGTGACACCGCTGCCGCCATCCAGGCCGACGCGATAGACCGTGATGCCTGCGGAGGTGCCGAGCTCGAGCGCGGTGGCTTCCTTCAGGAACATGTTGCCGCTGAAGACGTTGGTCTCGGCGCCCAGCCGGACCGCTTCGATGCTCAGGTTCACCGCATCGCTCGCGATGGAACCGGCTTGCAGGCGCAACTGGCGCGCATGGACCGCCGGATCGGTGCTGGACGCATTGCCCAGGATGGCGCCGCCGGCCACGATGCTCACGTCGCCCCAGCCACCCTGGCCGGCCAGCGAATCGACTGCACGGTCGGCGTCGCTGCGCGCGTCCACGCGGCTGAGCGTGGCCGTGAGGCCGGCCGACACGCGCAGTGCGCCTGCGTTGGTGGTGGCCGTCGCGCCGTCGAACATCACCAGATGCCCCGTGGTGGACGCCATGTCCAGCGCCTTGCCGGCCGCCTGGGCCGCGACGCTGGCCGTGGCATTGACGTTCATCTGCCCCGTGGCGACCACACTGACGTGGCCACCCGAGCTGGCCACCGCGGCCGACACATCCAGGGTGCCCGCCGCGTGCAGGCGCAGGTTGCCGGCAGCCTGCACGGCCGCGGGGACGGTGAGGTTGCCGCCGGCCTGCAGCACCAGTGCGCCGGCGCTGTCGAGGCCGGCCAGGTCGGCCACGCCCGCGGCCGATGCGATGGTGCCGTCGGCCGCCACGCGCGAGCTGGTCACCGCGCCGACGGTGCCGATCGACAAGGCGTCGGTCTCGCTCAGGAACAGGTCGCCGCCGCTGCTGCGGGCCGCCAGCGTGACCGCGCTGGTCTCCAGGATCTCACCGGCCCCGCCGATGGCACCGCCCGCGGCCAGGCGCACCTGGCCGCCGGTGATGTTGACGCCCGGCGTCGCGTCGTCGCCCGCCGCGTCCAGGATGTTGGTGCCGGCCGAGACGAACGCCCGGCCCGTGCCCGCGTCCAGCGTGCCCAGCACGGCTTCACCGGCGCTGGCGACCACCCACACGGCGCCGCCGCCGGTGGCGGACAGGCCCGCGGTCGCGTCCATCGTGAGGCTGTCGTCGGCACGCACGTCGACGAACTGCGTGGAGTCGCCCGAAGTGGACACCGTGGCACCCGTCGCGATCGTCAGGTTGTCGGCGGCCGCCAGGCTGATGCTGCCGCTGGTGCTGCCGACCGCTGCGTTCACGGCCAGGTCAGCCGTCGTGCCTTCGATCGTCTCGCCGGCTTGCAGCAGGATGTGGCCGGCCGCACCGGTGCTGCGCACCGCCTGGCCGATGGTCAGCGTGCCTTCGGTGGTGACCACGGAAATCGGGCCCGCGGCATCGAGCGAGTACGTCGCGCCGCCGGACAGGCTCAGCGCGGTGGCTTCGCGCACGAAGATGCCGCCGGCGCCGGAGTTGCTGGCGGCGAGCGTCCCCACCCGCGTCTGCAGCGTGCCGCCGGCGGCACTGGTGCCGATGCCGCTGGCGGCTGCCAGCAGCACGGCCGCCGTTTCGCCGTCCAGGTGCGGGTTGCTGGAGACCAGGCCGAGGATGGCGCTGCCGGCGGTGACGAAGATGCTGCCGTCGGCCTCGGCGTTGGCCACCGTCACGTTGCCCCCGGTGGCTTTCAGGCGGACGACCCCGGTGTTGCCCACCGCGTCCACCGACCGCACGGTGGTGCCGGCCAGCATGGTGAGGGTGGTCGCAGCCGTCAGCTTGACCTCGCCGCCTTCGGAGGACACCAGCGCGCCCTGCGAGATGGCACCGGCGGACGAGGTGATCTCGATGCCGGCCGCGCCGCTGGTCACCACCGTGCCGTCGGTGGTGGTCCCGTTGTCGCTGGTGGTCACCAGACCTGTGGCCGTGAGCTTGATCGCACCGCCGGTGGAGGCGATGGCCTGGTTGACCGTGACTTGCTTGCTGGTGCCCGCCGCGTCCAGTTCGATCAGGCCGGTGCCGGCATGGCTGATGCCACCGTTCACCGTGATGCTGCCGTCGGTGGTGCGCAGCGACAGATTGGCGGCATTGTTGGCCTGGCTCAGCAAGATCACGTTGATGCCGGCGCCCGTGGCGGCCTCGACGATGCTGAGGTTGCCCGACGTGGCATTGGTGGCGCTGACGCTGGCGAGTTCGGTGAACGGCAGCGAGATGCCGGTGGCCGCGCGCACCGTCAGCAGCGCGCCGCGGATCGGCTCGGACGCGGTGTTGTTGTCGTTCAGGCTGTCGACCTGGGTGACAGAGCCGGACTGCGACCAGAGCGTGATGTCCGAGGTGCCCGATCCCGAGGCCTCGCGGGCAATCATCGCGCCTTTGATGACGATGTCGCCGACTGCGTCCAGCTTGATCGTGCCGTTGACGATCATCTGGTCCTGCGAGGTGAGCGGGTCTTCGACCGACACGGTGCCGCCGTAGATCTCGACCGCATCGCGCAGCAGCGGGTTGGGCGCGCCGGCCGCGCCGATGCGCACCGCACCCGCGCCGGCCGCCGCGCGCCCGCCGCTCTCGTGGCCGATGACGATCGTGGCAAAGCCGTCGGCCAGCGCGGCCAGGTCGGTGCCTTCCAGGTTCAGCGTGTTGAACGTCGGGCCGCCCAGCGAACCGACTTCGATGGCGTTGCCGGGCGTCGATGGCCGCAGGGTCAGAACACCGGTGCCACGGATCGATTCCGTGCTGGTGCCGAAATCGATCTCGTTGCCTTCGATGAAGATGTTGCCCGTGCCGGTGACGTTCAGGCCACCGGCGAAGGTCACGGTGTTGGCGCCGGTGATGTGCACGTTGCCGCTGCCATTGATCGTCACCAGCTTGTCGAACGTCACGATCCCGCTGGATTCCACCTCGATCACGAGGTCGCCGTTCAGGCTCAGCGTGTCGTAGACATGCACGCTGGACGGCAGGTCGGTGCCGCCCGGGGTGCGGGCGCCTATGGTCAGGCCTTCCAGCAGGTCCGAACCGGTGAACGTGTTGTAGATCGAGACGTTGCCGTCGGCACGCAGTGTCAACGTATCGGGCGTGGCGTCGCCGTTGCCGTTGACGAATTTGATTCCCGGGGTGGTTCCCAGCTGGATGTTGCCGGCGGCGGCGGTGGCCGTCAGGATGCGGTCGCCGCCGATCTCCATCGAGTCGATGTGGGTGATGCTGGCCGCGCTCTCGTCGGTGTTGATGATGTCGGTGTGGCCCGAGCCCACCGTGATCAGGTCGCCGCTGAGCACCAGTCGCGCCTGCATGACCACCTCGCCGCCGGCCCCGGGGTTCAGCAGGACCAGGTTGCCCAGCGTCACGTCGGGCCCGCCCTCTTCGCCGATCAGGATGCGCGCGTTGCTGTCCGGCCCGCCGATCACCAGCGTGCCGTTGCCGCTGGCCAGCTGGCTCACGTCCACCACCAGCCAGCCCGGCTGCGCATGGCGCGCCGGACCCTGGGTCACCAGCACGGTGTCGCCCGGCTGGGTGGCCACCACCTGGTCGGCCTGGGCCGAGTAGGCCTGCAGCAGCGCCGCGGCCTGCTCCTGCGGCGGCGCCGCCACCAGCGCCACCGCGCCCAGCACCGGGTCGGCCGACAGCAGGATGCGGGGCTCGAGCGGCTCGAGGCGGAACAGGTCGCGCACCAGGCGGCTGAGGGGGCGGATGGCAGCTTTCATCGGAATCCTGCGGCTGGGTGGCCGGTCATGCCGCCGCCCGCAGGCGACTGCGATGCGGGCGGGCGGCTTGCTGTCATGGTGAACGGGGACCTGGGGCCTTACTGGCCGGC
>JAKFEA010000268.1:0-1777 GCA_036675905.1 Acidovorax sp. | reverse complement strand
GCGGCGGACGCGACGAACCAGCAAGTCGCGGTTCATCTCGAGATCGTCGACCACCAGCAGCCGCATCACGCGCTCGCGGCCGGTGGCGAGGGCTTCGCCGAGGCTCATGCGACGGCCGGGCTCGCCGCGGCCACGGGCAGGGCCAACAGGCGGTGCAGGTAAGGCATCTGCTGCTCGGCCGCGTGTTCGCCGCGCTCCACCAGGTAGGGGACCATGTGAACGTCCCGCAACCCGATGCGGTTCTCGAACTCCGGGATGATGGGCACCACCTCTGCGTGATGCGAGAGGTTGTGGAACGCGTACTGCGCACGCACGAGGTGGTTCATCATCAGCGATTGCAGCTGCAGCACGAGCTCCATTCCCGATTCGAACCTTGCGGCAAGTGCATTCTCGAAGCCCACCGCGAGGATGATGTCGGCGCCCTCCTGGATCGCCACGTCCACCGGCAGGGGGTCGGACACGGCGCCATCGACCAGCCGACGGCCCTGGACCGGCCAGGGCGGCAGGATCAGCGGCAGTGCGATGCTGGCGCGAATGCCGTCGAACAGGCGGCCCGCCGAGAGCACCACCTTCTCGCCGCTGACGAAGTCGGTGGCCACCAGGAAGAGCGGGACTGCACAGCCCTCGATCGTCGAGTCGCCGGCGAAGCGGCGGATGCCGGCGTTGACGGCCCGGTCATCCACGATGGCAGCGCACTCGGAAAAGCGCAGCAGGCGCGGGAACACGGCGCTGAGGATGGCCCGGTAGTTCACGACGTCGAAGGCGCCCGCCCACCCCTGGGCAAAGCGGGTGGCGGCTGCATCGGCGTCTCGGCCGCCCGCCGCCACCCAGGCCGCGCAGAACGCACCTCCGCTGCAGCCGACCACCATGTCGATCGGGATGTTCTCCCGGTGGAGCACCTTCGCCACCCCGAAAGCCGCAGCGCACTTGAGCGCACCCGAACCGATGACCAGTGCCACCTGGCGACGAGCCTTTGGCCGGCCGAGGGGAGCTTGCATTGCGGCCACCGCGTCAGAGCTGCATGGGCTCGGGCTGCAGGTGATCGGCGGCCAGGAGCTCTCGCAGATAAGGCAGTTGCTGCAGCGTGGCCTGCTCCCCCTGGTCGACGATGTAGGGCACCTTGGCGGTGTCGAACAGCCGGATCCGCTGCTTGAACTCCGGCAGGATCATGATCATCTCGGAGTGGTGTGCGACGCTGTGGAAGGCCAGCTTCGACTTGAGCAGGTTGTTGGACATGATCGCGCTGAGCTGGAACGCGAAGCGCCCCGCGCTGCGCACGTTGTCCTGGAACGGGCTCTCGAAGCCGACACCGACGATCACGCGAGAGCCGTGTTTCATCGCCACGCTCAGCGGCAGCGGGTCGGACAGGTAGCCGTCCACCAGCAGCCTGCCGCCCAGCCGCACCGGCGCGAAGGCGAGCGGCAACGCCAGGCTCGCGCGGATGGCTTCCACGATGCTGCCGCTGCTGATTTCCACCAGCTCCCCGGTGGCGAAATCGGTGGCGGTGATGTGCAGGGGAATGAGGGTGTCCTCGATGCGCCGGTCGCCGAAAACGGACCGCACGCTCTCGAGCATGGCCCGATCGTCACGCAGCCCGAAGGTCTCGGCCTTGAAGCCGAAGAGCCTGGGCGCCAGCAGCCGCAGGTAACCCATCGGATTCGGCCGCGAGGTCAGCTCCCGGGTCCAGGTCCGCAAGGTGATCTCCTTCGCGGACGCCGTGTCGTAACCCAGGGCCGTGATGGCGGCGAACAGGGCGCCGGCGCTGCAGCCGACGACA
>JAKFEA010000267.1:0-1552 GCA_036675905.1 Acidovorax sp. | reverse complement strand
GTGGTCGATGATCACCGCCTGGGCGCGGCGCTTGGCCTGGGTGCCCTCGCCCGGATCGTTGACGATAAAGGGATACAGATGGGGCATGGGGCCGAACACCAGCTCTG
The DNA here is from genome assembly GCA_036675905.1 of Acidovorax sp. Taxonomy (GTDB): domain Bacteria; phylum Pseudomonadota; class Gammaproteobacteria; order Burkholderiales; family Burkholderiaceae_C; genus Ramlibacter. The sequence continues at coordinate 1,445 of JAKFEA010000267.1, read as the reverse complement.
GCCAGCACTGCTCGCTAAGCGCCACGCTCTTGCCCGGCAGCCATTCCAGATTGCCGTGCTTGCCGACGTGGACGATGGCGTCGCTGGCCCAGCGCTGCCGCAGCCACAGGTAGAAGGCCAGGTAGAAATGCGGCGGCACCAGATCCGGGTCGTGGTAGTTGGCCTTCTGGTCAAGCTGGTAGCCACGCGCCGGCTGGATACCGACAAACACCTGCCCGAGCCGCACGCCGGCGATCATAAAGCGGCCCTGGCGCAGCATCGGGTCCTGCTCAGGCGCGCCCCAGCGTTCGGTGATCGCTGCGCGGTTGGCCGGCGGTAGCGTGGCGAAGAACGCCAGGTAGTCGGCCAACGCCAGGCTCTGCCGCGCCGGGCGCAGCGCCCATTGCTCGGGGTCGTTGGTCACGCCCTGCTTGAGCAGACGCATCAGCGCATCACCGTCGGCGGGCACGTCGTCGACGCCGTAGCCCTGCTGTTGCAGGCGGCGGAGGATTTCGATCACCGAGGCCGGGGTATCCAGACCGACGCCGTTGCCCAGGCGGCCTTCGCGGGTCGGGTAGTTGGCCAGCACCAGGGCCAGACGCTTGTCCTGGTTGGCCAGGCGGCGCAGCCGGCACCAGCGCCGCGCCAGCTGGCTGACGAAGGCGATGCGGTCGTCCAGCGCCTGGTACTGCACCACGTCGCTCTGGGTCAGTTCGCAGCGTTGGCCGAGGCCCTTGAAGCTGATGGCGCGGCTGATGATCCGCCCGTCCACCTCGGGCAACGCCACATGCATGGCCATATCCCGCGGTTGCAGGCCCTGGGGGTCGGCGCGCCAGCTCTGTTCGTTACCGCCGGAGAGGATCAGTTGCAGCACCGGGATATCGCCGGCCAGGGCGTGATCGCCGGGATCGTCCATCGCCGACTGGGAAAACGCCGTGCTGTTGAGGATCAGCGCCACCTGATGCTCGCTGCACAGCTCGCGCAGGGTCTGTAAACACAGCGCATCCTTCAGCGAGAGCAGCGCGAGCGGCAGCGGATTGAGGCCCGCGGCCAGCAAACCGCTACACAGCTCGGCGAACACCCGGGTGTTGCCGGCCTGCAGATGGGCCCGATAGAACAGCACCAGCACGCAGGGCGCGCCTGCAATCCACTGCGCGCGCCAGGCGTCGACCGAGGCATCGGCCTGCTGCGGGTGGAACACCGCCACCGGCGGCAAGGGCCGCGGCGGCCGTGCCTGCATGGGCAGATCGAAGAAGCGCGCGCCGATAAAACGGTACAGCTCGCCGGCATTCGCCGCGCCGCCCTCGCGCAGGTAGCGCCAAAGCCTATGGCAGCAGTCCGCATCCACCGTGCTCTGGCTGGTCAGGTTGGGATCTTCGCTCATATCGCCGGAGAACATCGCCAGGGCGATGCCCTTGCGCCGACAGAGCGCGACCACCTGCTCGGTGCCATAGGGCCAGTAGCTT
>JAKFEA010000266.1:0-2250 GCA_036675905.1 Acidovorax sp. | reverse complement strand
GGACTCGTCTCTTGGGCAGGGTGTGGGCTGAGTGTAGAAGCCGGCCGGGCGGGTGCCGAGCGATCGCTTCCGCGTGGGCCGGCAATGATCCGGGATTGTCGGCCCGATCGCCAGCGCCCGGTGTGGCAAAGCCGGCGCTGCGCCCGGCGACCGTTCGGCGCCTGAAGCGAACCCGGCGGGCGGCTTCGGCTATACCTGTTGGCCTAACCATGATCTGCACGGCTGCAGGCCGGGAGCGGCTTATGGCACGCATCAGCTTCACCGAGAACCTGCAGCGCCATCTCGACGTGGCGCCGCTCGAGGTGCCTGGCGACACGGTCGGTGCGGTGCTGGCCGCGGTCTTCGCGGGCAACCCGCGGCTGCGCAGTTACCTGCTGGACGACCAGGGGCGGGTGCGCCGGCACGTGGCGATCTTCGTCGACGCCGAGCAGATCGCCGATCGCCGCCACCTGAGCGACCCGGTCAGCGCCGCCAGTGACATCTTCGTGGTGCAGGCGCTGACCGGCGGCTAGGACAAGGAGATCATCATGGCGGATCTGCTGTACGTGGCCACCCGCAAGGGCCTGCTGACCTTCGCCCGCGCTGCCGGCGGCTGGCGCCTGGCCCATACGGACTTTCTCGGCCAGCCGGTGAGCATGGTGCTGGCCGACCGGCGCGACGGCGGCCTGTACGTGGCCCTGCACCTGGGCCATTTCGGCCCCAAACTGTGGCGCTCGCTGGACGCCGGGCAGAGCTGGCAAGAACTCGTCGCGCCGGCCTTCGCCGCGAGCGAGGGTGAGGGCGAGCAGGGGCCTTCGGTGGAGATGCTCTGGTCGCTGGAAACCGGCGGCGCCGATCAGCCTGGCACGCTGTGGGCCGGCACCATCCCCGGCGCGCTGTTCCGTTCGCGCGATCGCGGCGCGTCCTGGGAACTGCTCGACTCGCTGTGGCAGCGCCCCGAGCGGGCGCAGTGGTTCGGTGGCGGCTACGACCAGCCGGGCATCCATTCGATCTGCGTCGACCCGCGTGACAGTGCCCGGTTGCACGTCGCGGTGTCCTGCGGCGGCGTCTGGTACAGCGAGGACGGCGGCGCCAGTTGGGCCTGCCGCACCCAGGGCATGCGCGCGGTCTACATGCCGCCGGAACTGCAGGAGACCCCGGAGATCCAGGACCCACATCGCCTGGTGGCCTGCCCGGCAGCGCCCGATACGCTGTGGGTGCAGCACCATAACGGGATTTTTCTCTCGACCGACGGCGCCGCGCATTGGCAGGAAATCCGCGACGTCGAGCCGTCGAGCTTCGGCTTCGCCGTGGTGGTGCACCCCAGCGAACCGGGCACCGCCTGGTTCGTCCCGGCGGTCAAGGATGAATGCCGGGTGCCGGTGGAGCAGCGCCTGGTGGTGACCCGCACCCGCGATGGCGGGCAGAGCTTCGAGCGCTTGAGCCGCGGCTTGCCGCAGGCCGAGTGCTTCGACCTGGTCTACCGCCATGGCCTGGAGATCGACGAGCACGGCCAATGCCTGGCGCTGGGCTCGACCACCGGTCATCTGTGGCTATCGGAGGATCAGGGCGACAGCTGGCAGGCGCTGGCGGGCCATCTGCCGCCGATCCATGCGCTGCGCTTCGCCTGAAACCCGGGCCGCGTAGGCGGCGCGACGGGATCGGTCAGGAGGGCAGGGCCTGGCGCTGGCGGCGGATCTCCCGTTCGGCGATCCAGTGCTCGATCAGTTCGCGCAGCTGCGACAGCTCCACCGGCTTGGCCATGTGGCCATCCATGCCCACCTGGAGCGCGCGCTCCTTGTGTTCGTTGAGGATATGCGCGGTCAGGGCCACCACCGGCGTGCGCTCGCGCTGCTCGGCGGCCTCCCAGGCACGCAGCTGCTCGGTGGCGGTGAAACCGTCGAGCACCGGCATCTCGCAGTCCATCAACACCAGGTCATAGTGCTGCGCCTTCATCGCACTCAGCGCTTCTTCGCCGTTGCTGGCGGTGTCCGGCTGCAGGTTGAGCTTGCCGAGCATGCCGCGGATCACCTTGGTCGAGATGCTGTTGTCCTCGGCGACCAGGATGCGGAAATCGCTCGGTGCATCGAGCGGCGCGCTGACTGTGGTCGGCGCGAACAGCGCCGAGCTGTCGCCGCCGCGCTGGGTCAGTTCGTCGGCCAGGGTGGCTTTCAGGGTATAGCCGGCCACCGGTTTGGCGAGGATGCGCTTGATCCCGGCGTTGCGCGCGATGATCTTGCTCGGCGCATTGCTGATGCCGGTGAGCATGAC
>JAKFEA010000265.1:0-24581 GCA_036675905.1 Acidovorax sp. | reverse complement strand
TGCTGATCGCGACGGGCTGGGTGCTGGTCTCCGGCGCCCGCCCGCAATGGAGCGATGCCCCGTTGTGGGCCGTCGCCCTGGCGGCGACGCTGATCGTGTGGCGCACCCGCATCCACCTGCTGTGGCTGCTGGGAGCGGGCGCGGTGGTGGGGTGGTTCGGGTTGGTGTGACTGCGCTCTTTCTCCCTCCCCTTCGGGGGAGGGTTGGGGTGGGGGCACGCGCGGCGCTCGATGCGCGGAGAGCCCCCCTCCCAGCCTCCCCCCAGAGGGGGAGGAGCAATACAGTCAATCGGCCAGCAACTGCGGCAGCAGCGTGGCCGCCGTGCCGCGCAGCACGACGTCGGCGACGTCGTCCAGCTCGCTCCCATGCGGGTTGACGACGACCACGCGGGCGCCGGACTCGGACGCCAGGTGCGCGAGGCCAGCGGCGGGATACACCGCGCCACTGGTGCCGACCACCAGCATCAGCCGGCAGCCCTGCGCCGCCTGCTCGGCGGCCTCCAGCGCGTCGACCGGCAGCATCTCGCCGAACCACACGACCGCCGGCCGGCGCAGGTTGCCGCAAACGGCGCACCGGGGCGGCCGGCCCGCCGCCGGCGGCTGCGCGTGGCAGCATGCGCGCGGCGGCTCCAGCCAGGCGTCGTCGAAGATGTTGCCGTGCAAGGCCAGCACGCCCTGGCTGCCGGCGCGCTGGTGCAGGCCGTCGACGTTCTGCGTGATGACGGTCATCCGGCCCAAGTGGCTCTTCCCGTAGTCCGCCAACGCTACATGGCCCGAATTCGGCGCCACCTGCCCCATCGCCACGCGCCGCTGCGAGTACCAGTCCCACACGCGCTGCGGATCGGCCCGGAAGCCCTCCTCGGTGGCCAGTTCCTCCGGGCGGAAGTGGGCCCACAGGCCAGTCAGGGCATCGCGGAAGGTCGGCACGCCCGATTCGGCGCTCATGCCGGCGCCGGTGAGCACGGCCACGCGGTTCGATGCCGCGAGCCAGCCGCGCACCGCATCCAGGGTCATGACCGTTGCCGCAGGGCCTCGTACAGGCAGATGCCGCTGGCGACCGAGACGTTCAGGCTCTCGACGGCGCCACGCATCGGAATCGAGACCAGCTCGTCGCAACTCTTGCGGGTGAGCTGGCGCATGCCGGGACCTTCGGCGCCCAGCACCAGCGCGACCGGGCCCTTCAGGTCCGCCTGGTAGAGCGTGCGCGGCGCATCGTCGCTGGTGCCTATGCACCAGATGTTGCGTTCCTTGAGTTCGCCCAGGGTGCGCGCCAGGTTGGTCACCATGAAGTAGGGCACGGTCTCGGCGGCGCCGCTGGCGACCTTGGCCACGGTGGCATTGAGACCGACGGCGTGGTCCTTGGGCGCGACCACCGCATGCGCGCCGGCGCCGTCGGCCACGCGCAGGCAGGCGCCCAGGTTGTGCGGGTCGGTCACGCCATCCAGCACCAGCAGCAGCGGCGGGCCCTCCACCTGGTCGAGCAGGTCGTCGAGCGAGCGCGCCGCCGGCAGCGGCTCGACCCGGGCAGCCACGCCCTGGTGGCCGTTGCTGCCGGCCAGCCTGGCGATGCGCAGGGCGTCGGCTTCGATCAGCCGGACCCCGGCCTCGCGGGCGCGCTCCAGGAACTGGCGCATGCGGGCGTCGCGGCGGGTCGGCTCGAAGTACACCTCCAGCACCGATTGCGGCGCCGTCTTCAGCCGCACCCCGACGGCATGGAACCCGAACAGGACTTTGGCTGGGGAAGACATCGGCCCGATTATCGGGCCGCGCAGCCGGACTCAGCCGCCGACGATCCGCCCGGCCTCGAGGGTGATGCGGTGCTCGCAGCGCTGCGCGATGGCGCGGTCGTGCGTCACCAGCACCAGCGTCGTGCCGCGCTCGCGATTGAGCTCGAACATCAGGTCCATCACGCGCTCGCCGGTGGCGAAGTCCAGGCTGCCGGTCGGTTCGTCGGCCAGCAGCACGGCCGGCTCGACCACGAAGGCGCGCGCCAGCGCCACCCGCTGCTGCTCGCCGCCGGACAGCACCTTGGGGTAGTGGCCCAGCCGCTCGCCCAGCCCGACCCGCTCCAGCATCGCCGCGGCCGCCTTGCGCGCATCGCGGCGGGCGGCCAGCTCCAGCGGCAGCATCACGTTCTCCAGCGCCGTGAGGTTGCCCAGCAGCTGGAAGCTCTGGAACACGAAGCCGACCTTGCGCGCCCGCAGCGCCGCGCGCTGGTCCTCGTCGAGCGCGAACAGGTCCTCGCCGGCCAGCCGCACCGTGCCGCGGGTGGGGGTGTCCAGCCCGGCGATGATGGACAGCAGCGTGCTCTTGCCGGATCCGGAAGCGCCGACGATCGCGGCAGTCTCCCGCTCGGCCAGCGTGAAATCGATATCGCGCAGAATGTCGAGCGTCCCGGTGGAATCGGTCACCGACTTGTGGACGTGTTCGACGGCGATGATGGATGGCGGCATGGAGGCCCTTGTTTTCTTGAAGCGCAGGCACTTTATCGCGGCTGGGCTGGCCGCACCGTTCAGCATGGCCGCCTGGGCCGCCGGCGCGACCGTGATGGTGCTCGGGGATTCCCTCAGCGCCGAGTATGGGCTGCCGCGCGGCAGCGGCTGGGTCGCGCTGCTGCAGCGCAAGCTGGCGGCCGAGAAGATCGACGCCACGGTCGTGAACGCCAGCATCAGCGGTGACACGACCTCCGGAGGGCGCTCGCGCCTGCCGGCCCTGCTGGTCAAGCACAAGCCGACCCACGTGGTGGTCGAACTGGGCGGCAACGACGCGCTGCGCGGCCTGCCGCTGGAGATGACCCGCGCCAACCTGGCGGCCATGGTGCTGGCGGCCCAGAAGGCCGGTGCGCAGGTGCTGCTGCTGGGCATGCAGCTGCCGCCCAACTACGGCGCGCAGTACGGCCAGCGCTTCGCCGATTTGTACGAGCAGGTGGCGCGCGAGCACCGGGCGGCCGTGGTGCCCTTCCTGCTGGCGGGCATCGCCGACGGGCCGGACCCCACCCGGCTGTTCCAGGCCGACCGCATCCATCCCAACGTGGATGCGCAGCCGCGCATGCTGGCCAATGTCTGGCCGCAGTTGCGGAAGCTGCTGAAGTGAGCGTCCAGACCCTGCCGGCGGCGCAGGCCGCGGCACGCCTTTCCGAATTCGACACCGTCATCGACGCGCGCAGCGAGTCGGAGTACGCCGAGGACCACCTGCCCGGCGCGGTGAACTGGCCTTCGCTCGGCGACGAGGAGCGCGCCCGCGTCGGCACCATCTACAAGCAGGACAACCCGTTCGAGGCCCGCAAGATCGGCGCCGCGCTGGTCGCCGCCAACGTCGCGCGCCACATCCAGCGCGAGGTGCTCGACAAGCCCAAGGGCTGGCAGCCGCTGGTGTACTGCTGGCGCGGCGGCAAGCGCAGCGGTGCGCTGTCGCTGGTGCTGGACCAGATCGGCTTCCGCGTCGCGCTGGTCGAGGGTGGCTACAAGGCCTTCCGCGGCGCGGTGCTGGCGCAGCTCCCGGAGCTGGCGCAGCGGCTGCAGTACCGCGTGGTCTGCGGCCCCACCGGCGTGGGCAAGACGCGGCTGCTGCAGGCGCTGGCGGCCGCCGGCGCGCAGGTGCTGGACCTGGAAGGACTGGCCAGCCACCGCAGCTCGGTGCTGGGCCTGGTTCCGGGCCAGCCGCAGCCCAGCCAGAAAGCCTTCGACACGCGCGTCTGGGATGCGTTGCGCCGGCTCGACCCGGCCCGGCCGGTGTTCGTGGAAAGCGAGAGCCGCAAGGTCGGCAACGTCGCCGTGCCGGAGGCGCTGATCGCCGCGATGCGGGCCAGCCCCTGCCTGCGGCTGGAACTGCCCGACGACGAGCGCGTGGCGCTGCTGCTGGAGGACTACGCCTTCTTCGTGGAGGACCCGGAGCTGTTCTGCCGCCGGCTGGACGCCCTGGTGCAGCTGCGCGGCAAGGCCGTGGTCGGGCGCTGGCAGGAACTGGTGCGCGCGGGCGAACTGGAGACGGTGGTGCGCGAACTGCTGCTCACGCACTATGACCCGGGCTACTCGGCTTCGATCGAGCGCAACTTCGCGCAGTACGCGCAGGCCCGCCGATGGACGCTGGCCGATCGCGGAGCCGATGAGATGGAACGCATGGCGCGCGAGATGGCGGCGTCCGTTTCCTGATCCCTCAGGACTGGGGCGGCTGCCCGGCCGGCGCCGCAGATTCGTTGCCGGGCTCCTGGCCTTCGGCGGGTTCCTCCTCGCCGGAGCCGCCTACGCCCGCCTTGCGGTTGGCCTTGGCCTTGAGCTTTTCTTCCTTCTTGCGCTTCTTGGCCAGCTCCTTCTGCCGCTTCTCGTATCCGTAGTTGGGTGTCGCCACTGCGCATGTTCCGGTGGGTTGGGATGGCCCCACTGTACGCCATAGCCGGAACGCCCCGAAGGGCGCAGCTCTGCCGTGGAAGCATTTGAACGCGCGGCCACGTTCGACTAGATTTCGCCGCCATTGCACGCCATCCAGGAGGTGAGCATGAATGCGGGCACGGTGGCGCTGGTCACGGGCGCGAACGGACACGTCGGGCGCAACCTGGCGCCGGCCCTGGTCCAGCGCGGCTATCGGGTGCGGGCCACCGTGCGCGATACCGCCGATCCGGCCAGGACCGCCGGGCTGGCGATGCCGGGGATCGAATTGCACGCGCTCGACGTCCGCGACGAGCGCCGGTTCAGCGAACTGGCCAGTGGTGTCGATCTCCTGTTCCACGTCGCCGCGACCTACAAGAACTACACGGCCAGCGGCGCCGAAGCCGACGAGATGGTCCGCGATGCGATCGAGGGCGCGCGCGCCGCGGTCAATGCGGCTGCGGCGAACGGCGTGCGCCGGCTGGTGCTGACCTCTTCCGTGGTCACGCTGCCGCTGATGCCCAAGGGAGGGCGCAAGACGACGGAAGCCGACTGGCGCACCGACTTCCGCTTGCCCTACCACAGGGCCAAGACGCTGGCCGAGCAGGAAGCGTGGCGCATCGCGCGGGCGCGGGGCGTCGACATGGTGGCCGTGCTGCCCGGCGCCATCCTGGGGCCGGGATTCACGCGCAGCACGTCCAGCACGGACGCGGTGCAGGGCATCCTGCTCGGCGCGTTCAAAGCGGGCGTGCCGGACCAGAACTTCCCCGCCGTCGACATCCGCGACGTGGTCCGCGGACACGTGCTCGCGGCCGAGAGCGAGGCCGAAGGACGCTTCATCATCTGCAACGACGTGCTCCCCTCGTTCGCGGCGATGGTCCGGATCCTGCACGCGATCGATCCTTCGGTCCCGCCTCCGGGACCCCTGCTTCCCCGCTTCGTGCTGCCGCTGGCGCCGCTGTTCGACTGGATCAACCATCGCACCCTCGGCACGCCACGCATGATCAACCGCGACTTCATCGCCGCCGTCGGCGGCAAGCACTGGACCATGTCCAACGAACGCGCGAAGCGGGTACTCGGCTGGCGCCAGGAGGTGCCGCTGGAGCAGAGCCTGGCGGACACGGCGGCGACCCTGCGCCAGTTGCGCGCGGCCACTCCGCGCGGGCCGGTGCCGGCTACGGCCTGAGCAAGACCTTTACCCGGCTGCCAGCGCGCCGAGCGCTCGCTCCAGGTCCGCGTGCAAGTCGGCCGGATCTTCCAGCCCGATGGCCAGGCGCACCAGCACGCCACGGTGCGGCCAGGTGCCCAGTTCGGCGCTGCGCATGGACGGAATGTCGTAGGGCACGGCCAGGCTGACCGGGCCGCCCCAGGAGTAGCCCAGCCGGAACAGCTTCAGCGCATCGCAGAACGCGTGCACCCGGTCTGGCGAATGGCGCTCGTGGAAGACCACCGAGAACAGGCCGGCCGCCAGGCCGTCGTCGCCGCACACCGCGCGCCAGTGTTCGTGGCCCGGCGAGCCTTCCAGTGCCGGATGCAGCACCTGCGCGATCTCCGGGCGGCCCTGCAGCCAGCGCGCCAGTACCCGGGCAGCGGTGTCCTGCGTGCGGTAGCGCAGCTCGAGGCTCGGCAGCGAACGCAGCACCAGCTCGACGTCGTTGGCGCCGACACCCCAGCCCATGCGCATGTGCGACAGCTTCAGGCGGATGTGCAGGTCCTGGTCGCGCGTGGCGATGCTGCCCATCAGCACGTCGCCGCCCCCGCTGGGGTACTTGGTCAGTGCATGCGCCACGATGTCGGCGCCGCTGCCCGGCCGGAAGCGATCTCCAATGCCCAGGTCGAAGCCGTTGAACGCGAGGCCGGCGCCCCAGGTGTTGTCCAGTGCGCTCGTGATGCCGCGCTGGCGGCAGATCTGCGCCAGCTGCACGAGTGGCGGGAATTCCATCGTCACCGAGCCGGGCGCCTCCAGCCATACGAGCCGGGTCCTGGGCCCGATGCGCCGCTCGAGGTCGGCCGGGTTCATCGGGTCGTAGCGCTGGTGCGTGATGCCCCAGCGCGCCAGTTCTCCCTCGGCCATCAGCTTCGAGGGCCCGTAGACGTTGTCCGGCAGCAGCACCTCGTCCCCGGCGGCCAGCAGCGCGCAGTTGACGTTGGCGATGGCCGCCAGCCCGCTGGGCACCAGCAGGCACTGCTTGCCGCCCTCCAGCGTGGCGACGCGCTCTTCCAGCAGGAAGGTGGTGGGCGTGCCGTGCAGGCCGTAGGTGTAGCCGTCCTTGTGCTTCCAGTCGCGCGCGCGCAGCGCCGCCACGTTGGGGAAGAGGACGGTGGACGCCTTGAACACGCCCGGCTGCGGCGCCTCGAAGCCGGCCGGCGGAACGTAGGGATGGTGGATGAGGTCGGTGGGGCGCGGGGGCATCGCTCGATGGTAGCGCGCACCCCTCGCCCCTTCCTCGAGCCGGTCAGGCCGCGAGTTTCTCCGCCTCGTTGGCCGGCGTGTCGAACAGCGCGCGGATGTCACGTTCGGCCGCCGACATCGCCTTCACCCGGCCCTCGTCGCCCATCGCCAGGCCTTCGGCGCGCACGACGCGCAGGTCCGTGACGCCGAAGAAGCCGAAGACGGTGCGCAGGTAGCTCTCCTGGTGGTCCATCGCCGCCTCGAAGGGCGTGCCCGCGTAGGCGCCGCCGCGGCTGGACACCACGATGATCGTCTTGCCGGTGGCCAGCCCCTCCGGACCTGCCGAGGTGTAGCGGAAGGTGCGGCCCGCCTGGGCGATGCGGTCGATCCAGGCCTTCAGCTGGCTGGGGATGGCGAAGTTGTACATGGGCGCGCCCACCACCACCACGTCGGCGGCGAGGAACTGGCTCACCAGGCGCTCGCTCAGGGCGTTCTCCTCGCGCTGCCGTTCGGTGGTCGCTTCGACGCCCAGGCGGAAGCCCAGCGAGTGCTCGTCCAGGTGGTCCGGGGCCTGGGCCACCAGGTCGAGGTACTCGACCGTGGTGCCGGGATGGGCCTGGACCCATTCGCGCGCCAGCCGGGCGGTGAGTTGCCGGGAAGCGGAAGCGCCGCCAAGGGCGCTGGAATCGATGTGCAAGAGCTTCATGGTCGTCGTCCTGTAATTGGAACCAGTCCCAATGGTGCAGGCACAACCCCCCTCCGATAAGTCCCCTGCGCCGGGAAAGATCGTTCCACTCATGGGACACTGTTGCCATGCAGGACCTGAACGACATGCTCTATTTCGCCGAGGTCGTGGAGCAAGGCAGCTTCGCCGCGGCCAGCCGCAAGCTGGGGCTGCCCAAGTCCACGCTGTCGCGCCGGCTAGCGCATCTGGAAGCGCAACTCGGCGTGCGGCTGCTGCACCGGACCACGCGCAAGCTGTCGCTGACGCCGGCCGGCGAGGTCTACCACCGCCACTGCGCCGCCTTGCGCGACGAGGCGCAGGCGGCGCACGAAGCCGTCGCGCAGGTGCGCAGCGAGCCGCATGGCACGGTGCGCGTGACCTGCCCCGTCACGGTCGCCCAGACCACCCTGGCCCCGGTGCTGCCGGAGTTCCTGCAAGGCTTCCCGCGCGTGCGCATCGAGATGCAGGTGACCAACCGCGTGGTGGACCTGGTGGAGGAAGGCATCGACGTGGCGCTGCGGGTGCGCAGCACGCTGGACGAAAGCGGCAGCCTGGTGGTCAAGCGCCTGGGGCTGACCCGCACGCCGCTGCTGGCTTCGCCTGGACTGCTGGCGCGCGAGGGCCGGCCCGCTGCGCCGGGCGACCTGGCGGCGCTGCCGACGGTGGCCATGTCCGCGGTCGACGGCCGTGCACGCTGGCGGCTGCTGGGGCCGGAGGGAAGGACCTTCGACCTGCTGCACCAGCCACGCAGCACCGCCGACGACATGCTGACGCTCAAGCACCTGGTGCTGGGCGGCATCGGGATGGGCGTGCTGCCGGACTACATGTGCCGGCAGGAGATGCGCGCGGGCCGCCTGGTGCCCGTGCTGGAAGGCTGGGAGCCGCAGCCCGGCGTGCTGCACGCCGTGTTCCCTTCGCGCCGCGGCATGACGCCGGCGGTGCGCAGCCTGCTGGATTTCCTGGGCGAACGGGTGGTGGCCGAAGGGGTGGACTGCCCGGAGTGACCGGCGCTCAGACCTTCCACTTCTCCAGCAGCTTGTCCGGGCCCATCGCGTCGTAGCCCTCGAAGGGCTGGTGGATCCACGGGTTGCTGGGGAGGAACTCGACCGAGTAGTCCGGCGTGAAGGTGGACAGGCCCTTGGTCCAGATCACCGCGCTGCGCAGTTCGGTGATCGGCTTGTAGCCGTTGCGCAGGAGGTCCACCACCTTGTGCAGGGTGTGGCCGGAGTCGGCCAGGTCGTCCACCAGCAGCACCTTGCCCGCGATCTCGCCCTTGGGGGTGGTGATGTAGCGGGCGATGTCCAGGTGGCCCTTCACCGTGCCGGCTTCGGCCCGGTAGGAGCTGGTGGACATGATGGCCAGCGGCTTGTCGAAGATGCGCGAGAGGATGTCGCCGGGCCGCATGCCGCCGCGCGCCAGGCACAGGATGGTGTCGAAGGTCCAACCCGACTGGTGCACCTTGATCGCGAGCTTCTCGATCAGGCTGTGGTACTCGTCGTAGCTCACGTACAGGTGCTTGCCGTCTTCCGTCAACATTCCAAGGGGCTCCTGGGGTTCAAGCGAGATAGGGGTGCCGCATCATGATCGTGTGGTCGCGATCCGGGCTGGTCGAGATGATATCGATGGGCACGCCGGTCACGTGCTCGATGCGCTGCAGGTACAGGCGGGCGTTGACCGGCAGCTGGCCGTACTCGGTGACGCCCACCGTGCTCTCGCTCCAGCCTTCCAGCGTCTCGTACACCGGCTTGCAGCGCGCGATCTCGTCGGCGCCCAGCGGCAGGATGTCGATCTGCTCGCCATCGAGCTCGTAGCCGGTGCACAGCTTCAGCTCCTCCAGGCCGTCCAGCACGTCCAGCTTGGTGATGCACAGGCCCGACAGGCCGTTGACCTGCGCGCTGCGCTTGAGCAGCGCCGCATCGAACCAGCCGCAGCGGCGCGCCCGCCCGGTGGTGACGCCGCGCTCGGCGCCGACCGTGGAGAGGTGGTAGCCCACCGTGCCGGGCTTCTCCCAGTCCAGCTCGGTGGGGAACGGGCCGCCGCCCACCCGGGTGCAGTAGGCCTTGGTGATGCCCAGGATGTAGTGCAGCATGCCCGGCCCCACGCCGGCGCCCGCGGCGGCGTTGCCGGCCACGACGTTGCTGGACGTCACGTACGGGTAGGTGCCGTGGTCCACGTCCAGCAGCGTGCCCTGCGCGCCCTCGAACAGCAGGTTGTCGCCATGGCGGTGCGCCTCGTTCAGCTCGCGCGACACGTCGGCCATCATGGGCTTGAGTTGCTCGCCCAGCCGCAGCGCCTCGTCCAGCACCTGCTGGTAGTCGACGGCCGGCGCGTTCAGGTAGGTGGTGAGCACGTGGTTGTGCAGCTCCAGCACCACCTTGAGCTTCTCGGCAAAACGCTGCGGGTGCTTGAGGTCCTGCACGCGCAGCGCGCGGCGGGCGATCTTGTCCTCGTAGGCCGGGCCGATGCCGCGGCCGGTGGTGCCGATCTTCTCGCTGCCGCCCTTTTCGCGCAGCGCCTCGCGCGCCACGTCCAGCGCCGCGTGGAACGGCAGAATCAGCGGGCAGGCCTCGCTGATGCGCAGGCGCGAGCGCACCTCCACGCCGGCTTTCTCCAGGCCCTCGATCTCCTCGAACAGCTTGGCGGGCGACAGCACGACGCCGTTGCCGATGTAGCACCTGACGCCGGGCCGCATGATGCCGCTGGGGATCAGGTGCAGCGCGGTCTTGACCCCGTTGATCACCAGCGTGTGGCCGGCGTTGTGGCCGCCCTGGAAGCGCACCACGCCCTGCGCCATCTCGGTCAGCCAGTCGACCAGCTTGCCCTTGCCTTCATCGCCCCACTGGGTGCCGACGACGACCACATTGCGACCCGTTGTCTTGTTCATGACGGAAAACCGGAAATGGAAAAACGATCAGAGGGCGCGCACGACCCAGCGGCCGGCCTGCTCGGCCAGTTCGCGGTCGCAGTGGAACTCGTCCACCTTGCTCTCGTGCCCGGGCAACACGCACACCACCGTCTCACCGGTGGCGCGCAGGCGTGCGATGGCGGCGCGCAGCTCGGGCTGCTCGCCCCAGGGCGCGCGGATGGCCGCCTTGAGCGGCTGCGCGGCAGCCACGCCGACCAGTTCGCGCACGTCCAGCGAGAATCCCACCGCCGGCCGGTTGCGCCCGAACACCGCGCCGACTTCGTCGTAGCGGCCGCCGCGCACCAGTGCGTCGGTGGCCCCGGGCGTGTAGATGCCGAAGCGCATGCCGCTGTAGTAGGCATAGCCGCGCAGGTCGGCCAGGTCGTAGGTCACGGCGGCCTCGCCGAGGTCGCGGCCCAGCCATTCGAGCTGGTCGAGCGCCTCGCCGATCGCGGCTGTCGACGGCAACGCGCGGCGCGCCTCGGCCAGCACCTTGGCATCCCCGTACAGGTTGACCAGCGCGGCCAGGCCCTCGCGCGAGGCGACGGGAAAGTCCCTGGTCAGCTGCGCCAGCCGGGTGGCGTCCTTGGCCGCGAGCGCCGCGTGCACGTCACGCAGCACGTGCGCGTCGACCAGCACCCCGGCAAACAGCGCCCGCACGATGCGGGCATCGGCCAGGTCGACGGTGAGCGGGGCGACCTGGGTGGCGCCGAGGCAATCCAGCGCCAGCAGCAGCACCTCGCGATCGGCCTCCAGGCCGGCATGGCCGTAGACCTCGGCGCCGAACTGCAGCGGCTCGCGCGTCGCATGGGGCCGGTCGGGGCGGGTGTGCAGGACCGGTCCGCAGTAGCAGAGGCGGGCGACCCCGGAGCGATTGAGCAGGTGTGCGTCGATGCGGGCGACCTGCGGCGTGGTGTCGGCGCGCAGGCCGAGCGTGCGCCCGGAGAGCTGGTCGACCAGCTTGAAGGTCTGCAGCCCGAGCGCCTCGCCGGTGCCGGTGAGCAGCGACTCCAGGTGCTCCAGCAGCGGCGGCATCACCAGCTCGCAGCCGTAGCCTCGCGCGGTGTCGAGCAGCTGGCGCCTCAATTCCTCGATGTGCCGGGCCTCGGAAGGCAGGACGTCGGCGATGTGATCCGGCAGGACCCAGGCGGACATGGACAGGGGGAGCTGTTAAAAGAGGGATTCTACCGGCGGTGGCAGCGGTGCCCAGCCATTGCCGGCACGCGCGTGAAGGCCGCTTGGACGCAGAGGCCGCGAAGGTTTCGCAGAAGACGCAGAAAAGAAGCGGAAGAGGCTTGATGGCGCCGCACTCGAGAGGAACGCTGCCAACCTGAAATTCTTCTGCGAATTCTGCGTTTCTTTTGCGCCTTCTGCGTTCAGCCCGGCGCAGCCGCTCCGCCCTAGGCCACCAGCAGCAGCAGCAACAGGCCAAGCCCAACGCTGCACAGGCCGAAGAACCGCAGCTGGCCGTCGCGCAGTTCCATCAGCTTGCGGAAGGTGTCGCGCCAGCTGCCCGGCGCGATCAGCGGGAACAGCCCCTCGAAGACCAGCACCAGCGCCAGCGCGGCCCAGAAGGTGGCGCCGTCCAAGCCCTACTTCCTGGGCGCGGCCCCCGCAGCGCCGGTGCTGCCGCGGAACGCGCGGAAGAACTCGGAGCCGTCGGGATCGACCACCAGCAGGTCGCTGCGCTTGTTCAGGGTGGCGCGGTAGGCCTCGAGGCTGCGGTAGAAGTGCGCGAACTGCGGGTCGCGCCCGAACGCGTCGGCATAGATGGCGGCAGCCTGCGCGTCGCCCTCGCCCTTGACCTTCTGGGCGTCGCGGTAGGCATTGGCGATGATCACCTCGCGCTGGCGGTCGGCATCGGCGCGGATCTTCTCGCTCTCGGCCGCGCCGGTGGAGCGCAGCTCGTTGGCCACCCGCTTGCGCTCGGCTTCCATGCGGCGGTAGACCGACTCGGTGATGGCTTCGCTGTAGTCCACGCGCGTCACGCGCACGTCGACGACGTCGATGCCCCAGGGGTTGCCGCCCTTGACCTGCTCCAGCACCAGGGCCTTGACGTCCTCCATCACTTCGTCGCGCTCCGAGGACAGCAGCTCGCGCACGGTGCGCTTGTTGACTTCCTGGTTGAAGGCGCTGCGCACGACGTTGCTCAGGCGGTTGGCGCCGGTGGCCTCGTCCAGCCCGACGTTGCGGATGTACTGGGTCGGGTCGGTGATGCGCCAGCGCACGTACCAGTCGATCACCACCGGCTGCTTCTCGGCGGTGAGCACGGGGGTGGTGTCGTTGCCGTCCAGGTTGAGCAGCCGCTTGTCGATGTAGCTGACGTTCTGGAACGGCGGCGGCAGCTTGAAGTTCAGCCCCGGCTGGGTGATGACCTCCTTGATCTGGCCCAGCGCATAGACCACGCCGAACTGGCGCTGGTCGACCACGAAGAGCATGGAGCTGAGCAGGGCCAGCACCAGCAGGGCGGCAGCGGCGAAAAATCCGATTCGGTTCATGTTGCTTCGCGCTCCCGGGTCAGCGCGTCTCGCGCTCGCGGCTGCGGGCGTTGTCGCGGGTGCGGGGGTCGGGGGCCTGGCTGCCGGACGCCGCGTTGTTGCCGCTGCCGGAGGCGGGCTCCGGCGGGACGATCGCCGCGCCGCCGGCGGAGACCTGCTGCATGATGCGGTCGAGCGGCAGGTACAGCAGGTTGGAGCCCTGGCGCGTATCCACCATCACCTTGGTGACGTTGGCGTAGACCTGCTGCATGGTGTCCAGGTACATGCGGTCGCGGGTCACCTGCGGCGCCTTCTGGTACTCGGCCAGGACCGAGCGGAAACGCTGCGCATCGCCCTGCGCGGTGGCCACCACGCGGGCCTTGTAGGCCTGGGCCTCCTCGAGCAGGCGCGCGGCGGAGCCGGCGGCGCGCGGAATGACGTCGTTGGCGTAGGCAGCGCCCTCGTTCTTCAGGCGCTCGCGCTCCTGCCCGGCCTTGTTCACGTCGTCGAACGAAGCCTGCACCTGCTCGGGGGCGCGCACGCCGCCCTGCTGCAGGTTGATCACCACCACCTCCACGCCCGAGTTGTAGCGGTCCAGGATGGATTGCATCACGCTGCGCACGCGCGGGGCGATCTGTTCGCGCTCCTCGCCGAGGGCGGCGTTCATCTGCATGCTGCCGACCACCTCGCGCACCGCGGTCTCGGCGGCCTGGACGACCGTCTCGGCCGGGTTCTTGATCTCGAAGAGGTAGGCGCGCGCGTCCTTCAGCCGGTACTGCACCGAGAACTTGACGTCCAGGATGTTCTCGTCCGCGGTCAGCATGGCCGATTCCTTCAGCCCGGTGGCCTTGATCACGGCGTCGCGGCCGATGTCCACGGACCGGATCTGGGTGACGTACACCACCTCGTGGCGCTGGATCGGGTACGGCAGGCGCCAGTTGAAGCCGGCGCCCACGGTGGCCTTGTAGCGGCCGAACTGGGTGATGACCGCCTGCTGGCCTTCCTGCACGATGAAGAAGCCCGTGCCCAGCCAGATCAGCACCAGCACCGCCACGATCAGGCCGATGCCGATGCCGGCGCTCTTCATATCAGGCTGGAAATTGCCGTTCGGATCCGGCCGGCGGCCGCGTCCGCCGCCGAACAGGCCGCCCAGGCGCCGGTTGAAATCGCGCCAGAGCTCGTCGAGGTCGGGCGGGCCCTGGTTGGGGCCGCGCGGGCCGTCGGGGCGCTGCGGGTCGGGCCGGTTGTCCTTGCCGTCGTCGCTGTTGCTGTTGCTGTTGCCGTTGCCGCGCCCCCAGCGCGGGTCGTTGAGGTTGAACATGCCTCGGAGGCGCCAGGACAGCGCGGCCAGCATGCGGGGGGCGTGAAGCTTCATTCCGGTGTGTGTTTCTTTTCGTGGCTGGGCCGATTGTGCCCAATCAGGCGGGGGCATCGTGCAATTCACCACCGGTTTGCATGGATGCGCTGGCCTGGGCCGCGCGCAACGCGAGCTCCTGGCGCAACGCGGCCAGGCCCTCGCCGGTGCGGCTGCTGACGAACAGCCGGCGCACCTGGGCGCCCTCGAGTTCGACCCGATCGGCGAGCCGGTGCGGTCGCCGCGAGGGTTCGAGCGCGTCCAGCTTGTTGAAGACCAGCAGTTGCGGCACCTGCCCGGCGCCGATCTCGTGCAGCACGCGCTGCACCTCCTCGATCTGCTCGGGGTGGTGCGGGTTGGCGGCGTCGACCACGTGCAGCAGCAGGTCGGCATCGGCGGCTTCCTGCAACGTGGCCTGGAACGCGTCGATCAGGCCGTGCGGCAGGTCGCGGATGAACCCGACCGTGTCGGACAGCGACACCGAGCGGCCGCCGGAGCCACCCTCCTCGTCGTCGAGGTAGAGCCGGCGGGTGGTGGTGTCCAGGGTGGCGAACAGCTGGTCGGCCGCATAGGCACGCGCCTTGACCAGCGCATTGAAGAGCGTGGACTTGCCGGCGTTGGTGTAGCCGACCAGCGAGATGGTGAAGGCGCCTTGCCGCTCGCGCTGGCGGCGCTGGGTGTGGCGCTGGCGCTTGACCTTCTCCAGCCGCTCGCGGGTGCGCTTGATGGCGTCGCCGATCATGCGGCGGTCCAGCTCGATCTGCTTTTCGCCCGGGCCGCCGCGCACGCCGGCGCCGCCGGTCTGCCGCTCCAGGTGCGACCAGCGCCGCACCAGCCGGGTGCTGACGTACTGCAGCCGCGCCAGCTCGACCTGCAGCTTGCCTTCGTGGCTGCGCGCACGTTGCGCGAAGATCTCCAGGATCAGCAGCGTGCGGTCGTTGACCGGGAGGCCCAGGTGGCGCTCCAGGTTGCGCTGCTGGCCGGGGCTGAGCGACTGGTCGAACAGCACCTCGGTGGCGCCGGTCTCCTCGGCCAGCGCCTTGATCTCGTCGGCCTTGCCGCGCCCGACGAACAGCGCGGCATCGGGCGCCTTGCGCCGCGCGGTCAATCGCGCCACCGGCTCCATGCCGGCCGTGCGCGCCAGTTCGCCGAGCTCGTCGAGCCCGGCGTCGAAATGGGGCAGGCCAAGGTCCACCCCCACCAGGATCGCGGGGGCTTCGGGTCTTGCGGGGGATGGATGCAAATCGGGAATCGGGGCTGTCGGGAGGGGCCGCGCCCCGGCGCGAGAGCGCGCGCCGGCGCGGCGGATCAGCCGGCGGCGGCTTCGCTGCTCTCCGCGGCGGAGAAGTTCACGGCCCGGCCGGGGACGATGGTGGAGATGGCGTGCTTGTAGACCATCTGGGTCACGGTGTTCCTCAGCAGCACGACGTACTGGTCGAAGGATTCGATCTGCCCCTGCAGCTTGATCCCGTTGACCAGGTAGATCGACACCGGCACGTGCTCTCGGCGCAGTGCGTTGAGGAACGGGTCTTGTAGTAGCTGCCCTTTGTTGCTCACGATATTCTCCGTGTTCGGGGAGTGGAAAACACACCTTACCACAGCAACCCGCCGCGCAAGGCCTTCGGCATCGCTGCCGTCCGCCTGACGTGGGGACGCCACGGCCGGGTTCAAGGCCTGCGGGTTGCGGGCCCTTTCAATCCTTGTCGGCGTACGGGTTCTTCGAGGTCTTCATCTCGACCCGCAGCGGCGTCCCGATGAGGTCGAAGGCCTTGCGGAAGCGCCCCTCCAGGAAGCGCTTGTAGGCGTCGGTGACGTGTTCCAGCGAGTTGCCGTGGACCACGATCACCGGCGGGTTCATGCCGCCCTGGTGGGCGTAGCGCAGCTTGGGCCGGAACATGCCCGATCGCTTGGGCGACTGGAACTGCACCGCCTCCAGCAGCAGCCGCGTGAGCACCGGCGTGGACATCTTGGTCATGGCCGCCTTGTGGGCCTGGGCAATGGAAGCCCAGACCGGGCCGAGGCCCTGGCGCTTCTTCGCGGAGATCAGGTGCAGGGCGGCGAACTTCAGGAACGCGAGGCGCGCCTCGATCTGCCGCTGCACCTGCTCGCGCTGGTAGGCGTCGACGGCGTCCCACTTGTTGACCGCGATCACCACCGCCCGGCCGCTCTCCAGGATGTAGCCGGCGATGTGCGCGTCCTGGTCGGTCACGCCTTGCGTGGCGTCCAGCAGCAGCACCACGACGTTGGCCGATTCGATGGCCTGCAGCGTCTTGACCACGGAGAACTTCTCGATGGCCTCGAACACCCGGCCCTTGCGGCGCAAGCCGGCGGTGTCGACCAGTTCGTAGCGCTGGCCGCCGCGCTCGAACGGGACCGTGATGGCGTCGCGCGTGGTGCCCGGCAGGTCGAACGCGACCAGCCGCTCCTCGCCCAGCCAGGTGTTGATCAGGGTGGACTTGCCCACGTTGGGCCGCCCGGCGACCGCCAGCCGGATCACGCCGGCATCCGCCTCGCCGGCCTCCTCGTCCGGCTCGGGCAGGTCCAGCGGCGCGAACGCGACCTCGACCAGGCTGCGGATGCCCTGCCCGTGCGCGGCGGACACCGGATGCACCTCGCCCAGACCCAGCTCATAGAACTCCGAGAGCTGCACGCCCTCGGTCATCCCTTCGGCCTTGTTGGCCGCCAGCACGGTCGGCTTGCCCAGCTTGCGCAGGTAGGCCGCGATGTCGTGGTCCTGCGCCGAGAGGCCTTCGCGCGCGTCGACGACGAACACCACCACGTCGGCCTCGGCCACGGCCTGCCGCGTCTGGCGCGCCATCTCCATGTAGATGCCGCTCTCGGCAGTCGGCTCGAAGCCGCCGGTGTCGATGACGATGAATTCGTGCGCGCCATGCCGGGCGTTGCCGTAGTGGCGGTCGCGCGTGAGCCCGGCGAAGTCGGCGACGATCGCGTCGCGCGTCTTCGTCAACCGGTTGAACAGCGTCGACTTGCCGACGTTGGGGCGGCCCACCAGGGCCATCACGGGTTTCACGGCCGCCCTCTTCTTTCGTTGCGGCTTATTGCGGCACGAAGGCGTGCACGCCGCCGTTGCGCGTCACCACCACCAGGGTCGTGCCGGCCACGACCGGCGCCGCCGCGGGTGCGCTACCGTCGGTGGCCACGCGGTTGCGCAGGGAGCCGTCCTCGCGCGACAGCACGTGCAGGAAGCCGGCGCTGTCGCCCACCGCCACCGAGCTGCCGACCACCAGCGGCGCCGACAGGCCGCGGTGCAGCAGCCTGTCGTGCACCCAGGCGCGCTCGCCGCTGTCGCGGCTCCAGGCCACGACGCGGTCGTCGCTCTCGGTGCCGACCACGATGCGCTCGTCGCCGCCCACGCCTTCGGTACCCCGCGCGGGGCGCGTCCAGCCCAGGATGCCGCGACCCGCGTCCACGCAGCCGACCGCGGCCTGGTAGGCGCGGGTGCAGACGGAGGTGCCGACGCGGCTGACGGGTCCAACCAGGTCGACCAGCCGCTCGACATCGTTGGTGCCGCGCGCGGTGGCGATCGGGGCTTCCCAGCGGACGCTGCCGTTGAGCGGGTTCAGGCCGGCCAGGCGACCGCCCTGCCCGGCCAGCAGCGTGTCGCCGACCGCCAGCAGCACGCCGGCCTGGCGCAGCACCAGCGGCTCGCCCGGGCGCGACTGCGTCCACAGGCGCCGGCCGGTGGCGCCGTCGAAGGCGCTGACCGAGCGGTCGGCGGCCAGCACGAACACGCGCTTGCCGGCCACCAGCGGCGCCGTGTAGGCCTGCGCCGGCAGCTTCTCGCGCCACAACACCCGGCCGCCGGACAGCGCCACCAGCTCGTTGTTGGCGGTCACCACGGCGGCCGTGCTGCCGTCGCTGCCGACACCGGCCGCGATGGGCGCTCCCACGCTGGCGCGCCAGACGTCGCGGCCGGTGGCCGCATCCAGCACCGCCACCGTGCCGTCGCTGGACGCCAGCGCCAGCTGCTGGCCCGTGACGTGGACCTCCAGCGGAAAGGACACCGGCCCGATGCGATTGGTCCACGCGGGGCGGATGCCCAGCGTGGCCGGGTTGGCCTGCAGCTCGGCCGGCTTGGGCTTCTCGGCGCCGCCGCCGAAGAAGGGCAACGAAGGCAGCATGGAGCAGCCGGACAGGGCGGCCGCGATGGCCGCCGCGGCCAGGCCGCGCTGGAAGACCACTTGGACGCTCCCCCCCGTCATGACTTGGCGCCTCCCGCCTTCTCGCCGGCCAGGCTCTTCGGGTCGACGCCGAGCGCGGTCAGCTTGACCTCGACCATGCGCCGATAGTCGGCCTGCGCTTCCAGGCCCTTCCAGGCCTTCTCGTACTCGGCCCGGGCCTCGGCTTTCTTGCCCTGCAGGTTGTAGATGTCGCCGCGGCGGTCGGCAGCCAGCGGCGCGAACTCCGCGGGCAGCTCGGCCTCGAGCTGCTTGAGGGCCTCGTCGTAAGCCTTGGCCTGGACCAGCAGCGCCGCCAGCCGCAGGCGCGCTACGGCCTGCAGCCCCTCGTCGGAAGCGTTCTCCGCGACCCAGGCCAGCGCGGCCCTGGCCTCGTCCGGCTGGCCCCTGTCGGCCGCGGCCTGGGCGACCAGCAGACCGGCCTGCTGCGCGAACACGGTGCCGCCGAACTTGTCCTTCACGTCGGCGAAGCCCTGCTGGGCGCGCGCGAAATCGCCGGCCTGCACGGCCCGCTCGACCTCGTCGTGGATCGCCGAGGCCTTGGCCGACTGGGTGCGCTCGTACCACTGCCAGCCGTTCATGGCGGCAATGGAGCCGAACACGGCGATCAGCAGCCAGGAGATCAGGTTGCCGTAGGTCTTCCAGAAGTGCTTGAGCTGGTCAAGCTGTTCCTGTTCTTCGAGGTCGAGGGGTGAAGCCATGAAATCCTTTTGGGCCGCTGGGGCAGCCGGGCATTGTAGTGAGCCGGCGGCTCAGCTCTTCAGGGCCGCCGCCCAGCCGGCAGCGCCTGCCAGCGGCCGGCGCTGCTGCGCGCCGCTGCCGTCGCGCAGGGCCTTGACGGTGACTTCGCCCGCCGCCAGCTCGTCGGCGCCGAACACCAGCGCGTAGCGGGCGCCACTGGCATCGGCCTTCTTGAACTGGGACTTCATGCTGCCGAGGCCGTCGGCCGAAGCTGCATGCATCTGCACCGCCACGCCAGCGGCGCGCAGCGCCTGCAGCGTCTTCAGCGCCGCCGGGAAGGCCGAGGCATCCGGCACCACCGCGTAGGCGTCGGGGGCCGGCGCCTCGGCGGCCGCGCCCTGCTCCTTCACCAGCTCCAGCACGCGCTCGACGCCGATCGCCCAACCCACGGCGGGTGCGGCCTTGCCGCCGATCTGCCCGATCAGGTAGTCGTAGCGGCCGCCCGCGCAGATCGTGCCCTGCGCGCCGAGGCGATCGGTGACGAACTCGAAGACCGACAGGTTGTAGTAATCGAGGCCGCGCACCAGCCTCGGGTTGATGCGGTAGGCGATGCCGTTCGCATCGAGCATCGCCTTCAGGCCGTCGAAATGGGCCAGCGATTGCGCCCCGAGGAAGTCGATCAGGCGTGGCGCACCCTCGACCATGGCCTGCATCGAGGGGTTCTTGGTGTCGAGGATGCGCAGCGGGTTGCTGTGCAGCCGGCGCCTGGCTTCCTCGTCCAGCAGGTCGGCGTGCTGTTCCAGGTAGGCGATCAGCTCGGCGCGATGCTGGCGCCGCTCTTCGGGCTGGCCCAGGCTGTTGATTTCCAGCCGCACGTCGGCCAGCCCCAGCTCCTTCCAGAGCGCGTCGGCCAGCAGGATCAGCTCGGCGTCCACGTCGGGGCCGGCAAAGCCCAGCGCTTCGGCGCCGATCTGGTGGAACTGGCGGTAGCGGCCGCGCTGCGGGCGCTCGTGCCGGAACATGGGGCCCATGTAGTACAGGCGCTTGCCGCCGTCGTACAGCAGCGAGTGCTCGGCCACCGCCCGCACCACGCCGGCGGTGTTCTCCGGGCGCAGGGTCAGGTGCTCGCCGTTGAGGCGGTCCTCGAAGGAGTACATCTCCTTCTCGACGATGTCGGTCACCTCGCCCAGCCCGCGCACGAACAGCTGGGTGTACTCCAGGATGGGCGTGCGCACGTTGCGGTACGCGTAGCGCGCCATCAGGTCGCGCACCTTGTCTTCCAGCCACTCCCAGCGCGCCGATTCGGGCGGCAGGATGTCGTTCATGCCTTTGACGGCACTGGGTTTTTCAGCCATGGATTGCCCGCTCAAGCGGATTCGGCAGCGGAGCCGAAGCGCTTCTCGATGTAGTTTTCGACGATCTGGTGGAACTCGGCCGCGATGTGGTCGCCGCGCAGGGTCATCGCCTTCTGGCCGTCGATGAACACCGGCGCGGCGGGCGCCTCCCCGGTGCCGGGCAGGCTGATGCCGATGTCGGCATGCTTGCTCTCGCCGGGCCCGTTGACGATGCAGCCCATGACGGCGACGCGCAGCTTCTCCACGCCGGGGTACTTGCTGCGCCACACCGGCATGTTGGCGCGCAGGTGGTCGTCGATCTGCTTGGCCAGTTCCTGGAAGGTGGTGCTGGTGGTGCGGCCGCAGCCCGGGCAGGCGGTGACGCTGGGCACGAAGGCGCGCAGGCCGAGCGACTGCAGGATCTCCGAGGCGATCACCACTTCCTGCGTGCGCGACTCGCCGGGTTGCGGCGTGAGCGACACGCGGATCGTGTCGCCTATGCCCTCCTGCAGCAGGATGCCCAGCGCCACGCTGGAGGCCACCGTGCCCTTGGTGCCCATGCCGGCTTCGGTCAGGCCCAGGTGCAGCGGGTAGTCGCAGCGGCGCGCCAGCTCGCGGTAGACCGAGACCAGGTCCTGCACGCCGCTGACCTTGCACGACAGGATCACCTGCTCGCCCCGCATGCCCATCTCCTCGGCCCGGCGGGCCGACTCGACCGCCGAGGTGATCAGCGCCTCGTACATGACGCTGCGCGCGTCCCAGGGCTCGGCGCGGCGCGCGTTCTCGTCCATCAGCGAAGCGAGCAGCTCCTGGTCGAGGCTGCCCCAGTTGACGCCGATGCGCACCGGCTTGTCCCAGCGCATGGCGGCTTCGATCATCTGGCCGAACTGGCGGTCGCGCTTGTCGCCCTTGCCGACGTTGCCGGGGTTGATGCGGTACTTGGACAGCGCCTTTGCGCAGTCCGGGAATTCGGTCAGCAGGCGGTGGCCGTTGTAATGGAAGTCGCCGACCAGGGGGACGTCCACGCCCATGCGGTCGAGCTGCTCGCGGATGTACGGCACCTGCTGCGCAGCCTCGGGCGTGTTGACGGTGATGCGCACCAGCTCCGAGCCGGCCTGGGCCAGCTCCTTGACCTGGATCGCGGTGCCGATCGCGTCCACGGTGTCGGTGTTGGTCATGGACTGCACCCGCACCGGCGCGTCGCCGCCCACCGTGACCACGCGCCCGCCCCAGGCCACGCGGGCCTGGCGGGTGCGACGGGGAGCGGGAGCGGCCGGCTGCACCGGCAGGCAGGGTTCTGTCACGGGCTTACTTCACTTCAAAACGGGCGACGTTGTCCTTCGCCATGGTGCCCAGGTCGAAGGGCTTGCCGCGCACTTCGACGGCGGTGCTGTTGACGCTGCCGACGGTCACCGACAGGGGCAGGCTGCCGGAGGCGCCGGCGCTCTCGCCCGGCGCCAGCAGGCGGCGCAGCGCCACTTCGCCGCGGCTGTCGACGACCTGCACCCAGGAGGGGCCGCTGGCCTTGAACACCACCAGGCCGCTGGCCGGCCCGGTGGGAGTGGTGACCGGCTCGGCCGAGGTTGCGGCCGGAGCGGGCATGGCGACAGCGAGGTTTGCCGGGACTTCCGCAGGCATGCCCGCGACCGCAGCCACGCCCGAAGCCGTTGCAGCCGGCGCTTGCGCCCCTGCGGCGGCGACCGCCGGGCTGGACGGGTCGGCAGCGGGAGCGGCCCCATCGGTGCCCGCCTTCACACCCGGCTGGACCACGACCGCTGCCGCCATAGGTACCGCGGGCGCCTCGGAGCGGACCTTGGCCAGGTTCTCCTCGATGCGCAGCGTCGGCAGCAGCAGGATGGCCAGCGCGCCCAGCAGCAGCGCGCCGACCATCAGCGGCACCGGTCGCATCAGTTGCTGCTGCCAGCCGGCCGCCACCACGTCGCCGGGCGCGCGGAACGGCGCATTGATGCCTTCGTGGGCCTGCACCAGTCGCGGCGCCGCCGTCTGCGGGAGGCGCGCCAGCACCGGCTGCGGATCGATCTTCAGGTTGCGGCAGACGCTGGAAGCCAGGGCCCGGGCAAAGACGGCATCGGGCAGGTCGCCGTAGCGGTCTTCTTCCAGCGCCTCGAGCTTGCGCACCGGAACCTTGAGCGATACGGCCAGCGCGGCGACGTGCAGGCCTGCGGACTCGCGCGCCTGCCGCAGCAAGGCGCCTGCGGACACCTGCGGCACGGCGGCGGCCTCACTCATCGAAGGCCCCGCGGTCCAGGGCCGCGGCCTCGCGCGATTGCGGGAAGCGCCGCATGAGCTGGTCGGCCAGCTGGCTCATGGCCAACCGGTCGCCCAGCTTGCGCTCCACCTTGACGCCGAGCCACAGCGTTTCGGCATTGGCCAGCTGGCTGTTGTTCAGGCGCCGGATCAGGAACTGCGAGCGCTCCAGTTCGCCCCGCTTGTAGAGCAGCGCGGCCAGGTTGTAGCCGACGATGGGGTTGCCCGCGTCGATCTCGTAGGCGTGCGCCAGGCTCTTCTCCGCCTCGGCCGGCTGGCCGGCCTGGGACTGGCACAGGCCCTTGGCCATCAGCGTCTTGGCGCGATCGGGGTAGAGCGGGTTGGCCAGCGCCTGGTCGAATGCGCGGTCGGCCTCCGGGAAGCGGCGCTGCTGGCACAGGAGCCAGCCCAGGTTGTGGGTGGCGCTGGCGTCGCGCGGGTTCAGCGAGACGGCGCGCTTGAAGCTCTCCTCGGCCTGGGCCGCGTCGTTCAGCCGCATGTACACCAGCCCGCGCAAGTTGTGGGCGTCGGAAAAGGTCGGATCGGCTGCGATGACCTGCTTGAGCTCGTCGAGCGCCACGGCCGTCTTGCCCTGCTCGAAGTAGCCGACCGCCAATTCCATCCGGATGCGGGCGCGGCGGCGCGCATCGGTTTCGTCGGACGCGGTCGGAATGTCGCCCGACGCCATGCTGCCTTCGGCCGTCTGGGCGCAGCCTCCCAGCAACAGCCCCGCCGCCAGGACGCCCGCCCACGGCACCACGGCCGCCACAAGGCCCAACAGGCCCACCCCGCGCTTCATGCTCAAGACTCCTTGGCGACGGCGCTTGCCGGCGCCCGTTTCAGGATCACGGTGCGCTGGCGGGCGATGCGCTCGCCCACCCGGGTGCGGTCCTGCACGTCGCCGGCCAGCTGGCCGCAGGCGGCGGCGATGTCGTCCCCTCTCGTCTTGCGCACGGTGGTGACGATACCAGCATCACTCAGCAATGCCGCGAAGTCCGCGACGCGGCTGTGGGGCGAGCGCGTCAGCCCGGATTGCGGGAAGGGATTGAACGGGATCAGGTTCAGCTTGCAGTTGACGCCGCGGCCAGCGTGGCCGCGCACCAGCGCGATCAGTTCGCGCGCGTGCTCCGGCTGGTCGTTGACGCCGTCGAGCATGCAGTACTCGAAGGTGATGAAGTCGCGCGGGGCGTGTTCCAGGTAGCGGTTGCAGGCATCCAGCAATTCGGCCAGCGGGTACTTGCGGTTCAGCGGCACCAGGTTGTCGCGCAGCGCGTCGTTGGGCGCGTGCAGCGAGACGGCCATCGCCACCGGGCAGTCCTGCGCCAGCCGGTCCATCATGGGCACCACGCCCGAGGTGGACACCGTCACGCGCCGTCGCGACAGCCCGTAGCCATGGTCGTCCAGCATCACCCGCAGTGCCGGCACCAGCGCCGAGTAGTTCTGCAGCGGCTCGCCCATGCCCATCATCACCACGTTGGAGATCACGCGCTCGCGCGTGCCCAGCTGCTCGCGCAGGTGGTGCTCGGCGTACCAGAGCTGGGCGACGATCTCGCCGGCGGTGAGGTTGCGCGAGAAGCCCTGGTGGCCGGTAGCGCAGAAGCGGCAGCCGACGGCGCAGCCCGCCTGCGAGGACACGCACAGCGTGGCGCGGTCGTCCTCGGGGATGTAGACGGCCTCGACGGCATTGCCGCCGCCGACGTCGAACAGCCACTTGATGGTGCCGTCGGCCGACGCCTGGCGGCTGGCCACGGTCAGCCCCTCGATCGTGGCGCAGCCCTTGAGCTTGTCGCGCAGCGACTTGGCCAGGTCGGTCATCTGGTCGAAGTCGCGCGCGCCGCGCTGGTGGATCCAGCGGAACAGCTGGGTGGCGCGGAAGCGCTTCTC